>NZ_JBNYXW010000050.1:0-1444 GCF_051380875.1 Janthinobacterium woesei
ACCTCCAGGGCGTGTTACCGCACCTTCATCCTGGCCATGAGTAGATCACTTGGTTTCGGGTCTACACCCAGCGACTGATCGCCCTATTCGGACTCGATTTCTCTACGGCTTCCCTATACGGTTAACCTTGCCACTGAATGTAAGTCGCTGACCCATTATACAAAAGGTACGCAGTCACGGAACAAGTCCGCTCCTACTGTTTGTATGCACACGGTTTCAGGATCTATTTCACTCCCCTTCCGGGGTTCTTTTCGCCTTTCCCTCACGGTACTGGTTCACTATCGGTCGATTACGAGTATTTAGCCTTGGAGGATGGTCCCCCCATATTCAGACAGGATGTCACGTGTCCCGCCCTACTTGTCGTACGCTTAGTATCACCGGTCCAATTTCACATACGGGGCTATCACCCACTATGGCTCCCATTTCCAGAGGATTCTGTTATCGGTCCGACTATCACGTACAGGCTCTTCCCATTTCGCTCGCCGCTACTTTGGGAATCTCGGTTGATTTCTTTTCCTGCAGCTACTTAGATGTTTCAGTTCGCCGCGTTCGCCTTGCATACCTATGTATTCAGTATGCAATACCCTAAAAGGGTGGGTTGCCCCATTCGGAAATCTGCGGATCAAAGTGTGTTTGCTCACTCCCCGCAGCTTATCGCAAGCTACTACGTCCTTCATCGCCTGTAATCGCCAAGGCATCCACCATGTGCACTTATTCGCTTGTCCCTATAACGTTAGCCTCTTCATTCTTTCAAATGAAAAGAGCGCTACAGGGATAAGAAAGTACAACGTTGTTGCTTGTTTGTTGATACATACAATCATTACCCATTGAGCCGCCTCATGTATTGCTACATGTATAGACTCAATCAATAAATAATCTTTACTTCTTCCAGATTGTTAAAGAACGAAACAGCTTTGATCGCTAAAAGATCAAATCTAAACCCGGGTCATATTGACTGGCTTACATTTGCACTTTTGGTAAAACGTGGTGGAGGATGACGGGATCGAACCGACGACCCCCTGCTTGCAAAGCAGGTGCTCTCCCAGCTGAGCTAATCCCCCCGGGGTATTGCGTGGCTCTTACCTCTAAAAAGCATCTGGCTTTGCCAGTGATTTTTAGCTATGACCAAACGAAAGTAGATTTGCACTTTCGTTTGAAGCTTTACTGGTAGGGCTGGTTGGACTCGAACCAACGACCCCCGCGTTATCAACACGGTGCTCTAACCAGCTGAGCTACAGCCCCAACGCGGTACTACTACGACTACTGTTTCTTCTTAATTAAACAGCCGATAAGTGTGAACATTTGAAGCGTGAATCATTGCTGATTCGTGCAAACTCTAGAAAGGAGGTGATCCAGCCGCACCTTCCGATACGGCTACCTTGTTACGACTTCACCCCAGTCACGAATCCTACCGTGGTAAGCGCCCTCCTTACGGTTAAGCTAC
>NZ_JBNYXW010000051.1:0-1423 GCF_051380875.1 Janthinobacterium woesei
GACAGTGAGCAGCAGCAGAAAAAGAGCAGTACGGGACAGCGCCGAGCAGCTGATGCAGTAGAAATGGGCACAGCTTAAACTAACCGGCAAAGTGTCTTGACTGATGGGTCCACTTTACCTTCCGGGTCGTCATACAGCAGGCGCAGGCGTTCCTCCAGCAGTCATGCATTGAGACTTCTCATGCACAATGTTCTGCAAAGTCTTGATTTCATTGATATCGTGCTATCGCACGAAATACACGAAATACACGAAATGCACGCCGCCCAGCCATGACGCCGTCGCGCATCCGCAGGTACACGATGGCGCCATGGCGGTAGCGCGCTTCGAGCTCGAAACAATGGCGTCGGTTCCTGGTCCGCCAAACTTTGCCGGTAATGCCTGGACGCCACAGCCGCGCCGGTCGGCGTCAGCAACTCCGTGGTCGAAGAAAGTAATGCGTCCTTCAAGATCAAGCGTATAGAGATCAGGGCGCCCGCAACCTCGATCAGCGTTTCAACATCCGGCGCCTGCGGTGGACGTGCGAGTTTGCAGGCGTAGAAGAAGCCATGCAAGAAGCCAGACCTGGCAAAAGTTTGTCATGGGCGGCAAATTTATAGACGAGCCGGCGTGGCGGACTAGAGAAGAGTGCCAAGCCGCAATGGCAAAGTGCGACCAAGTGCACAGTGGAAACTGGTTGAACAGCCGCTATGAAAAAGAAGGCAAAATCGCATATCCGAATCGGGGAGCTGGCAAAATGGGGTTTTCGCGATAAAGCACAATACTTCGCATAATTTATATTATGTAAAATAGAAGATGGGTCAGGGGAAACATATGTGATAATTTAGCGCTCTTACCTAAAACTACGGACTTTGATTACCTAAAGCTGCGGACGAATCGTCTTTTCACGATTTTTGCGATTCGTCCGAATGATTACGTAAACACCGTCAACGGATTCATTTCGTATTGATGATTACGTAATTTTTGAAATACACAGCAGCACGCGCGCAGTACGCCAACGTACTTTGAAGTAAATGTGCTACTGCTTCTGAAGTGAATTTGCTACTCAAAGAATCGCGCCAGTACGCCGACAGCATTGTGGGTACTCCCTCGACAGCATTCTGAGTACTTTGGGGTTTCAGGCCGCAAAAGATCAACTCAGTTTAAGCTCAATGCTGTCAATAGCTTGGAGTACGCCGACAGCATTGTGAGTACTCCCGCGACAGCATTCTAGGTACTTTGGGGTTTCAGACCGAAAAAGATCAACTTGCTGTCGTGGAGATCTATTGATGAAAAAGATCAACTTGCTGTCGCACAGTGTCTCGAACAATGAGGTACCCTGACTTTTTCGGACACTCTTGTTTGGTAAACTTCACCAACTGGAGAACTTATGAAACGCTCAACAACATACACACCAGAGCTTCGGGAAGAAGCGGTAAAACTGGTC
>NZ_JBNYXW010000052.1:0-1416 GCF_051380875.1 Janthinobacterium woesei
GTGCGGCGCAGCAGCGACTACGAGGAGGTTGATGCCCGCGTCACCAAGTACGGCACGATGACGGTCAAGAAGGTACTCTACACGGCGCCGTCGCGACTGGTGGGCCACCGCCTGAAGGTACGCATCTTCAGCGAAAAACTCGAGTGCTGGCTGGGCAACGTCTGCGTGCTCGAATTGACGCGCGGCCAGCCCGACGCGGCCAACGGGCGCGGCAAGGTCGTCGACTACCGCCACCTGCTGCCGGCGCTCAAGCGCAAACCCGGCGCGCTGGCGCGCTCAGTGCTGCGCGACGCGCTGTTTCCGCGCACCGAATACCGCCTGATGTGGGCCCAGCTCAAGGAGCAACTGCCGGAAGCGGGCGCGTGCCGGCTGATGGTGGGCTTGCTGGACCTCGCCGGCAACGGCGGCTGCGAGGCGGCACTGGCGCAGCGCCTGGCGCTACTGCTCGATAGCGGACAATTGCCGGATCTAGAGCAATTGCGGCTAGAACTGGCGCCGCGCCCCGCACACTACCAGGACGTGGCCGTGACGCTGCCCGACCTGGCCACCTACGACCAGCTGCTGGAGGCCGCGTGACGGACGTGGTGGCACGCCTGCCGCTGATCCTCACGGAACTGCGCTTGCCCACCATCAAGCGGCTGTGGGGCGCGCTGGCGGCCCAGTCGAACAAAGAGGGCTGGCCCGCCGAACGCTTCCTCGCCGCCGTGATGGAGCATGAACTGGCCGAGCGGGAAACGCGGCGTCTAGAGCGGCACCGGCTCGAGTCGCAACTGCTGCCCGGCAAGCTGCTGTCGAGCTTCGACTTCACGACCGTGCCTACCGTATCGAAAGCCCATGTCACCGCACTGGTCGAGGGTGATGGCTGGATTGAACAGGGCGCCAACCTGCTGCTGTTCGGGCCACCCGGCGTGGGCAAAAGCCACCTCGTGTGCGCTATCGGAAACGGCCTAATTGATCGCGGTTACCGCGTGCACTTCACACGCACCAGCGACCTCGTTCAGCGACTACAGGTGGCGCGCCGCGAGATGCGGTTGCCGGCCGAGATCGCCAAGCTGGATCGCTTTGACCTGCTGATCCTCGACGACCTGAGCTATGTCCGGCGTGACCAGGCAGAAACGTCCGTGCTATTTGAACTGATCGCGGCGCGCTATGAGCGCAAGAGCCTGGCCATTACTGCTAACCAACCGTTCTCAGGCTGGGATCAGGTGTTTCCGGAGGTGGCGATGACGCTGGCGGCGGTTGATCGACTGGTGCATCACTCGACCATCTTCGAGCTCAACGTGGAAAGCTATCGGCGTCGTGCCGCGAAGTCGGCGCAGGCGCCGGCCAGCGGCAAGGCGACAACTCAGAAGGATTAACAACAACTCGCTTCACCGGCCAAGATAATTGACGCCGACCGGCCAAGATAGTTGACGC
>NZ_JBNYXW010000053.1:0-1344 GCF_051380875.1 Janthinobacterium woesei
TTAGGTGCTGAAGCAATCGGAAGTGGTTCCAAGAAAAGCCTCTAAGCTTCAGTCATACGAGACCGTACCGCAAACCGACACAGGTGGGCGAGATGAGTATTCTAAGGCGCTTGAGAGAACTCGGGAGAAGGAACTCGGCAAATTGGTACCGTAACTTCGGGAAAAGGTACGCCCCGGTAGCTTGAATGGTTTACTCCATGAGGGTGAAAGGGTTGCAATAAACTGGTGGCTGCGACTGTTTAATAAAAACACAGCACTCTGCAAACACGAAAGTGGACGTATAGGGTGTGACGCCTGCCCGGTGCTGGAAGATTAAATGATGGGGTGCAAGCTCTTGATTGAAGTCCCAGTAAACGGCGGCCGTAACTATAACGGTCCTAAGGTAGCGAAATTCCTTGTCGGGTAAGTTCCGACCTGCACGAATGGCGTAACGATGGCCACACTGTCTCCTCCCGAGACTCAGCGAAGTTGAAATGTTTGTGATGATGCAATCTACCCGCGGCTAGACGGAAAGACCCCATGAACCTTTACTGTAGCTTTGCATTGGACTTTGAACCAATCTGTGTAGGATAGGTGGGAGGCTTTGAAGCGGGGACGCTAGTTCACGTGGAGCCAACCTTGAAATACCACCCTGGTTTGTTTGAGGTTCTAACCTTGGTCCGTTATCCGGATCGGGGACAGTGCATGGTAGGCAGTTTGACTGGGGCGGTCTCCTCCTAAAGTGTAACGGAGGAGTTCGAAGGTACGCTAGATACGGTCGGACATCGTGTTGATAGTGCAATGGCATAAGCGTGCTTAACTGCGAGACTGACAAGTCGAGCAGGTACGAAAGTAGGACATAGTGATCCGGTGGTTCTGTATGGAAGGGCCATCGCTCAACGGATAAAAGGTACTCTGGGGATAACAGGCTGATTCCTCCCAAGAGTTCATATCGACGGGGGAGTTTGGCACCTCGATGTCGGCTCATCACATCCTGGGGCTGTAGCCGGTCCCAAGGGTATGGCTGTTCGCCATTTAAAGTGGTACGTGAGCTGGGTTTAAAACGTCGTGAGACAGTTTGGTCCCTATCTGCCGTGGGCGTTGGAAATTTGAAGGGGGCTGCTCCTAGTACGAGAGGACCGGAGTGGACGTATCTCTGGTGTACCGGTTGTCACGCCAGTGGCATTGCCGGGTAGCTAAATACGGAAGAGATAACCGCTGAAAGCATCTAAGCGGGAAACTTGCCTTGAGATGAGATTTCCCAGAGCCTTGAGCTCTTTAAAGGGTCGTTCGAGACCAGGACGTTGATAGGCTGGGTGTGGAAGTGCAGTAATGCATTAAGCTAACCAGTACTAATTGCCCGTA
>NZ_JBNYXW010000054.1:0-1328 GCF_051380875.1 Janthinobacterium woesei
CGAGCCCGCTGGGAAATCGAAATGCTGTTCGACGTGCTGAAAAACGCCTGCCGCGTCGAGGCGCTGCAGCTGGGCACGATCGAGAAGCTCGAACGTGCGCTGGCTTTGTTCATGGTCGTCGCCTGGCGAATCGCTTACCTGATGCGTAGCGGGCGAACCTGTCCCGACCTTGATGCCACGCTGTTCTTCGACCCGGATGAAATTCATGGTGCTTACCTGTTGAATGATCAGGATACGCCGGACAAACCCAGGCTCAACGACGTGCTGCGTCTGGTCGCCCGGTTGGGCGGATTCCTTGGCCGGAAAAACGACGGAGAGCCGGGCGTCAAGACCATCTGGCTTGGGATGAAAGAGGTCTATGTCGCAGCGAAAACAATGGGGAAATTACGCGATCGAGCTAACGCCAAGAATTGTGTATAACGGCGTGGGTTAAGGGCAACCGGGCCTGATTTGGCCTAGCGCCCGATTTTCCCCGTTTCCCCGTTTCCCCGTATCCCCGTATCCCCCCGATGGTCCAAGAACCCAGCGAGCGTTACCTTTTCTGGAACAAGTTTGGTGGTCTGCGTTTATGTGTCAAGACCCGTCTGGTTGTAAACGCGCTTAACAAATAGCTCGGGCTTCTTTGCATGCCACTCTTTGAGCGCCTGGATGGGAGTTTGATGGTTTAAAGCGCGCTGTGGGATGTTGTGGTTGTAGAGTTTCAAATAGCTGTGCAGCGTCGATTCTTCGCACCTCAGTGCCCTGTCTTCGTCTTCCTGCCCAAGAGAAAATCTCTCAGCGCGACTGCGTCGTTATGCACTTCGTCTTGGGCGGAATAGACGAGCGTGATCGGGTTCGTGCGCGCCAACGCGCGCAATTGCCTGAGCTGTTCGCCATGCTGGCGCACTTCCTCGGCGTAACGAAGCCGAAACTCTGGCCAGCGCGCGGGATCGTGTCCGAACCACTTCCTTAACGCGGTGCTGGGCGCGAGGTCTTTTGCCCAGTGATCCAGCGCCGCGTCTACCTTCTTCACGCCACGTGGCCATAATCGGTCGATCAATACGCGCGTGCCGTCGTCTTGGGCAGGCGGCTCGTATGCCCGTTTCAGTTTGACATTGTCCGCTCTGATTCTGCTGCTCATCAGTTCGTTCCTTGACAGTGTTGATAATTGATCTTAATTCTTTTCTTGTTTCAGCGCCGTCCCTTTGTGCATCGCAATGTGGTCAGTCTTATGCTGTGGTCAAGTAATTCCGGACACAACGATAGGTTCGCGTGCTGCCATTTTCCGTTCATAGACGGTGGGCGGCAGATTGCCCAGTGCTGAATTGATACGCTTGCAGTTGTAGAAG
>NZ_JBNYXW010000055.1:0-1203 GCF_051380875.1 Janthinobacterium woesei
CAGCCTGAACGATGCGGCCGAACTGCTGGCCAAGGCCAAGTTCCCCGTCATCATCTCCGGCGGCGGCGTGGTCATGGGCGAAGCCATCGAAGAGTGCAAGGCCCTGGCCGAGCGCCTCGGTGCGCCCGTAGTGAACAGCTACCTGCATAACGATTCCTTCCCCGCCAGCCATCCGCTGTGGTGCGGCCCGCTGGGCTACCAGGGCTCGAAGGCGGCCATGAAGCTGATCGCCCAGGCCGACGTCGTCGTGGCCCTCGGTTCGCGCCTGGGACCGTTCGGCACCTTGCCGCAGCATGGCATGGATTACTGGCCGAAAAACGCCAAGATCATCCAGATCGACGCCGACAACAAGATGCTGGGCCTGGTGAAGAAAATCTCGGTGGGCATTTGTGGCGACGCCAAGGCGGCCGCCAAAGCCATCCTGGCGCGCCTGGACGGCAAGACGCTGGACTGCGACGCCACCCGCGAAGAGCGCAACGCCACCATCCAGGCCGAGAAAGCCGCATGGGAAGACGAGCTGGACAACTGGACGCATGAAAAAGATGCATACAGCCTGGACATGATCGAAGAGCAAAAGAAAGAGCCAGGCAATTACCTGCACCCGCGCCAGGTCTTGCGTGAGCTGGAAAAGGCCATGCCGGAAGACGTGATGGTGTCGACCGACATCGGCAACATCAATTCGGTGGCGAATAGCTACCTGCGCTTTGAAAAGCCGCGCAGCTTCTTTGCGGCGATGAGTTTCGGCAACTGCGGCTATGCTTTCCCGACCATCATCGGCGCGAAAGTGGCCGCACCCCACCGTCCGGCCGTGTCGTATGCGGGTGACGGCGCCTGGGGCATGAGCTTGATGGAAACCATGACCTGCGTGCGTCACAACATTCCTGTGACGGCCGTGGTGTTCCACAACCGCCAGTGGGGCGCGGAAAAGAAAAACCAGGTCGATTTCTACAACCGCCGCTTCGTTGCCGGCGAGCTGGAGAACCAGAGCTTCGCGGAAATCGCGCGCGCCATGGGCGCCGAAGGCATCACGGTCGACAAGCTGGAAGACGTGGGTCCGGCCTTGAAGAAAGCCATAGCCATGCAGATGAATGAAGGCAAGACTACCATCATCGAAATCATGTGCACGCGCGAACTGGGCGACCCGTTCCGCCGTGATGCGCTGAGTAAGCCCATCCGTCACCTGGACAAGTACAAAGACTACGT
>NZ_JBNYXW010000056.1:0-1002 GCF_051380875.1 Janthinobacterium woesei
GCCACCCGGGCGTTGAGCCGCCCGAACACTTCGGCGACGAATTGCCGGTACGCGTCGAGGTCGGCGAAGTCGCGGTGCCCGCGCAGCAGCAGCGCCTGTTCCATGGTGCGCTTGAGCGTGCCTTGGCGCGCTTCAATCGAACCGTTCTCATGGCTCACACCAAGGTTGTTGCGGCTCGGTCGCATCCCGTAGTGGACGCACAGCGCCGCGTAACGCCGCGTCAGCAATTCCTGTTCGGCCTTGTTTTTATAGGCCGCCGCCAGGCTGTCAGTGCGATGTTCTTCCGGTACGCCGCCCATCATCCACGCCGCGTTCTGCAAGCCTGACGACAGGGCCGCGAAGCTCTCGCCGCCGAGCACCACTTCGACGTAACGCCAGCCCGAGTAGGCCAGCGCAAACTGGTACAGCAGGTGCATCAGCGCCACGCCGGCCACTGTCACCTGCAGCACGGCGGCGTGCGTGAAATCGGACAGGCCGAGCCGGCCCGGCGGGTGCTCCTGCGCGAAGAACACTTCATGTTCGCCGCCGTGGCTGGCGCCCCAAGTGCGTACCCGGCGTTGCAACGTGCGCAGCAGCGCGTCGTCGTACTGCCCCGGATGGCGCCGCTGTATCTCCTCCAGCAACGTCGTCGCCGTCAGCGCCGGTGTGGCCTCCAGCAGCGGCACGATCTCGCTTTGCCAAACCGATTCAAAGGGATCGGCACGCGTGCGCCAGGTGCGCGATCCGCGTTGCGACGGCAGAGCGTCGGTGCTGTCGAGACGGCGTGCGGAACGCACGCTGATGCCGGTCTTGGCCGCTGCGGCCTCCTGCCCGAACTTGGTTCTGAGTTTCTTGTAGATGCCCACTTGGTGATCTCCAATGCGTTTGCCGGCCACTCGTCGCCTCCCCAGCTCCATGCTGAATGAAACAACTGTAAACCTCGCTTCCGCACCGGACCGGTTTCAGGTGATAAACCGGCCAAGATAGTTGTCGTCTACCGGCCAAGATAATTGTCGCTCACCA
>NZ_JBNYXW010000005.1:0-317084 GCF_051380875.1 Janthinobacterium woesei
CCCAGCTCCATGCTGAATGAAACAACTGTAAACCTCGCTTCCGCACCGGACCGGTTTCAGGTGATAAACCGGCCAAGATAGTTGTCGTCTACCGGCCAAGATAATTGTCGCTCACCAGTAGCGCATACGCCACGTCCTGGGCCTGGCTCAAGATGTTGAGTTCGCTGTCGATGGCCATGCTGCGCAGGTTGATATTGGCTGAACCCAACGTGAATGCGGCGTCGTCGACGATGGCGACTTTGGCGTGGATATAGATTTCTTCGTAGTCGTAAATGCAGCACGCTTCCCTGGCGCAGGTCCACAGCGATCCCATCACCACGTGGATGCCCTGTTTTGCCATGGCGTCTGGCGTGATGGGTGGCGGACCCTCGCCGCGCATGGCCTTGTTGACGGCTTCTGCATGTTCGACAGCCATGCGCTCGCTTTCGCCTATCTTGCCCAAGACATTGTAGGTGGGCCGGTCCATGCCGCTTTTCTCTGGCGTGGAAGTGAGGATGAAGACATAGATTTTCTTGCGGTAGCCGGCCGTGCGCAGGATTTTCGCGCATTCGATCAGGTGATCGGCCCACGCTTCGTACTGGATGTACTGGTTTTGAATGAAGATGTAGTGCTGTGTTTGCCGGTTCAGGTTGGCACAACACTCCTTGATGGTTTTTTCGTCATATTGGGGCTGGGTACGCAGCAATTGCACGCTGTGCCGACCACTCGGTACATGAAATACGCCTGCTTTGATGGCCAGGCGCCTGGCGACAAAACCACTGTCCTTTTCAGGATTTATCCATTTGCTGACTTTATTTCCGGCTTGGCGCGACCAGCTATGTTTTGCAAAATTTCCTAACCAGAACAGATCCATGAACATGGCGTTGGGACGCTGCGATGTTCTCCAGCCTTGGCAGAAATTGTGATTCAAGTCATGCAGTATTGCTCCGCGTACACGGCATGACACATCCTGGAATGGTTTGGTGATGTAACTGTTCTGCTCCAGAAAGGCTTGTGCGGCTTGCTGTTTTTGCTCGAGGAGGGCCTGCGATGGTATGTAGCCGGGACATACAAACCACCTGCGGGATCGAGTGCTGGTCCCTGTTTCCATGCCTGATTGTGTTCGGTGGCTGGATCCTCACGGTAGAAGCGTTCGCGGCGCGGGTCCCGGAACAGGTGTGCTTCGGTATCCCAGAAATCGGTAATGGAGTTGTGTCCCATGACATAGCCAATGGCCTGCGCCGGTTTTTCATAGTCGATCAGTAACATTTTCTGGTGATGGCTGGCATACCAGCTACTGACGCTGGCGACGACACCCTGAGGCATAGACTCGCCTTGCAGGGAGGTTTTCAGCAGCGCAGGATCGAGCAGGCGTACGTGAAAACTGATGTTCGGTATCGCGCCTGCGCGGATTTCTTCAAACCAGGCGGCGTTATATTCCTGATGCACTTTGCTGTAGTAGCCGGCGCCGGTGCAGCCGACGGCGGGAAAGCGCGTGCCATAGAAACCGGGAATATTTTTCATCTGCGACTGTGCGAGTACATCATCGTGCCAGACCAGCAAGCGCACTTGGACGGGGTTGTGCTTGCGTGCGGCGATTGTCTTGAGCAGGTCGCCATAACGCGTCCCCAGTTCGCCAGCCACGCCGCGCACCAGCACCATGCCTGGATCGAAACCCCAGGTGATGATGTCTACGCTATCTGTAGCGTTGTCGAGATCGGCGGCGATCCGTTTGAAGACATTCTCGCCGCAGATCAAAGGCTCGATGTGACAACTATGGCGCGGAGAATAAACGGGCTGCGGCGTGCGTACCCACCAGGGTTGCGCCAGCACTTGCGCCGGAGCCGCATTCTCGTTGTACGACAGGGTTTGAATGTACAGCTTGGCATTGTCGTTCATGCTGGACATGACGCTACTCCGTTTCGATGAAAGCGATGGTCCGCAGGCCTGCGCCATTGAGCGGGTATCGGTCATGTTAACGGGGTGAAAGAGGGTGGTATTGATGAGGCACAATCGTGCTTGATAAGCAGAAGAGGCTCAAGGAACTTTGATAAATATCAAGAAGCTGTGATGACGCAGCGCCTAAACTAGACAGGAACTCCCTGCCCCTGTCAGTGGTCTGCATCGGCGTCGGCACCATCGTGTTCGACTCTTCCTTGTGTGACGCAACAACATTGGCGATGGCGGGAGTTCACTTTTCAGCTTGCCACTATTTCACTTTCTTTTTCCGCCCAGCGCAGCCGGATGGCGTCGATGGTGGGCAATTGCTGCACAAACAGGTCGACCAGCCGCGCATCGAAGTGGCTGCCTTTTTGCGCCTGCAGGAAGGCCACGGCGTCTGGCACGGATCTGGCACGCTTGTACGGGCGTACCGTCGAAGACGTCGGCCACGGTGACGATACGGCCCGCCAGCGCCAGCATGCCGCCCTCGGCGTGTTCGCCGATGCTGGCGGCTTGCCATGAGGAATGTATCTGGGGCTATGTTTCTACCCGGCCTTGCTAGCGCGCGCGCCGTCGAGCTGGCGCGCGCGGTGCCGGTATTGTTAGTTGTGAGGTTGCAAGTCCAGCCAGACGGCGTATGACAGGCGCTTGCCGTTCCACAGCCCGCCGCCACGGATGACGGCGTCGCACGAGGTCAGCTGGCCCACCAGGTCCTGGCGGCCGAGGTTGCGGCGTAGGCGCAGCGCGTCGTTGTGCGACAGATAGCCCACCAGCTGGCCATCGATGAAGACGGCGATGGCTTTGTCCTGGAACGGGTTGGCGTCGTCGCAGACCAGCAGGGCCAGGCATTTTTCCTCTGCGTTGCCGGGGCCATGCTCGCCCGCCAGCTTGGCGATGGCTGACTGGTACATCGATTCATTTTCCACTTCCGAGGCAAAGCGCCCTTCGTCTCGCCAGTGGTGCGCGGGTGCGCCCGGGGGAATCGCCGGCACGTACTGGCGTATCGACAGCAGCGCCTTGTGCAGCGGCTGCACGGGCGTGCGGCCGCTGAAGACGTAATACAGCAGGGCGATGACGATCGCGATGGCAAGCAGGTAAAGCATGGTATCTCTCTGATTTATGGGAAGGGTGAGTCGATGGTGCGGGCGCGCAGCGCCCCGTTGCCGCTACTATAGCAAGTTCGCCTACTGACCGTGCTGGCGCAGCAGGGCCGCGTAGTCGCGCAAGGCATGGCCCTGCGCCAGCATGCGCGCGTCGACATCGACCTCGATGGCAAAGCGCGGCCGGTGCAACGGCCACCACAGGGGCAAATTCCACGGCATGACACAGAGCAAGGCATACGCCAGGGCCAGCAGCTGCGGGTCGCGCGCTTTGATCCGGCATTGCGCATGCGCCAGCAACAGCGCCTGTTGCCGGGGTGGAATCAACGACAGCCACACGGACAGCCCGATACGGGGCCGCAGCAAGCCCGCCACGCAGGGGCCGATGCCGCCGCTCAAGTACACGGGCGTGCCCAGCAACGATGTTTTTTGCCAGCGCCGCTGGTGCGACCGCCGCCAGCCTGGCATTCAGCGTTTCAGCGCCATGCCGACCGAGGCGGGCGCCGTGTGCCGGAAACCGAACTGCGCGTACAGGTCTTGCGCCTGGCCGTCGGCGATCAGGCTGACATAGGCGCTTTGCGGCACGTCGGTATCGATGAATCGCATGATTTCGCGCATGATCCGTTTGCCCAGGCCCTTGCCTTGGTGGGCGGGCAGCACGGCAATATCAACCACCTGGAAGAAACAGCCGCCATCACCGATGATCCTGCCCATGCCCACCACCTCGTCGCCCTGCAGCACTTGCACGGCAAACAGGGAGTTCGGCAAGCCCTTGGCTGCCGCCGCCGTGCTTTTCGCGCTCAGGCCGGCGGCAAGGCGCAGGTACTGGTAGGTGACGATTGCGGGGATGGCCAGGCGGGTGGTGTAGGGCAATGCTGCGGACAAGGCGCTCTCCTGTGAGGTTGGTCTGAAGGGCCATTATAGGCGGCCATGGCGGACAGGGCCGGCAGGCTTTATTCCTCGCGCGCCTATGTTGTCCGCGCCGCTTTTGCGCTATGGTGGCGCCATCCATTTACGTTGAAAGCATGCCATGTCCGCAGAATTTACCGCCACCGAGTTGTCCGTCGTCAATGAAGACGAGGCCCTGATCACCACCCTGGCTGCGCCGGCAGGCAAAGGCGAGCCCGACTACCTGATGCTGCAGCGCGCCGACGCCTACGACGCGCAGGACGTGGCGCTGGGCATGGATGAGCCGTATATCGAATATTGCGGCCAGCAATTTTCCTGGTATGGCCACATGCACGCCGTGATCCTGCATCCGAACCGCCTGTCCGTGCAGATGGATGCCGAGGCGGCCATGCAGATGGACGACGATGGCCAGATCGACGTGCGCTTCAAGCTCCCGCCGGAGCGCTACGCCCAACTGCAGCAAGCGCTGCGCACCACTTTCGCTGGCTGTGACTATTATCGCGAAGAGCGTTGATCTGCGATGATGGCGCCGCGCCTGCCGGTGCGACCGTTTGGTTATTGAAAGAACTTAAACGATGCACGCCGCCTTGCGCGGCCAACTGGCGGCGAGGGGAATCCCATGCATCGTGTGCGTCGCGCAAAGGCTGCGCCGTGGGCCCTTGCGTTGAAATGCATGCAGTAAAAAATTCAGGGAAAACAATAGGACGGAAATGCAAAAAGCACCGACCGAAGTCAGTGCTTTTTTACTTTAATTCTGGTGCCCGAGGCCGGACTTGAACCGGCACGCCTTGCGGCGGCGGATTTTGAGTCCGCTACGTCTACCAATTCCATCACTCGGGCAGCGCGAGACGCATTATCACTTATTTGTCGCAATTCGGCAAGTTTTTCGCTTGCCGTGTTAGCCCAAAGTAGAAACGCCGCCCCGGGCGCGGGCGCGGGGCGCGAACCCGGGGCGGCGTTTTCACCACTGCTGCGGCGTCAGGCTCAGTGATGCGCGGAGTTCAGCTGGCGCGCGATGATGTCGTGGTTGAGCCAGATGACGGGCGCTTGCGGCTCCGACATGGCGTGGAATATCAGCGGACCCGTGCCTTCCAGTATCAGGGAACTCAGGTGGTCGGTGATCAGCTCCTTGCGCTCCTTGTGCAGCTTGGTGATGTCGTCCGAGGTGCCGATCATGACTTCGGCCAGTTCCGGCGTGTTGTCCATCGGCCAGGCGGCAAAGTTGCGGAACTGCACGCTGGTGGCGTCGCCGTTGTAGGCGGCGATGCGGTCGAGCAAGTCTTGCAGCGAGACGCCGTCTTCCAGCAAGCCCTGGCAGATTTTCCACTGTTCTTCGGCCCACGCTGCGCCGCCTTCTTTTTTCAGCGCGTCGAGCAGGGGGAACAGCGACAGTTCCACGCCGACGAAAATATCGGACGAGTTGGTGCGGATTTCCGGGCAGTTGAAGACGGTCGCCTTGATGCCTTTTTCCCACGCGGCCTTGGCCACGTTTTCCAGGCGTATCTTGGCCAGGCCTTGCGTGTAGTTGCTATACGTTTGCCACTGGTATTTGCCGTCGATCAAGATCTCGGTGCCGTGGTAGCCGTAGGCGCTGTAGCGCACCTGGCCGCCCGTTTGCTCGATGCGGGCGCGGATGGCGGCGCTGCCGTCGATCAGGTGCTGCAAGGTGTTGGCGGTGACTTCGTCGAAGTTCATCAGGATCAACTTGCCCAGGTCGCTGTCGAGCAGGGCGCGCGAGGACATGAAACGCTCGCTGCGGCCTTTGTAGATGCGGTTGGCGATGGCCAGGAAGACTTTTACTTTTGGAATGCCGCCGGCCATGGTGTGGGCAAAATACACATTGCTGCCGTCAGGAATCAGGCTGTCCAGTTCGGCCATGGCTTTCGCCACGGAAGCGCTGAAGCGGGCGATGCCGGCTTCGCGGCAGCGCTCGATCTGCGCCCAGTCCAGCTTGTCTTCCTGCCAGCTTTTCAGAGTCATGCCAGCCAGCAGGGCCGTCGGCGTCGGCTCGCCCGCTGGTGCGTCGAGGTCGAAACCTGCCATCAGCGGCACATTGATGATGCGGCCGCCCAGGTTGGCTTCGGCTTCGGCCAGCTCTTCCGCGTTCAGCGGGCGCAGCGCCATGTTTTCATCGCGGCGGCCGACCGTCATGCCGACGATATTCATGCCCGCCTTGCGCGCTTCGTCCAGCAAGCCATTCACATAGCCGCGGCCGAACAGCTCGCCAAACAGCACAAAGGTGTCGCCTTTGCGGAAGATATTTTTTTGCGGGATGTCTCTTAAGGACGTGATCTCGGTCATGGTTTCAATTCATTCAAAAATTAGCAGGGCAGACGATGAGATGTACTGCTGCTGGTTCATAGTGTTAAATTATGCGCCATTTCAGCGGGAAAAATCCTGTTGCGAACGATTCTCGTCTGAAGTGGCATCTTCTTCTCTGGAACAGCTCTTATTCTTTCGCCATGGCGTATTTTACGCTGCTGCGGCGCAGAGCGCCTGCAGACAGGGCAGGACAGGCCCGGCAGGCGCCGATATTACCTCAGCTTGGCCGCGCAGGTAAGCAGAATTGATCTAAAACAAATTTAAAACAAGTCCTGCTGTCCCGATACGAGGCGCGAAAAATCGTCGCCCAGGAACGGCAGGATGGCGTCCGCCACCGGTTGCAACTGGCGCGTCAGGTAGTGCTGGTAGTCGATGGGCGAGCGCTGCGTCTCCAGCGGTTCCGGCCCCGCTACCGTGATGACATAGCTGATCCAGCCGCCGTTCTGGTATTGCAGCGGCCGTCCCTGCGCCAGGTTGTAGGCGTCGGCCGTGCGCGCCGCGCGCACATGGGGCGGCACGTTGCGCTGGTAGTCGCCGAGCGGACGGCGCAATCGCTTGCGGTAGACCAGCAAGGCGTCGAATTCGCCGCGCACGGTACGCGCCACATAGTCGCGCACATAGTCCTGGTAGGCGCTGCGCTGGAAGATGCGCCGGTACAAGTCTTGCTGGAATTGCTGCGCCAGCGGGGTCCAGTCGCTGCGCACCGTTTCCAGGCCCTTGTAGACCATCTGCTCGCTGCCGTCGGGCTTGCCCACCAGGCCCGCGTAGCGCTTCTTGCTGCCTTCTTCCGAGCCGCGGATGGTGGGCATCAGGAAGCGCCGGTAATGCGTCTCGAATTCCAGTTCCAGCGCATTGTCGAGGCCAAACTCTTCGCGCAGGTGGCGGTCCCACCAGGCATTGACATGCGTTACCAGGGCGCGGCCGATCTTGCCCGCTTCGACATCCGTATGCGCCGTTTTCAGCCACACGAAGGTGGAATCGGTGTCGCCATAGATCACCTGATAGCCCTGCCCGGTAATCAGCTCGCGCGTGCGGTGCATGATGTCGTGGCCGCGCAGGGTGATCGACGAAGCCAGGCGCGGGTCGAAAAAGCGGCAACCGCTGGAACCCAGCACGCCATAAAACGCATTCATGATGATTTTCAAGGCTTGCGACAGGGGCGCGTTGCGCTCGCGCTTGGCCGCCTCGCGCCCCCGCCACACCTGTTCCACGATGGCAGGCAGGCAATGTTTCACGCGCGAAAATTGTGCGCCCCGGTAGCCGGGCACGGTTTCCTCTTCCGCTTCAAGTTCCCCCATGCGCGTGCCCACCACCAGGCCCACCGGGTCGATCAGGAAGGTGCGGATGATGGATGGGTACAGGCTCTTGTAGTCGAGCACCAGCACCGAGTCGTACAGGCCCGACTGGGAATCCATGACGAAGCCGCCCGGGCTGTTTTCGCCGGAAACATCGCCCAGGTTGGGCGCCACATAGCCCTGCCGGTGCATCAGCGGCAAGTACAGATGCTCGAAAGCGGCCACCGAGCCGCCGCTGCGGTCGGCCGCCAGGCCTGTCACGCTGGCTCGTTCCAATAGAAAAGTCAGCAATTCCGTCTTGGCGAAGATGCGCGTGACCAGCTCGCAATCCCTGAGGTTGTAGCGCGCCAGCGCGGGTTTGTCTTCGCGGAAACGCCGGTCGATCTCGGCCATGCGCTGGTAGGGATTGTCGATGGACTTGCCTTCGCCCAACAGCGTCTGCGCCACGTTTTCCAGGCTGAACGAGGAGAAATTCCAGGTCGCCGATTTGAGCGCTTCGATGCCGTCGATGATCAAACGCCCCGCAGCGGCGGCAAAGTAATGTTCTTGCTTGCCGCCATGCTCGCGCCATTCCATGATGGCGCCGCCGCGTCCCAGCCGCAAGGGCACCTTGTAGCGCTCGGCATGTTCCTTAAGGACGCGCAAGTCGAACTGCACCAGGTTCCAGCCGATGATGGCGTCCGGGTCGTGCAGCGCCATCCAGGCATTGAGTTTTTCCAGGATCAGGGCGCGCGTGTCGCAGTATTCCAGCGCGAAGTCGAGCACGCAATCGGGCACTTCAGCGCCGCCGTTTTGCGGCCCCAGCATGTAGACCTGGCGCTGGCCGCAGCCTTCCAGCGCGATCGAATACAGTTCGCCGTGCGCCGTCGTCTCGATATCGAGCGACACCAGCTTTAATGCAGGGCGGTAGCCGGGTGCCGGTTTCAAGTGCACTTCCTGCGCCGTGTCGCCGCTGAACGCCACCGGCGCCGTGATGAAGCGTTCCATCAGGTAGCGCTCGGGCGGGCGGATGTCGGCTTCGTAGACGTCGACGCCGTGCGCGCGCAGCTGTTTTTCCAGCGCCAGCAAGTGCCGGTATTGCTTGCAATACAAACCCAGCACCGGGCGGTGATGAAAGTCCGACAGGGACAGGGGGCGCAGCTCGGCATGGCGTTCGCCGCGCAGCAGCAGTTCTGCCTGTTCGCGTTGCTCCATGGGAATAAAGGCGACCGCCGTCTGCACGGGCAGGCGCACGTGGCGGGGCCCGGCATCTGTTGCCAGCCAGAAATCGACCTGCGTGCCGGCGCTGGTGTCGCGCCAGTGGCGGGTCAAAATAAAGCCCTGTTCGGGCGGGGGCGCCGTGTTGTTGCCTGTCATGAATGGGTCGTGCCGTGATTTACTGTGAGTTGGCGTGAGTTGGCGTGCGTCCCTTGCGTGCCGGTCTGCACATTACAGCAAGCCGACGCAGGGTGGGGGCGTATGCGGCTATAATTTTCAGCATCGAAGACACATCGAAGATGATAACAAGAGCGCGTCGCGCCACACACCCTGGAGACAGCATGCAAGCAATGAGTTATGTACACGGCGCTCACGAGACGCCGTTGATCGGCGAAACCATCGGCGCCTACCTGGACGGTATCGCCGCCCGCTACGGCCAGCACGATGCCCTGATCGTGGCGCACCAGGACGTGCGCTGGACGTACGCGCAATTCCAGCAGCGCGTGCACCGCCTGGCCGCCGGTTTGTTGAAACTGGGCTTGCGGCCCGGTGAGCGCGTCGGCATCTGGTCGCAAAACTGCGCCGAATGGGTGCTGACCCAGTTTGCCACGGCGAAAGCCGGTTTGATCATGGTCAACATCAACCCCGCCTACCGGCGCTCGGAACTCGAATATGTGCTCGACAAGGTGCAATGCAGCGCGCTGATCCTGTCGCCCAGCTTCAAGTCCAGCGATTACCTGGCCATCGTGCAAGATGTGGTGCCGGAAATCGCCCATAGCCGCGCCGGCGACCTGCAGTCGCCGCGCCTGCCGCAGTTGCGCCACATCATCCGCCTGGGCGCGGCCGCCACGCCGGGCATGCACAACTTCGACGCCTTGCTCGATGGCATCACGGACGCCGACCTGGCGCACCTGGAAGAAGTGAGCGCCACCTTGCAGTTTGACGACGCCGTCAACATTCAGTTCACCTCCGGCACCACGGGCGCGCCGAAAGGCGCCACCTTGACGCACCACAACATCCTGAACAACGGCTTTTTCATCGGCGAAGCCATGCGCCTGACGGAAAAGGACCGCCTGTGTATTCCCGTGCCCCTGTATCACTGCTTTGGCATGGTGCTGGGCAACCTGGCCTGCGTCACGCACGGCGCAGCCATGGTGTATCCGGGCGAAGGTTTCGACCCCAAGGCCGTGCTTGAAACGGTGCAGGCCGAACGCTGCACGGGCTTGCACGGCGTGCCGACCATGTTCATCGCCATCCTCGACCATCCTGATTTCAAGCAATACGATCTGTCGAACTTGCGCACCGGCATCATGGCCGGCTCGCCATGCCCGATGGAAGTCATGACGCGCGTCATCGAACTGATGCACATGGCGGAAATCACCATCGCCTATGGCATGACGGAAACCTCGCCCGTCAGCTTCCAAACCTCGATCGACGATCCGCGCGCCATGCGCGTGTCGTCTATCGGCCGCGTGCACCCGCACCTGGAAGTGAAAATCGTCGATGCGGAAGGGGCCATCGTGCCGCGCGGTGAGAAGGGCGAATTGCTGACGCGCGGCTATTCCGTGATGCAGGGCTACTGGGGCGACCCTGAAAAAACGGCCGAAGCCATCGATACGGCGCGCTGGATGCACACGGGCGACCTGGCCGTGATCGATGAAAACGGCTTTTGCAGCATCGTCGGCCGCTCGAAAGACATGGTCATCCGTGGCGGCGAAAACATCTATCCGCGCGAGGTGGAGGAATTCCTGTACCGCCATCCGAGCGTGCTCGACGTGCAATGTGTGGGCGTGCCGGACGCCAAGTATGGCGAAGAGTTGTGTGCCTGCATCATATTGCGCCCCGGCATGCAAACCACCAGCGAAGATATCCGCGCCTTTTGCGATGGCCAGATCGCGTATTACAAGATTCCCCGCTATGTGCGCTTCGTCGAAGCTTTCCCCATGACGGTGACGGGCAAGATCCAGAAATACCTGCTGCGCAAGCAAGTGGCGACGGACTTGGGCCTGGGCGCGGAATAAGCGCTTACTTTCCTGTCTGACATAAAAAAACACCGGGACGCTGGCGCGGCCCGGTGTTTTGTTGTTGCTTGCCTCGCTTATGCCATGTGCGCCTGCGGTGTGCGCGCTGGCGTGCGGCGGCGCACAAAGGCGAGCAAGCCCAGGCCGGCCAGCAGCATGGCGTAGGTGCCCGGTTCCGGCACGGCCGACACGCTCACGGTGTTGAAGCCGGAGCCGAGCATGGTGATACGGCCTTTGCCGTCGTTGACCGAATTGGCGATCAGTGTGCCGGTCATATCGCCCGAGCCCGAAAATGCGCTGTCCGGCGCCAGGATGCTGCCGCGCACGTAGACGCCCGAGACGGTGGTGGTGCTGGCATTGGCAAAGTTGAACAGCGTGCGGTCGGCGTAGTTGCCAAAATTGCTGAAGCCGCCACTCATGTTGATGTCGCTGGCGGTACCGTTGATGATGATGCTGGCCGTGCTTTTCAGCGTGGTCAGGTCCAGCGTCAGGTTATGCAGTTCGCTCTTATCGATATTGAAAATGTTCACGTCCGCGTTGATGTCGCCGCGCAGGGTGTAGCCGTCATTTTCCCATACCGCCGTGCCGTTCGATTGCAGCTTGGCCACATCGCTCGACAGGGTGGTCAGTTGCTGCTTGGCAGCTGCGAAGTCCAGCGTGGACGCATTGCCCTTGCTGAAGGTGCCCGGTGCATACCAGGATGGTGCCGTCAACGTGGCGTTGGCATCGGTGACGCCATACACTGCCGTACCTTTGAGCGTACCGTCGCCAATCTTCAGGCTGCCGCCAGCGACGAGCGTGTTGACGCTGCTGCCTGGTTTTTTATTCGTGCCGACATCGTAGCTGTTCAGGTAAATGTTGCCGCCAGCGGCCAGGCTGCCGCTAACGCTGCTGAAGCCACTTTGGATACTGTTGCCTGTGCTGCCGCCGATATTGCCAAAGATAAAGGCCGAGTAGCCATTGGCGACGCCCAGGTCAATCACGGTTGCCTGGGCCGAGGCGCAAAAGGAGAGCGCGAACAGGGTGGTGCTGATGAGTGGCAGGGTGCGTGTAATAAATGATTTCATGGGTATTTTTATAGTAAGAGGGAGGATAGGGCGGGAGAGCAAGAACACCGCCATCACGCTGGGCGATATTATAATCTAAAAAGCAATTTTAGTGCAATTTAACTAATTAAATATATTTAAATGCAACACTTTTCCTGCCTCTGATTATTTCGCGGCAGGCATAAAAAAACCGGGCTGAACTGGCCCGGTTTTTTTGTTTATTTGACGCGCTGGTAGAGGCGGAAGCGTTCCACGTCGTCGGTGGGGCGGCGCCCTTCCCACAGCTTGATCCAGCCGGCGCCGTGGTGCTCAGGCAGCTGTTCCTTGTTGTCGCGCACCCTCGTGCTGTCTTGCAGCAGCAACAAATCGCAGCGCTGCGTGTCCACGCTGGCAAACGGCAGGCGGCCATAGTAGGCGAACGAGGCGCGCTGGGCGGCGCCGACATTGCTGGTGATGCAATTGTTGCCTGGCGGTAAATTGATGGAAATCTGGTGCGCCACGCTGATGTAGCTCTTGCTGTAATTCAATTCCGGCAAGAACAGGGTCATGATCAGTACCCAGATGAGTATCAGTCCGCCGGACGACAGCACCACGGCGCGCCACAGCACGGCCGGCTGGCGCGAGATGCGCCAGTGCACCAGGGCGATCCAGCCAGCTGTCACGCCAGCGGCGACGAAGAAGGCGATCAGGTCCAGCCCAGGTTTGAAGCCTGGCAAGAGTTTCAGGGCATTGTGCGCCAGTTGTGTCGGCCAGCCCGTCAGGATGGCGAACCAGAACAGCCATAGCGCGGCGGCGCACATGGTCAGCACCGTCACGGAGAACCAGTCGATAGCGTTGATGGCACCCCGTTTCATGGTCAGCAAGCCAAACGCGGCCATCACGGCCAGCGGCGGCAGCAGGGGCAGCAGCTGGCTTGGGTCGGGATCGGGATGGCACAGGCCCAGGATGGCCAGCATGGCGACAAAGGTCAGCGGCACGACGATGTGCAGCACATGGTGCTGGCGGCGCCAGGCATATACGGCCCAGGCGGCGAAGGGCCAGGCCGGCCAGAAGAACCAGATGCCGACGCGCAAGAAATATTGCACGCTTTTCAGGCTTGGGGCGCTGAACTGGCGGCTATTCCACTCCATCCATGCTTGCAGCGGCGCATGGCCGTATGGTTGCAGCCATTCGCCGGGCAGCAGCCAGACCAGGGTCAGCGCGATGGCCACGAGCAAGGCCAGCGCCAGGTGGCGCACGCTGCGCAGCAGCGGCAGGCGCAGGAACACCGTGCACAGCAGCATGGCGATGGTCAGCGCCGCCGGCGTGATCCAGCCGCGCGTGAGGGTCAGGCCGCCCAGCGCCAGGCCCAGCAGGGCGGCATTGCGCACGGAAGGGCCTTCCACGTAGCGCACGGCGCGGTACAGCAGATAGGCCATCAGGGAAACATACAGCGCTTCGGCGGTGATGTCGTGGCTGTGCTGCAGCAAGCCCAGGCAGCCCAGGTAGATGAGCACGGCGGCATCGGCCAGGGTGCGGCCGAAGTCGTCCGGTTCAGGCTGGCCGCCGAACGCCAGGCGCAGGGGCTGGGCGTCGTTGCGGCGGCCCAGGTTGAAGGCGGTGTACCAGACCGACAGTGTGCTGACGACGAAGATGCCAATGGTCGACATGCGCGCGCCAAACACGTCGCCATCGATCCAGCCGAACAATTTGATGAAAATGGCGCCGAGCCAGAAGGTCAGCGGGCCTTCCTCTGGCATGGACAGGCCGGCTACATTGGGCCACAGCCAGTCGGAGAGGCCGCCGTGCGCCATGGTCCACATGATGCCGAAACTGGCGGCGTCATCGTTCTTCCACGGCTCGCGGCCAATCAGGCCAGGCAGGATGTACAGCAGGCCAAGCGCAAACAAGGCCCATCGTGGCAGCGCGAGTGTGGCAGCGGCGGGAAGGCGGACTGGCTTCATCGATGGTCGGTATCAGTAAGAATGGAAGGCGCGACGCATTGCGTCGGGGGTAAGCGGCAGTGGCAGTATAAAGTAAAGCGGCCAAGGTGGCCAAAGCGGCGGTAAAAGACAAAAAAGGCAGCCGTAGCTGCCTTTTTCCTGCTAGCCGAAGCTGCCTTTTTTTGCCGCAGAGCGGCAAAAATTAGCCTGCTGCGATGGCGGTTTTCGAACCGACGGTACCAAATTTCTGACGGAACTTCTCGACGCGACCTGCGGTATCGACGATTTTGTGCTTGCCCGTGAAGAATGGGTGCGATTCAGCCGAAACCTCGATCTTCACCAATGGGTACTCTTTACCGTCATGGGTGATTTTGTCGCGGGTTTGGATGGTCGAGCGGGTAACGAATTTGAAATCGCACGACAGATCGTGGAAAACAACTTCGCGGTATTCTGGATGGGTATCGACTTTCATGGGATTCTCTCTAAGTAGGTAGCCAAACAGCACTTCGTCGGTCGTCTTGCTTCTTGACCCGATTGCCGATCACTTGCCAGGGTTTAAAATAATGCAACCGTCGATTATATAGCGCTTTTTGGTCGCCGGCAATAAAAAAGCCGCTCGGAAGCGGCTTTGGTGGCAACATGTTACCACCGGGGAGGGAGAAACCGTAGCGAGCAGGCCGCAGTTGCGATTGAGTAGCGCAACCGTACTGGAGTACGGTGAGCAACGGAGATCGTAAATGCGGCCGCGCAGTAGGTTTATCCCCCCCGGCGGTGACGCAGGGGTTTCGTGAGGCGCAGCCACACGCCAGCGTAACGGCTTGGCCATGCAGGGCACAAGCTCCTTGCGCCTCACTTGTGGCGGGTTTACCCGCCCCGGCGCATCATGTCGAAGAACTCTGCGTTGTTCTTCGTGGCTTTCATCTTGTCGAGAATGAACTCCATCGCCTCGATCTCGTCCATCGAGTACAGCAACTTGCGCAGGATCCAGATTTTTTGCAGCTCGTTCGGCTTGATCAGCAATTCTTCGCGGCGGGTACCCGATTTGTTCAGGTTAATTGCCGGGTAGACACGTTTTTCAGCCAGGCGGCGTTCCAGATGCACTTCCATGTTGCCGGTACCCTTGAATTCTTCAAAGATCACGTCATCCATGCGCGAGCCCGTTTCGATCAGCGCCGTGGCGATGATGGTCAGCGAGCCGCCTTCTTCGATATTGCGCGCGGCGCCGAAGAAGCGTTTTGGACGTTGCAGCGCATTCGCGTCGACACCACCGGTCAGTACCTTGCCCGAGGCAGGGATGACGGTGTTGTAGGCGCGCGCCAGGCGGGTGATCGAGTCGAGCAGGATCACCACGTCTTTTTTCATTTCGACCAGGCGCTTGGCTTTTTCCAGCACCATTTCAGCCACTTGCACGTGGCGCGTGGCCGGTTCGTCGAAAGTCGATGCGACCACTTCGCCGCGTACCGAACGTTGCATTTCGGTAACTTCTTCCGGACGTTCGTCGATCAGCAGCACGATCAGGGTGATGTCCGGGTGATTCGCCGTGATGGCATGCGCGATGTGCTGAAGGATCACGGATTTACCGGATTTCGGCGATGCCACCAGCAAACCGCGCTGGCCTTTGCCGATCGGGGCGATCAGGTCGATGATGCGGCCGGTGATGTTTTCCTGGCCATTCATTTCACGTTCCAGGCGCAGCGGCTCGTTCGGGTGCAGCGGCGTCAGGTTTTCAAACAGGATGCGGTGTTTCGACATTTCCGGCGATTCGCCGTTGACCTTGTCTACTTTGACCAGTGCGAAATAGCGTTCGCCATCTTTCGGGGTCCGTACCTCGCCCTCGATCGAATCGCCCGTGTGCAGATTGAAGCGGCGGATTTGCGAAGGGGAGATGTAAATGTCGTCGGTGGACGCCATGTAGCTGGCGTCAGGCGAGCGCAGGAAGCCGAAGCCGTCAGGCAGCACTTCCAGGGCGCCGTCGCCAAAAATCTGTTCGCCCGATTTGGCGCGTTTTTTCAGGATAGCGAACATCAGCTCCTGTTTGCGCAAGCGGGCTGCGTTGTCAATGTCAAGACCGATCGCCATCTCAAGCAGGGCGGATACGTGTAGGGCCTTTAGTTCGGATAAATGCATATGTGTTGAGTGTCCCGAGACGGGATGTAAAGGTAGGGGAGGGGACTGCGTGGCTTGATTAATTTATCAGGGAAGGGACAGCGTATGGTGCTCTGTCCAATCAGGCGGCGCTGCGGGCGCAGCGCTGCCTATCATACATTAAATGTTGCTGTCGACGAAAGCGGTCAACTGGCCCTTGGCCATGGCGCCCACTTTTTGCGCAGCGGCGACACCATCCTTGAACAGGATCAGGGTCGGGATGCCGCGAATGCCGAACTTGGCAGGTACTGCCTGGTTGGCATCGACGTCCATCTTGGCGATCTGGATGCGGCCAGCGTATTCCTTGGCAACTTCTTCCAGAATAGGCGCGATGGCCTTGCAAGGACCGCACCACTCCGCCCAGAAGTCCACCAGGACGGGCAAGTCGGATTTCAGGACGTCTGCTTCAAAAGAAGCATCGCTAATGTGTTTGATATTTTCGCTCATATTTTCCTCAAATGAGGGTGGGATCAATAATGCCTGGAATTAACCATACGCTGGTTCGCCATCCATGCTTCCTGGAATGCAGCTAGCAGATGGGGGCAATGGGCACGAATTCAATGTTCTTGGAAGGTGCGACCAGAGGTATGCAGGCGGGGATGGCTGAAATAATAACCCATTTTTTCAAAACGTGGCGATTATTGCAGAAAAACTTGAGGCAGATCTGTCCCAGGTGCTTTTGCAGGGCGGCAAAGCCGCATGCCTGCTTGCCCACGGCACGTCTTCCATCCTCCCCGCCCAGTTCCTGCCTCAGGCTTGCACGCCGCTCTGGCGCGCCGTGTGCTGTCGTTGCAAGTTCATCATAAGCTCCAGTTCTGCGCTTTCCATCGGCTTGCGGAAGGTGCCTAATATATGCAGGCCATTGGCCACCGCCAGGCGTTCGGCCGCCAGGCGCACGGCCGAATGCAGGCCCGACAGCAATACGACACCGCCACGGAAGCCGTTTTCTGCCGCCATGCGCAAGAATTCGATGCCGTCGACGTCGGGCATGGACAGGTCGCAGATCAGCAAGTCGGGCTGATGCTGCTGCAAGGTGGCCAGCGCCTGCCCGCTGTGCGACTCGCAGCGGATGTCGAACTGGCCCAGCTGTTCGAGCATGTCGCTAAGCACGTCGAGCATGAAGACGTCGTCATCGAGCAGCAAGATGCGCAGTGGCGCTACGCCTGCTTCGGCTTGGGCTTGGGCCTCAGTGTGTTGATTGGATACATTGTTCATCGTGATATCTTTCTATCTCCGGTCTTTATGCTGCATCGTGGTCGATGCCGGTACCTTGCCGCAATGTCTATTCGCGGTGGCTAATCGTCATTGGCAAAGCTGGTGTTGTTCATGATGTGTTCGGTAATCTGGTCGAGCAGCGGCCACAGACGCGTGACGATGCGCTGTGCCTGCTCGGCTTCCTCGACCGGTTCGCCCGGTGCCAGGGTTTCCAGGTTGTGGCACAGCTCGGCCAGACCCAGCGCCCCGACCGTGCGTGCCGACGACTTGATGCGGTGCCCCAGCTCGCGCACCTGGTGCACGTCGCCGCGCGCCAGAGCCGCATCGATGTCGCCAAAGCCCTCCTGCGTCGTTTGCAGGAACTTGAAGGCGAACTTGCGCACCTTTTGCGGGTTGTAGCCCAACAACTTGGCCAGGATGGACAGGTCGATCACCTGCGGATCGCCGGCCAGGGTGGTCTTGAAGGCGGGCCCGGCGCGGCTGCGCACGGGCGGTGGCGTCTCGTGCACCGGCAGCCAGCTGGCGATGGTCTGGTACATCATGGCCGGCTGGATGGGCTTGGAAATGAAATCGTCCATGCCCGCTTCCAGGCAGCGCACGCGGTCTTCGCTGGTGGCCGTGGCCGTCATGGCCAGCACGCGCAAATGCGCCAGCTGCGGGTCGGCGCGGATGAGGCGCGTTGCCTGCAAGCCATCCATCAACGGCATTTGCACGTCCATCAGCACGCAGTCGAACTGCGTCTGGCGCAGCAGATCGAGCGCTTCCTCGCCATTGTTGGCCAGGCACACCGAGGCACCCGCTTCTTCCAGCAATTCCAGCGCCACCTGCTGGTTGAAAGTATTGTCTTCCACCAGCAAGATGCGGGCATGCTGGAGCGTGCGCATCACCAGGGCCGCGTCGGCGCTGGCGCGCATGGCCGCCGCCGTCTGCGCCATGCTGTCGAGCATGGCCGGCGCCGCCTGGTCGGAAATGCCCAGGTTGGCTGTGAACCAGAAGGTGCTGCCGGCACCGGTGCGGCTGTCGACGCCCACCTCGCCGCCCATCAGCTGGGCCAGCTGCTTGCAGATGGCCAGGCCCAGGCCCGTGCCGCCATACTCGCGCGTGGTAGAGGCGTCAGCTTGCTGGAAGGACTGGAACAGCTTGCTCATTTCATCTTGCGACAGGCCGATGCCGTGATCGCACACTTCAAAGCGCACCAGGCAGTGTTTGGCGTCCGCCACCACCTTGTGCACTTTGATGGTGATGCTACCTTTTTCGCTGAACTTGATGGCATTATTAGCGTAGTTAATCAGAACTTGTCCCAGGCGCAACGGGTCGCCCACCAGCACGGCCGGCAATTGCGGGTCGATCTCGAACACCAGTTCCAAGTTCTTGCCGGCGGCGCGTGGCGCCACCACCGTCATCAGCGTCTGTACTACATGGTCGAAGCTGAAATTGACGCGCTCGATTTCCAGCTTGCCCGCCTCGATTTTCGAGATGTCGAGGATGTCGTCGATGATGCCCAGCAAGTGTTCGCCGGCAAAGCGGATCTTTTCCAGGTAGTCGCGCTGGCGCGGCTCCAGCTCCGTTTTCAGGGCCAGGTAGGCCATGCCGATCACGCCATTCATCGGCGTGCGGATTTCATGGCTCATGTTGGCCAGGAATTGGCCCTTCGCCAGGCTAGCCTCTTCGGCCACCTGCTTGGCCTGGTCGAGCTGCAGGGTGCGCTGCGCCACGCGCTCTTCCAGATGTTCATTGAGTTCGCGCAAGGCGCTCTCGCTGCGCTTGTGATACGTGATGTCCGTCAGGCTGGCCACCACCATGCCCACCTTGCCGTGTTCATCGCGGATGGCTTCCGTATTCACGGACAGCCAGGACAGGCAGCCGTCTGGCTGCTGCACGCCCATCAGCACGTCGCGCATGGCGACGCCCGTCGACAGGGTGATGTGCACGGGATGGCTGTCCTGGTCGAAGGCAGAGCCGTCTTCGCGGATGGCTTGCCACCGGCTGTTGCCGACCGGACTGGCCGCCAGCATGCGCGCGGCCGCCGCATTGCTTTCCAGGATATGCCCGTCGCTATCCTGCACCACCAGGCCATTGGTCACGGCGCCGAAGACGGAGGCCATGCGCTGGCTGGAGTTCGACAACGCGATCGATGCCTGGCGCCGCTCCGTGATGTCGGTGATCATCGCCAGGGTGCCGCCCGGCTCGCCGTTGTCCGACTCGATGCTGGTGCTCGAGAGCAAGCCCCACAGGCTGGACAGGTCCTTGCGGAAGAAGCGGAAATCGACCTGGTCCGGCTGGCTGGCCAGGCTGCCGTGGCTGGCCAGGCGGCGCTGCATCAGCAGCTGGCTGTCGCGGTCCATGAAGTCGAGCAGCGGGCGGTTCAGCATTTCCTCCACCGAGTAACCCAGCATGTGCGCCATCTTCGGATTGACGAAGGTGGTCTTGCCATCGGCATCTGTCATCCAGATGCCTTCGGCCGCCGTCTGCACGATCAATCGATAGCGCTCCGAGCTGGCGTGCAGCGCTTCTTCGGCGCGTTGCCGCTGCGTCATGTCGCGCAGGGAAACGATGGAAAACACCTGGCCGGCCATATGCAGCGGCGACAGGCTGATCTTGGCAGGGAAGTGCGTGCCGTCGCGGCGGCGCGCCAGCATCACCCTGCCGGGCAGGCTGTGCCGCGCTTGCGGGTCGCTTGCGGACTGGTTGGGCGTGCTTTCCGGCACTAATTGCTCCAGCGACATGCCTGTCAATTCCGCCAGCGGATAGCCAAAGCAGCGCGCGCCGATCTGGTTGGCGTAATGCACCTTGCCCTCGATATCGGCCACCAGCATGGCTTCGGGGGCCGCTTCGAGCATGCAGCGCATGTGCGATTCCTCATCCATCTTGCGTTCGCTGATGTCGCAGACGATGCCGCTGGCCTGCGTGGCGGCGCCATCGGCGGCGCGTGCCAGGACGGCGCCGCGTACCAGCAGCCAGCGCCAGTGGCCATCGCTGTGGCGCAAACGAAATTCGCAGTGGAAGATATCGGCTGACTGACCATCGAACTGTTGGCGAAACGCAAGGCTCAGGCGTGCGCGGTCATCGCGGTGCACTTCGGCCAGCCAATCGGCCAGCGTGTGTTCCAGCCGCGCCTGCCTGTCGCCGAGTATTTCCTGGTACAGGGGGGCGAACAGCAACTGGTCGGAATGGCGCCGCCATGTCCAGCCGGCCATGGCGGCGCCGCGCAAGGCTTGCGTGAGATGCCGCCCGGTAACGCTTTCAGAGCTGTGTTGCAGCAGCCGTAATTGTTGCCGCCAGCGCCAGGCTTGCCAGCAAGCCAGTGCCGCCAGGGCCGTGGCGCTGGCGGCCGCATACGGCCACAGCAGCGCATTCGCCACGCCCGGTGCCGCTGCCTGAGCCTGCGCCAGTGCGGGCAGGGACAGTGGGATGCCCGCAGCCAGCATCGTACGAGCGAGCAGGCGCAGCGCAAAGCGCCGTGGTGCGCTGAAACTCGTGTGGCTGCAATACGGCAAATGCATCCTTTCTGGGGCGTGATTGACGGGATTGGCGGTGCAATTTGCGCGCCGGGATATCGATCTCCGGCACGTTCTGGCGGCCACTATAGCATCGAATATTTAGCCGCAGTAGTTAAGTTCGGAAAGGCTAAAAACGGGGCTCTGTTTGCCCAGGATTGGCCTGTTTTTTCGTCATTTGGTGAGAATTTGTGAGAATGTCTGCGCAAAATCATGCTACTGAAACGCGCTGTATGGCTTCAGGCGAAGCTGCCTGCGAACTGATAGCGGTGCCCAGGGTGCCACATGGTAGCGATCGAGGCGATCTTGCCGCCCGAGCGCGTCTGGCGGCGCAGCACCAGGCAGGCCTGTTTCGTGTCGATGGCCAGCATTTCGGCGATGTCGCGCGGTGCCGATAGCGCCTCGATGCTGTAGGTGGCGCCCTGCAGGGGCGCGGCGGCCATCAGGTATTCATTCGGCGTGATGCTGGAGAAATCCTGCGTCATGTAGTCGGGCGCGCAGGCGGGATTGACCCAGCGGTCTTCCACCTGGATCGGCACGCCGTTTTCAAAATGCACGATCAGCGAATGAAACAGCGGGTGTTCCGGCAGCATGCCGAATTGCTTGGCCAGCAAGTCCGAGGCCTTGGTGCGCTCCAGTAACTGCAAGCTGCTGCGGTGGATGTGCCCGCGCGCGCGCACTTCGTCGGCGATGCTCTTGATTTCCAGCAAGGTCGCCTGGTATTTTTGCTGCGCCACATAGGTGCCGGAACCCTGGCGCCGCGTCAGCACCTGTTCGCTGGTCAGTTCGCGCACGGCGCGGTTGACCGTCATGCGCGAGACGCCGAATTGCTTGACCAATGCCTGCTCGGAGGGAATTACGTCGCCTTCCTTCCAGCGTCCGGCGGCGATGCCGGCCAGCAGAAAATCCTTGATGCGCTGGAAAATGGGCGTATTTTCTTGTGTATTCTGTTCGTCCAATGCGGTTTCTCCGAAGCGCGGGCAGGGCGCGCCTCCGGGCGGAAGCGCGATGGACGATTTTAGCACCGAGCAAGGCAGGCGCCGCCAGCCTTTTTTGAATTCAAAAGCAAGCGCCGGAGTGCGTCGCGCACCAGCGCCGCTTATGCTCGATACTTAGCAACCACAAGCACGGAGTGCGTCATGGATCACCCTTACTCTACCGATGATGAACGCTGGGACGCCCTGCAGCTGCGCGCGCCTGACGCCGACGGCGTCTTTTATTACTCGGTGCGCACGACGGGCGTGTATTGCCGGCCCTCCTGCGCGGCGCGCCCCGCCTTGCGCCGCAACGTGGCGTTCCACGCCAGTTGCGAGCAGGCGGAGGCGGCCGGCTTTCGCCCCTGCCTGCGTTGCAAACCGGATCAGCCGCCGCTGGCGCAGCGCCAGGCGGCCATCGTGGCCGATATCTGCCGCCTGATCGACGCCAGCTGCGCCATGCCAGAGCTGGACAGCCTTGCTAGGGCCGCCGGCATGAGCCGCTTTCACTTTCACCGCGTCTTCAAGGCGCATACGGGCATCACGCCGAAAGCCTACGCGGCGGCGCGGCGCGGCGAACGGCTCAAGGCCGGCCTGGCCCGGGATGGCAACGTCACCGAGGCGCTGTACGCGGCCGGCTTCAATTCCAGTGGCCGCCTGTATGCCGTCACGCCCGGTTTGCTGGGCATGACGCCGGGGGCGTTTCGCGCCGGCGGCAGCGGCGCCGTGATCCGCTTCGCCATCGGTGCCTGCTCGCTGGGCGCCATCCTGGTGGCCAGCACGGACAAGGACATTTGCGCGATCCTGCTCGATGACGACCCGGAAGTGCTGCTGCGCGACTTGCAGGACCGCTTTCCCCGCGCCGAGCTGCGCGGCGCGGAGCCCGATTATGAGCAGACGGTGGCGCAGGTCGTCGGCCTGGTCGAGGCGCCGGGCCTGGGGCTGGACTTGCCGCTCGACGTGCGCGGCAGCGTGTTCCAGCAGCGCGTGTGGCAAGCCTTGCGCGAGATTCCCGCTGGCAGCACCGTCAGCTATGCCGAGCTGGCCCGGCGCATCGGCGCGCCCAAGGGCGCACGCGCCGTGGCGGGCGCATGCGCCGCCAATGCGCTGGCCGTCGCCATCCCCTGCCACCGCGTGGTGCGCAACGATGGCGCGCTGTCCGGCTACCGCTGGGGCGTGGAGCGCAAACAGGCGCTGCTGGCGCGCGAGGCGGGGGAGTAAGCCGGGGGCGATGCAATCGCGCTGGCCGCCGATGAGTTTCCGCAATTACATGGCATGATGGCTACTCCTTTCCTTATTCTTTCATTCCCGCCATGTCCGTGTTTCTCCGCCTGTTGTGCCTGTTGACCATTTTCCTGCTGCCCGGCGCCCAGGCGGCCGATGAGGGGGAGCCGTCGCTGATGGCGATGGCGCCGGTGCAGGCCGCGCCGGCCAGGACGGCGCCGCTGATGTTTGCCAACCGCAAGGTGTTTGTCTTCCGCGCCGCACTGGCCGGTTATCCGCCCGAAGAGCGCGCCACGGGCGCGCAGCGCCGCCTGGAGGGCGTGCTGGCGAAAAACGGACCCCTGCAGGCGAGCACGCGCATGATTTCCGAGGGCACGCAAGTGCTGCTCGATGGCGTGCAGCTGTTTGTCGTCGTGCCTGGCGACGTCAACCAGCTGGCGGGCGACACCACGGAAAGCGTGGCGAAGACAGCCGCCGGGGAATTGAGCAAGGCCCTGCTGGACTACCGCGAACAGAACAGCTGGCGCTACCTGGCGATCGCCGCCGCCGTGTGCGTGGCCGCTACCCTGGTGTTCTGGCTGGTGTGGATGGGCTTGACGCGCTTGTACCGCTGGGCCAAGCGCCGCAGCGGCATCTTGCTGGCTGCGCGCCTGCGCGACGTGCGCCTGAAAAACGTGCGCGTGCTCGACGCCGAGCACTACATCGCCTTCGCCTACCAGTTGCTGAGCGCCGTGCTGTGGGGCTTGCGCCTGATGGCCACCTATCTGTGGGCCGCCTTCGTGCTGGGCCGCCTGCCCTACACGCGCTCCTGGGGTGAAAGCCTGAACGGCTACCTGTTCGACGTGGCGGCCGACGTCTTCCACGCCATCATCGGCGCCCTGCCGGGGCTGGTGCTGGTATGCGTGATCTTCGCCATCGCCCGCCTGATCGCGGCCACGGCCGCCTCGCTGTTCAAGCGCGTGGAAAGCGGTGAATTGCAGATCGGCTGGCTCGACAAGGACACGGCCTTGCCCACGCGCCGCATCGCCAGCGTGGTGATCTGGCTGTTCGCGCTGGCCATGGCGTATCCGTATCTGCCCGGCTCGCACACGGCCGCCTTCCAGGGCCTGTCCGTGCTGGTCGGCCTGATGGTGTCGATCGGCGCGTCGAGCATCGTCGGCCAGGGCGCCAGCGGCCTGATCCTCATGTACACGCGCGCCCTGCGCAAGGGCGAATATGTGCGCGTGGGCGACAGCGAAGGCACGGTGGTGGACGTGGGCATGTTCGAGACGCGTTTACGCACCGGTTTGGGCGAGGAAGTGGCCTTGCCGAACGCCTGGGTGATGTCGCAAACGACCAAGAATTACTCGCGCGCCCAGCCCGGCGGCGGCTTCGTGCTCGACTCCACCGTCACCATCGGCTATGCCACGCCATGGCGACAGGTGCATGCCATGCTGGAACTGGCCGCCTCCCGCACGCCCGAGCTGTCCACCTCGCCGAAACCATACGTGATGCAGCTGGCCCTGCAAGACTACTACGTGCAATACCGCCTGGTCGCTTACGCCAGCGCCGAAGTCCCCCGCCAGCGCGCCGAAGTGCTGAATCGCCTGCACCAGAACATCATCGACGTCTTCAACGAATTCGACGTGCAGATCACCTCGCCGCACTACATTGCCGACCCGGAAGAGTCGCAGGTGGTGCCGCCGGAGGAATGGTTCAGGGCGCCGGCGCAGCGGGGGGAGGGGGACAAGTAACATCGCGTTGCCTTGTTGCTCACGCAGCCTTGAGGTGCCGGACTATGGGAGGATGGCTGGACTGGTCTTATTTCAGTCATCCGGGCTGCTGTTGCGCCTGGGCTTCGAGGTGGCAGGGCGCCATGCGGAAGGCGTCACCGGCTGCGATTACTGGCTGATGCTGCGGCCGGCCGCCGGTATCACCAACAAGGCTTGATTGACCATTTTGCTCATTTCTATACACTCGTCTTTTCGCTTGAGACCTGGAGATAGACATGCCGACCCCGCAATTGCGCCGCACCCTGTTCACGCTTGCCTGCCTTGGCGCCATCGGCCACGTTCACGCCGACACGGTGATCGACAACGCCAATGGCTACAGCTTGAGCGCCGCGAACAAGCTGCTGCGTTTTACCTCGCTGGCGTTTGACGATGCGGGCAAGATCATCGCCGTCGGCAGCGCGGCGCAGGTCAAGCGCAAGGTGGCGAAAGGTGCCACGCATGTCGATGTGCAGGGTAAAACAGTCTTGCCTGGCCTGATCGACGCGCATGGCCACGTGTTCGGCCTGGGCACGATTGCCAGCGGCGTGATGCTGTATGGCTCATCGTCTTTGCCCGCTGCCGTGCAGGCCGTGGGCGATTTCGCTAGAACGCATCCTGAGCGCAGCTGGGTCATCGGCAATGGCTGGAACCAGGAAATCTGGAAGCTGGGGCGCTTTCCCACAGCCACGGAGCTCGATGCGGCCGAAAGCGCGCGGCCCGTTTGGCTGCGCAGGGTCGATGGCCACGCGGGTTGGGCTAACAGCCGCGCGCTGGCGCTGGCTGGCATCACGCGCGCGACGCTTGACCCGGCAGGCGGCAAGATAGAACGCGATGCCGATGGCAATGCCACCGGTGTGCTGGTCGATAATGCCATGGAGTTGATGGATGCCGTGCTGCCCAAGCCGGGCGACGTGGAAAATCGCGCCGCCCTCGATGGTGCGCTGGCGCAGCTGTCGCGAGTGGGCCTGACCAGCGTGCATGATGCGGGCATCGGCCAGATGCAGGACCGGCTGTTCCGCGACTACGCGGACCATGGCAAGCTGACGGTGCGCGTGTACGGCATGATTGCCGACACCACGGAAGACTTCGACGCGCTGTCAAAAAACGCTCCCTTGAATAGCTACGCGCACGATATGTACGCGCTGCGCGCCGTGAAACTGGTGTCCGACGGCGCCCTGGGCAGCCGCGGCGCGGCCCTGCTGGCGCCGTACAGCGATGATCCTACCACCCGTGGTCTGCTGTTCTACAAGGACGACGCCATGCGCGCGAAGATGGAAAAAGCCATGCGCGCCGGCTACCAGGTGAATGTGCACGCCATCGGCGACGCGGGCAACCATCAAATCCTTGACGGTTACCAGGCGCTGATCGGGAAGTACCACAGCGTGAGCCTGCGCCACCGCATGGAACATGCGCAGGTGGTGCAATTATCCGACATCCCCCGCTTCAAGGCCTTGGGCATCGTGCCATCGATGCAGCCGACGCACGCCACCTCTGACCAGAACATGGCGGAGCAACGCTTGGGCCACGAGCGCATCAAGGGCGCGTATGCGTGGCGCACCTTCCTCAAGCAAGGTTCGCGCATCGCCTGTGGCTCGGACTTCCCGATCGAATCGCCGAACCCGTTCGAGGGCATCCACGCGGCCGTTACGCGCCAAAACAGCGAAGGTTTCCCTGCCGGCGGCTGGTATCGGCAACAGGCGATGACGGTGGCGGAAGCGCTGCGCTGCTTCACCCTGGACGCGGCATGGGCGGCGCACCAGGAAAAAGTCATCGGTACGCTGGAAACGGGAAAATGGGCTGACTTCATCGTCGTCGACCAGGACTTGTTCAAGGTGGACCCAAAGGCCATCGGCAAGACGCAGGTGCTGCAGACGTGGGTGGCGGGCCGGCGCGTGTTCGAGAAAAAATAAAGGCTGGGGTCAGTCCCTTCGGGAGCGGAATTCGCCCCATTGGGGCGAATTCCCCCAGCGGGTCTGGCCCCAAAGAAAAACCTGTTGACTTGGTTGTATAGACAACCTATGCTGGGAGTACAAGAGTGGGCCACGCATGCCCGCTCGCACCCTACAAGGAGACAGCATGAACAGCAAAATGGACACCGATCCACGCTTTGATGCCAGCCGCACCATCCGCGCCCCGCGCGGCACGGTGATGGCCTGCAAGAGCTGGCAGGCCGAGGCGGCCTACCGCATGTTGCAAAACAACCTGGACCCGGAAGTGGCGGAAAATCCGCAGCATCTGGTCGTCTACGGCGGCATCGGCCGCGCAGCGCGCAACTGGGCCTGCTTTGACCAGATTCTCGCCTCGCTGCGCGAACTGGAAGACGACCAGACCCTGTTGATCCAGTCCGGCAAGCCGGTGGGCGTATTCCAGACGCACGCGGACGCGCCGCGCGTGTTGATCGCGAACTCCAACCTGGTGCCGAAATGGGCCAACTGGGAACACTTCAACGAACTCGATCGGCAAGGCCTGTTCATGTATGGCCAGATGACGGCCGGCAGCTGGATTTATATCGGCACGCAGGGCATCGTGCAGGGCACCTACGAAACCTTCGCCGAAGCGGGCCGCCAGCATTTTGGCGGCGACTGGGGCGGGCGCTGGATTCTGACGGCGGGCCTGGGCGGCATGGGCGGCGCGCAGCCGCTGGCCGCCAGCATGGCCGGCGCCGTCTCGCTCAACATCGAATGCCAGCAAAGCAGCATCGACTTCCGTTTGCGCACGCGCTACCTGGACAAGCAGGCCGCCAGCCTGGACGAAGCCTTGACATTGATCAAGTACCACACCGGGCGCAAGGAAGCCATCTCGATTGGCCTGCTGGGCAATGCGGCCGAAGTGCTGCCGGAACTGGTGCGCCGCGCCAAGGCTGGCGGTATGCTGCCCGACCTGGTGACGGACCAGACGTCCGCGCATGACCTGGTCAATGGCTACTTGCCGCGCGGCTGGAGCGTGTCGGACTGGAAGGCAGCGCAGCAAGACCCGCAGCGCCATGCGCGCCTGATGGTGGCCGCCGCCGATTCCTGCGCCGCCCACGTGCAAGCCATGCTCGATTTCCACGCCATGGGCGTGCACACCGTCGATTACGGCAACAACATCCGCCAGGTGGCGTTCGACCAGGGTGTGCAGAACGCCTTCGACTTCCCCGGCTTCGTGCCGGCCTACATCCGCCCCCAGTTTTGCGAAGGGCGCGGGCCATTTCGCTGGGTGGCCCTGTCGGGCGATCCGGAAGATATCTACAAGACGGACGCCAAGATCAAGCAACTGTTCCCGCACCACACGCAGGTGCACCACTGGCTGGACATGGCGCGCGAGCGCATCGCCTTCCAGGGCCTGCCGGCGCGCATCTGCTGGCTGGGACTGGGCGAGCGCCACATCGCCGGCCTGGCCTTTAACGAGATGGTGCGCACGGGCGAACTGAAGGCGCCCATCGTCATCGGCCGCGATCACCTCGACACCGGTTCCGTCGCCAGTCCGAACCGCGAGACGGAAAGCATGAAAGACGGCACCGACGCCGTCTCCGACTGGCCGCTGCTGAACGCCATGCTCAATACGGCAGGCGGCGCCACCTGGGTCTCGCTGCACCATGGCGGCGGCGTGGGAATGGGGTATTCTCAGCATGCGGGCATGGTCATCGTGGCCGATGGCACGGACAGCGCGGCGAAGCGTCTGGCCAGGGTGCTGGTCAACGACAGCGGTTCGGGCGTGATGCGCCATGCCGATGCCGGCTACGAAACAGCGGCCGCCTGCGCCAAGCGCAACGGCCTGATTTTACCAATGCTTCCTTGAGACTTTATCCCGAATGACTATGACACAGCATGCTAAAAGTTGGACCCTGAAGCCGGGCGCGATGACCCTGGCCGACCTGCGCTCTGTATGGGCCGCGCCCGTCAAGCTGATACTCGCGGCCGAAGCGTATCGCGTCATCGAAGCGTCGGCCGCTGCCGTGCAAGCCATCGTTGCCAAGGGCGATGCGGCCTACGGCATCAACACGGGCTTCGGTTTGCTCGCCAAGACGCGCATCCCCGATGAAAAACTCGAGCAATTGCAGCGCAACCTGATTTTGTCGCACTCCGTCGGCACGGGCGAACTGCTGTCGGACGCCGTCGTGCGCCTGATCATGCTAATGAAAATCGGCAGCCTGGCGCGCGGTTTTTCCGGCGTGCGCCCGCTGATCGTCGACACTCTCATCGCGCTGTACAACGCGGGCATCATGCCGGCCATTCCTGCCAAGGGTTCGGTGGGCGCCTCGGGCGACCTGGCGCCGCTGTCGCACATGACGCTGGCCATGCTGGGCGTGGGCGACGTGCGCGTCAACGGTGAATTGATGGCGGCACCGGACGCACTGGCGCAGGCGGGCATTGCGCCCGTGGTGCTGGCAGCGAAGGAAGGGCTGGCGCTGATCAACGGCACGCAGGTGTCGAATGCGCTGACGCTGCATGGCTTGTTCATGGCCGAACGCCTGCTGGAAGCGGCTATGGTTACGGGCGCGCTGTCGCTGGACGCGGCCAAGGGCAGCGATGCTCCTTTCGATGCGCGCGTGCACGCCGTGCGCGGCCAGCCGGGGCAAATACTGGCGGCGCAGATGTACCGCCAGCTGGTGGCGCACAGCGCGATTCGCGCCTCGCACCTGGAAGGCGACGAGCGCGTGCAAGACCCGTACAGCCTGCGCTGCCAGCCGCAAGTCATGGGCGCCTGCCTGGACTTGATCGGCAACGTGGGCCGCACTTTGCTGATCGAGGCCAATGCCGTCACGGATAACCCGCTGATTTTCCAGGATGGCCCCAACGGGCAGGCGGAAATCGTCTCGGGCGGGAACTTCCACGCCGAACCGGTCGCCTTTGCCGCCGACACGCTGGCGCTGGCGATTGCCGAAATCGGCGCGCTGGCCGAGCGCCGCATCGCGTTGCTGATCGATGCGACCCTGTCCGGCCTGCCGCCCTTCCTGGTGCGCGATCCGGGCGTCAATTCCGGCTTCATGATTGCCCACGTGACGGCCGCCGCGCTGGCGTCGGAAAACAAGTCGCTGGCGCATCCGGCCAGCGTCGACAGCCTGCCCACCTCGGCCAACCAGGAAGACCATGTGAGCATGGCCACGTTTGCCGGGCGCCGCCTGGACGACATGGCGCACAACACGGCCGTCATCGTCGGCATCGAGCTGCTTGCCGCCGCGCAGGGCATCGATTTCCACCGCCCCCTGAAAACCTCGCCGCACCTGGAACATGTACACCAGCAGCTGCGCCAGAAAGTGCCGTTCTTCGACGCCGACCGTTTCTTTGCACCGGATATCGAAGCGGCCAAGCAGATGGTCTTGCGCGGCGAGTTGAGCACCACGTGCAAGAATTTGTTTGCCCCGCTGTACGCCCAGAGATGAACTGACGCCCGGCCGGCCATGCGGCAGCAGCCGGGCGCAAGGAGACAAGCATGGATTTCCGCTTCAACGAAGGCAGCATTGCGCTACTGGTGTCGATGCCCCACGTGGGCACCGACATTCCCGACGATATTGCCGCGCGCATGACGCCACAGGCGCTGCAAAAGGCCGACACGGACTGGCATCTGCGCGAGCTGTATGGTTTTTTGCACGAGATGGATGCCTCGGTGCTGTCGGCGCGCTGGTCGCGCTACACCATCGACTTGAACCGCCCGCAGGAAGACACGAATCTGTATCCGGGGCAGGACACCACCGGCTTGCTGCCCAGCGATACCTTTCACCGCGAACCGCTGTATTTGCCTGGCCGCGAACCCGATGCGCAAGATGTGCAGCAGCGGCTGCAGCGCTACTGGGCGCCGTACCACCGGCAGTTACGCGCGGAACTGGACCGCCTGCTGCGCGTGCACGGCGCCGTGGTGCTGTGGGACGCCCATTCCATCGCCTCGCACGTGCCGCGTTTTTTCGACGGCAAGCTGCCCGACCTGAATTTCGGCACGGCCGATGGCGCCAGCTGCGATGCGGGCCTGACGTCCGCCGTGGTCGATATCGCGCGGGCGCAGGAACAATTTACCGTGGCGCTGAATGGCCGCTTCAAGGGCGGGCATATCACGCGCCATTACGGCCAGCCGGACAGCCGCGTGCATGCGATCCAGCTTGAAATGTGTCAATGCCTGTACATGAATGAAGCGGCGCCATTCGGCTACCGGCCCGACCTGGCAGCGCAAGTGCAGCCGCTGCTGCGCCAGATGATGGCAGCGGCCGTGGCGTGGGTGCAGCGTTGAGTTCCCCATCCAGGCTGTTTGCGCGCCACGCGTTGCTGCCGCAGGGCTGGCGCCGCGACGTGCTGCTGGAATGGGATGCTGCCGGCGATTTGATGCAGCTCAAGGAGGGCGCCGCGCCACCGGCTGGCGTGGAAGTGGCTCAATATGTCTTGCCCGGCATGGTCAACCTGCATTCGCATGCCTTCCAGCGGGCGCTGGGCGGCATGACGGAAAAGGCGGGCGATGACATTCATCATGCGCCGGACAGCTTCTGGACCTGGCGCGAGCTGATGTACCGCTTCGCGCGCCAGATCACGCCCGGGCAGATGGAGGCCATCGCCGCGCAGCTGTTTGCCGAATGCCTGCGCCACGGCTATACGGCTGTCTGCGAATTTCACTATATCTTGCGCGATGCGGCTGGCGCCCTGTATGCGCGTCCGGCGCAGACGGCCGAACGGGTGTTGCAGGCGGCGCGCATCAGCGGCATCGGCATGACCATGCTGCCCGTGCTGTACAGCCATGCCGGCTTCGGCGAACAGCCCTTGAAAGCGGAGCAAGCGCGCTTTCGCTCGGATGCGAACGACGTCTTGCGCATCATCGAGGCGCTGGCACCGTTGCGCGGCGGGCAGGTGGAAGTGGGCTTTGCACCGCATTCGCTGCGCGCCGCCAGCGTGACGCAGATCAGGCAGGTGCTCGACGCGCTGCCTGCCGGGCGCCCCGTGCACATCCATATCGCCGAGCAGCAGGGCGAGGTGCGCCAGTGCCTTGATGTCAGCGGCCGGCGCCCGGTGCAGTATCTGTATGAGCAGCTTGACGTCGATGCGCGCTGGTGCCTGGTGCACGCCACGCATGTGCAGCCCGGCGAAGTGGCGCAGATGGCCGCCAGCGGCGTCGTGGCGGGCCTGTGCCCGACGACGGAAGCGAACCTGGGCGACGGTCTGTTCCCGCTGGCCGAATTCATCGCCGCAGGTGGGCGTTTCGGCATTGGCAGCGACAGCCATGTGTCGCAGTCGCCCGTCGAGGAATTGCGCTGGCTGGAATACGGCCAGCGTTTGCAGCGCCAGCAGCGCAATGTCGCCGTCACGCCGGCCGAGCGCCATGTGGGCGACTGCCTGTGGCAATCAGCCTTGCAGGGCGGCGCGCAGGCGGCCGGGCGCAAGCTGGGTGCCCTGGCGCCCGGTTGCCGCGCCGACCTGCTGGTGCTCGACGACGCGCACGTGAACCTGTGCGGCGTGGCCATCGAGGACGTGCTGGGCAGTGTTCTGTTCTGCGGCAACGATAACCTGGTGCGCGACGTGCTGTGCGGCGGCCAGTGGCAGGTGCGCGGCGGGCGCCATGTGGCGCAGGATGCCATCGCGGCCGCCTACAAGCGCACGCTGGCGCAACTGAGGGCGCTCTGATGGCCACCTTCATTGCCCACGCATGCCTGCGCGCCGCGCCGTGGAAAAATGGCGGCGGCAGCACCACGGAAATCGCCATTTCGCCGCCAGGCGCCGGCTTTGATGATTTCGACTGGCGCATCAGCCTGGCGATGATTACCGCCGACGGGCCGTTTTCCAGCTTTCCCGGCATCGACCGCAGCCTGATGCTGGTCGATGGCGACAGCATGCGGCTGACGCTCGATGGCGCGCGCAAGGTGGTCTTGAGCGCGGCGCAACCCACGCTGTGGTTTCCCGGCGAGGCGGCAGTGTCGGCGCAGGTGAAGGGCGTGACGACGGATTTCAATGTCATGACGCGGCGCGACCGCTGCCGCCACCAGCTGGAAAAAATCACGGCGCCGGGCCGGCTGCTGCGGCGCAGCGGGGCCACCTTGCTGTTTGTCGCCGGCGACGGTCCCGTGCTGGCGCGCGGTGGCGAGCAGCAGTTTGCGCTGGCCCGCTACGACGCACTGCTGCTGGAGGCCGATGATGCGCCGGAATGGCGGCTCGAAGCCTTGCACGGGTTTGTAACAATCCCGGCCGTGCTCTGCGTCGACCTGTTCATCTAGGAGAAAAAACCATGCAAGACTGGGATCTGGTCATCCACAACGTCCACCTGGCAACCATGGAGCACGGTTATGGCGAGCTGCTCGACGCGGCCATCGCCGTCAAGCATGGGCGCATCGCCTGGTTTGGCCCCGGCGACGAGCTGCCGGCCAGCGCCGCGCCCCTGATCGACGGCCAGGGCTGCTGGTTGACGCCCGGCCTGATCGACTGCCACACGCACATCGTCCACGCGGGCAACCGCAGCGATGAATTCGAGGCACGCCTGAATGGCGCCAGCTATGCAGACATCAGCCGCGCCGGTGGCGGCATCATGTCCACCGTGCGCGCCACGCGCGCGGCCAGCGATGAGCAATTGCTGCAGGAAAGCCTGCCCCGCGTGCTGGCGCTGCTGGCCGAAGGCGTGACCACCATCGAGATCAAGTCCGGCTACGGCCTTGACGCGATGAGTGAGGCGAAGATGCTGCGCGTGGCGCGCCATATCGGCAAAATCCTGCCCGTCTCCGTGCGCACCACGTTTCTGGGCGCGCACGCGCTGCCGCCCGAATATGCGGGCCAGGCCGACGCCTTTATCGACCTGCTGTGCAGCCAGATGCTGCCGCTGCTGGCCTCTGAAGGTCTGGTCGACGCCGTCGACGCGTTTTGCGAGCGCATCGGCTTTACGCCAGCGCAAACGCAGCGCGTGTTCGAGGCGGCGCGCGCCTTGCATTTGCCCGTCAAGCTGCATGCGGAGCAGTTGTCCGACCTGGGCGGCGCGGCGCTGGTGGCCGGCTACGATGGCTTGTCGGCCGATCACCTGGAATTCCTGTCCGAGGCGGGCATCGCCGCCATGGCAGAGCACGGCACGGTGGCCGTGCTGCTGCCGGGCGCGTATTACTTTTTGCGCGAGACGCAGCCGCCGCCCGTGGCGGCCCTGCGCGCGGCCGGCGTGCCGATGGCGGTCTCCACTGATTGCAACCCGGGCACCTCGCCCATGACGTCCTTGCTGCTGGCGATGAACATGGCGTGCACCCTGTGGCGCCTCACGCCGCAGGAAGCGCTGGCCGGCTGCACGCTCCACGCGGCGCGCGCGCTGGGCTTGCAGCACGAAACGGGCAGCCTGGCGGTGGGAAAATGCGCCGATTTCGCCCTGTGGCGCATCGCGCGCCCTGCCGACCTGTCGTATGCGCTGGGCCTGAACCCGTGCGCGGGCGTGGTGCATGGCGGTATCTGGCGCCCACCGGTGGTAAGCTTGGCGGATTGATCATTCGTCCGGAGCGCCGCGTGCGTCTTGCTTATTGGCTGGCCTTGTTCTTTTTCAGCGCCGCATCGTCCGCGCATGCCGCCGATGCGGGCACCCTGAAAGTCGGCTCGAAGCGGTTTACGGAATCCTACATCCTCGGCGAAATCATCAAACAGAGCGCCGCGCCGCACGTCAAGGCTGAACACCGCCAGGGCTTGGGCAACACGGCCATCGTGCTCGCTGCGCTGCAGGCGGGCAGCATCGACGTGTATGCCGAATACATGGGCACCATCGCCAGCGAAATCCTCAAGCACGATAGCCCCATTGATCTGGAACAGATGCGGCGCGAGCTGGCGGTGCTGGGCCTGGGCGTGGCCGTGCCGCTGGGTTTCAATAATACCTATGCGCTGGCCATGCGCGGCGACGCGGCAGCAGTGACGCAACTGGGCCAGCTGGCGCAGCATCCCGCCTTGACATTCGGCCTGTCGCATGAATTCATTGGCCGGGTCGATGGCTGGCCGGGGCTGGCCGCCCGCTATGGCTTGCCGCAGCGCCCGCGCGGACTCGATCATGGCATCGCCTATGAAGCGCTGGCGCAGCGCCAGGTGGACGTGATCGATATCTATTCGACGGACGCGAAGATACGCCAGTATGGCTTGCGCGTGCTGGCCGACACGCTGCAGTATTTTCCCCGTTACGACGCCATGCTGCTGTACCGGCTCGATCTGCCATCGCGCTTTCCCGCCGCCTGGCAAGCCGTGCAGGCGCTGCAGGGGCGCATCAGCGAGAGCGACATGATCGCCATGAATGCGGCCGTGGAAATCGAGGGCAGGAGCTTTGCCGGCGTGGCGCAGCAGTGGCTGGCATCGGGCGGTACGGCAGGCAAGCCGGCCACCGGCAGTGCTGACACTGCGCGCAACAGCCTGTTGGGAAAAATCATCGGCGACGATTTATGGACCCTGACGCGCCAGCATGTGACCCTGGTCTTGCTGTCGGTGGCGCTGGCCTGCCTGGTCGGCATTCCGCTGGGCGTGCTGGCGGCGTTTTCGGCGCCGCTGCGGCAAACGGTGCTGGCGTTCGTCGGCGTGCTGCAGACGGTGCCGTCGCTGGCTTTGCTGGCGATCTTGATACCCGTACTGGGCATGATCGGCACCGTGCCGGCGCTGGTGGCGCTATTCGTCTATGCGTTGCTGCCCATCGTGCGCAATACCTGCACGGGCATCCTGCAAGTGCCGGCCGGGCTGCGCATGGCGGCGCTGGCGCTGGGCTTGAGCCGGCGCGACCGCTTGCTGTCGGTGGACTTGCCGCTGGCCTTGCCCGTGATGCTGGCGGGCATCAAAACGGCGGCCGTGATGAGCGTAGGGACGGCCACCATCGCCGCCTTCATCGGCGCGGGCGGCTATGGCGAACGCATCACCATCGGCCTGGCGCTGAATGACAACGACATGCTGCTGGCCGGCGCGATCCCCGCAGCCGTGCTGGCCCTGCTGACGCAGGGCTTGTTCGAGCTGGTGGAGCGCTGGGCCGTCGCCGGCCAGCGCTGAACGCGTCGCCTTACAGTGAATGCAGTTTCGAGCGCACCGAGACGACCTCCTGGTGCAGGATGCGTTCGGCCTGGAAGTCGTTCTCGCGCTGTTCGGCGATGGCTTGCAAGTCGCGCGTGTAGCGTTCCAGGCGGGAACGCAGGTAGGCGCGGTACAGTTTCATGACGAGCGGTTTGGCAGAGACATTCATGATGTGGCTCCAGTGCGTAGCGATTCGTTCATTTTTTGTGAGCGCAATGCTGCTTCGGCTCAAGTTGCCACACTGAATCTTCCCTGCAAGTATGAGATGACTGCGTTCAGTCAGTTAAGCGCACACCCTCATCCCCAAGGAAATTATCGCATGGTCATTTTTGCCATGATTGCTGGCTGCATCGCTTGCCTGACAGTGTACCAAATCCATAGAAAATCGCATGGGGTAGTGGTGTTTCAACAACACATAGTCTTGCATGGCAGATTGATTGAACCATGGAAATAAACTGCCGCCAATAATGGACATTTGCGTGGCAGATTTAAGGCAAATGTAAGGCCCGGTAAGCAAATGTAAAGGTCATCGTGGTGACAAGTCGTAGCGTTTATATTGATAACCGTTGATTGCATTCTCCCCCTCCCACTTGACAATGGGTTCACCCCGCGGTGCCGCTAGCCCGCGGGGATTTTTTTTTGTGCTAGCGATTTACACAGCCTTGGGCGTTCCCGCCGACAATTGCGTCAAGGCATCACCCGCCACGCGGCAGATGCGCCAGTCCGGCATCACGTCGGCGCCCATGCCCTTGTAGAAATTGATCGCGTTTTCATTCCAGTCCAGCACCGACCATTCGAAGCGGCCGCAATCGCGTTCGATGGCCAGTTGCGCCAGCGCCACCAGCATCTGTTTGCCATAACCCTTGCCGCGCACCGACTGCTTGACGTAAAGGTCTTCCAGGTACAGGCCCTTGCGGCACAGGAAGGTGGAAAAATTGTGGAAGAACAGGGCGAAGGTCACCACCACGCCGTCTTCCTCGCCCACCAGCGCTTCGCAAACGGGTTGCTTGCCGAACAGGCTGTCGTGCAACATGGATACTTTGGCGATCATCATGTGTTCGAGTTTTTCAAACACGGCCAGTTCGTGGATCATGCCGAAGATGGCGGCCACGTCGGCTTCCTGGGCGGGACGGATGGAGAGGGAAGGTGTGGAAGTGCTCATGTTGCCTTTGCGGATGAAATGGTGGAAATGGAAGAGGCTACTACTGTCTTGCGCGCGCCCGAGGTCAGTGCCCAGGCCACGCTGGACAGGCACAGGGCCATGCCGACCCATTCGATGGCGGCGGGCCGGTAGTGTTCGAACTGGACCGACAGCAGCACGGAAATGACGGGCGTAACCACGCCGATATACACGGTCTTTTGCGTACCGATGCGGGCAATCAAGGTGAAATACGCGCTGAAGGCAATCACCGAGCCGAAGATGGCCAGGTAGGCCAATGCCATCCAGTAACTGGGGCGCGTGGGCAGCTGCCACGACAGGCCCGTGGCGACGGCCCAGATAGCCACCATGAGCGTGCCCCACAGCATGGTCCAGGCCATGCTCAGCATCACGTTGCGGGAATGTTCGCGCACTTTCATGACGAGAGCGTTGCCCACGGTGCTGGAAACGGTGGCCACCAGCGCCAGCATGAATCCCAGCAGGAAATGGCCATTGCCACCGCCCACAATATCTTTCAGCGCCGCGCCGATGGATTGGTAAAACAGCAGCACGATACCGCAGATGGCGACAAACGCCGCGCAGCAGGTGCTCCAGGTGATGGGCGTGCCAAAAGCGATGCGGTTGAGCAACGGCGTCCAGAACACCATCAGTGCAAACAGCACGCTGACCAGGGCCGACACCAGATATTGCTCGGAGCTGTAGGTACACACGTAGCTGAGGGAAAACGAAGCCAGGCCTTGCAGCAGCATCCATTTTTGCGCGCGCCAGGGCAGGCGCAGGGTGTCGCCGCGCAAGGCGCACCAGGCAAACAGGGTGGCCGAAGCGAGACCGAAACGGTAGACCACGGAAACGGCGGGGGCGACATCGCCCAGCTGCAAGGTGATGGCCCAGAAGGTGGAGCCCCAGATCAGGCAGGCAATGATGAACAGGAGAGGAGAGGACATCGCGCAAGTATACGGGCATAGCGTCTCCCGGTCGAGCTTGCCAGTTGAAAAGGGGAAATGTACAGGCGAGATACACGCTGGCATTGAGCCAGCGCAGTGCTTCTGAAAAATGTTGAATTGATGAAAATATTTAAATTATCATTAAGTAAATATTTTCTGAATTACATCGTTGAAGGAGCGTGCCATGCCAGCCTCACTGCAGATCAAAGTATGGAGCGTGCTCGTGTATGTCATCGTGACTACCGTGATCGCCATCTGGCTGCATCCTTCTGCCTTGCTCGCTGCCGGCGCCTTCGGCTGAGCGCATGCACCGGCAAGCCGGTCAGTGGGTGACGCGGGTCTTGCGGCCGTCCGACAGCAGGCGCACGCGCTCGCCTGGGCGGAACAGTTCATCGGCGTCTTGCACGATGGCGCGCAGGTCGCCATTGTCCAGGCGCACGGTGATTTCCAGGCCGCGCTTGTTGGCAGCATTCGCTTCGATGCTCTGGCCGGCGATGCCGCCGGCGACTGCGCCGAGGATACTGGCCGCGATGGCGCCCTTGCCGCCGCCCACTGCCGACCCTGCTACGCCGCCCAGGGCCGCGCCAGCGAGCACGCCGGTGCCGCTTTCGCCCTTGTCGATGGTCACTTCGCGCACGGATTCAACCGTACCCATGCGTACCGATTGTTCATTCTGCGCCTGGCGCGCATTGTAGACATTCGCCGAGTTCGGTTGTACGGCGCAGCCGGCCAGGGTGGCCAAGGTGGCCACTAATGCCACGGTAATAATTGGTGCTTTCATATGGAACTCCCTTGGACAAAGATGGTATGCCGATTACGTCGACCGGCAATGAAAAAGCTGTTACTTATCATAAAGGCACTTGCCTAAGATAACTAGTTGTGAATGGTAAGAATCTGTTACTGCTGCCTGTGGCCGCCTTCCGTTCAATATGCCAGCCGCAGGCGCCGGTATAAAAATCCCAGTACGAACAGCGGACCGATCAGCAAAAAGCGCAAGTCGTCGAGGAATGACGGCTTCTTGCCTTCGATTTGATGGCCGATGAACTGGCCTATCCACGCGAGCACGAACAGTGCCAGCGACACGGGCAAGATGGTCATCGCCGGCATGGCCAGCAGCACGCCGAGCATGACGGCCAGCATCGCCAGCATGCCCGCCGCAAATGACGGCGACAGCCTGTAATAATAGTATAAGGCAACAATACTGCCGAGTAGCGCCACGCTGGCGTGCACGCTCCATAGCAGGCCCAGCAGGCTGAACACGATGAGCGGCACGCACACGATGTGCACCCATTCATTGACGTGGTTGCGGTGGCTCTCGCCGTACTGGGCCAGCAGGGTGTCGATGGTGCGCATGAAGCATCTCTCTTATTGTTCGTCTGGCATGTGGCGTGGTCAGGAAATTTTACACCGTATTGTGGCCGCCGGTGCCGGTGCGCCAGGCGGGGTAAAATGGCCATCCCGTATACCCCGCCATCGAGGAAGCCAGACTTGAATAGCGTTATTCCATCGCCCGCCACGCCCGCAGGGACGCGCAAGCGCTGCTTCGATCCGGTCATTGACCAGCATACCCGCTTGCTTATTTTAGGAAGCTTGCCGGGCGAGCAATCACTTGCAAGCAATGAATACTACGGAAATCGCCAGAACAAATTCTGGGAGCTGGTCGGTGCCGTCATCGAAGTCGATTTGCGCAGCCTGCCCTACGCATCACGACTCGAAACGCTATTGGCCCACGGCATCGGCTTGTGGGACGTGATTGCCGAAGCCGAACGCAAGGGCAGTCTCGATGCCAATATTCGCAATGAATCGCACAATGCCCTGGAGGAATTGCTGGCGACCCTGCCGGCACTACGAGCCGTTGCGTTCAATGGCGGGACCGCGGCGCGCATCGGCCGGAAGCGCCTCAGTTCGCTTGCGGACAGGCTGGTATTGATCGACCTGCCGTCATCATCCCCTGCGCATGCGACGCTGTCGCTCGATCGGAAATTGGCGCTCTGGCGTCAAATTGCGCAGTAATTCGGGGGAATGATCGCGTCGGTTCAGCTGGTGCTGTGATTCAAGTAGTTCTGCCATCGCCCTTGCTCGGCGTGTTTCTGCGCGCCGCCCTCTCAAGCAAGCGGATCACTTCCTCATCGCTGACCTGCTCGAAGTCCTCGTACCATTGGCCTACCGAAAAGAACGGAGTAGGCGTGTGCAGGCATATCAATGCATCGACTGCGGGGAGCAATGCCGTGCAGCTTTCACTGGGCGCAACGGGAACGGCGACAATGATTTTCGCTGGTTTCGCCCGCCGCACGACCCGGATTGCCATGTGCATGGTCGAACCGGTCGCAATGCCGTCATCTATGAGGATTACGTTTTTTCCTTGCAACAGCAGGGCTGGCTTGCCAGTTCGATATCGGGTTTCGCGCCGCGCGATTTCTTCCCGTTCCCGGTCGACCATGGCTAGGACCACCCCCATCGGTATGCCGATTAACTTGAGCTCTTCCGTTTGCAGCAGATACGAACCCTTGCCGGCGACGGCGCCAATCGCATATTCCGGTTGACCGGGCAGTCCAAGCTTGCGCACCAATATGACGTCAAGGGGAGCCGCGAGTGCCCGAGCGACCATGTAGCCTAGCGGCACCCCGCCGCGCGGCAAGGCCAGCACAATGACATCGGGGTGGCGAACGTAGTCTGCCAGACGCCGCGCGAGCATATTGCCTGCTTGAAAACGATTCTTGAACAGTTTTTGCATGAAATACTTTTGTGTCGTTTGGACCGGCATGATCAGTACGGCGCGCTCCAGCTTCTGTTTCCTCATTTCCCTTGAAGGCCTGGCCGATCCTGGCAATCTCGACAACTCCCCCGGTACTGGGGCTAGACGAGCCCCTCCACATTCCCGGCCCAGGCATCATGGACATACAGGGGAAAATTGCCTATTATGAAATGCAGTCCCCGGTACCATTTGCTGGCAGCGGGACATTACTTCGATGCTCGATTTGCGGCTAAGTTCTGCGAGTTTCTGGCCTGAAGCAAGAGGGTGGACGAAGGGAGTACGCCATGTTCTCCGAGTTAAGCTTGTTGGGCTTGTTCCTGGTCTTTATAGTAGCAATCCTGGCCATCTCGTCAATCTGGATTTTCCGGGAGTACGAGCGCGGCGTTGTCTTTACCCTGGGACGCTTCTGGAAGGTCAAGGGGCCAGGGCTGGTCATCATCATCCCGGCGATTCAAAAGGTGGTGCGCGTGGATTTGCGCACGGTCGTATTGGAGGTGCCGACCCAGGATGTCATCTCGCGCGACAATGTTTCCGTGAAAGTTAGCGCCGTGGTGTATTTCCGCATCATCGATCCGCAAAAGGCGATCATACAAGTGGAAAATTACTTGAACGCGACGAGCCAGTTGGCGCAAACCATGTTGCGCTCGGTGTTAGGCAAACACAGCCTGGACGATATGCTGGCCGAACGCGAAACGCTCAATCAGGACATCCGGGAATCGCTCGATGCGCAGACCGATTCGTGGGGGATCAAAGTCGCCAATGTGGAGATCAAGCAAGTCGATCTGACTGAATCAATGATACGCGCCATCGCAAGGCAGGCCGAGGCAGAGCGCGAGCGGCGCGCGAAGGTGATTCATGCCGAGGGAGAATTGCAGGCGTCGGAGAAATTGTACGCAGCCGCCAAAATCCTGGCGCAGGAACCCCAGGCGATTCAGTTGCGTTATCTGGAAACATTGACGGTGATCGGCGCAGACAAGAACACGACGATCGTTTTTCCCCTGCCGATGGAGTTGGTCTCTTTCCTGACCCGGAGCAAATCCGAGCTTGATCCACCCCGCACGTAAGCTACGCCAGAATGGATGCCCCATGCCATGGCTACGGCTCGGCTTCTTGGTGGTCGACAACTCACTGCTGCTCGCTACGGTTTTGTCAGGCGTTGGAAGCTGGAGGGTAGCTTTGCACTTCCAGCGGCTTTCCCTGGGCATCGAATCTCAGCGCCACGGACAATTGCGTCACGCCAATGATGGCCAGTGCGTCGCAGATGTCGTCGACTTCCTCCTGCAGGTCGGCGGCCAGGTCGAGCGGCTTGTCGGCGCTGTGCAACAGCGCGCCGCCCGCCGTGGTGACATTCACGCGCAGCAGCATTTCACCGTGTTCATCGGCCGGGCCGACGACGACCGCTACGTCGGCTGCCTCCACGTTGTGTTCCGCCAGGGCATGATTGATGCCGGACATCATTTGCAGCATCGCGTACTCGCTCATGCCTTGTTCCTTGCCGCCGTGGAACAGATCCTGGTACAAGAAGCTCACTTCCAATGCCTTGCCGGCCGGCGCCAGGCAGCGCTTGACCAGCTCGCCCACTTCCGTCGTCCACTGCTGGTAGCGGGCCATGCGCGCGTCGAACCAGGCGTCCTGCGCCGCTTCGTCTTTCGGTTCCGCATAAAACGGGTCATCCACGCGCTTGAGGGCAAAGCCCAGCAGGAAGCGCAGCTCGACGGCCGTGTCTTGCGGGCCGAAAGCCGTTTCGCTCCAGCCGACGATGCTGCTTTCCAGGCCCGGCGTGGCGACGATTTTCTTGTCCGTCATCGACGCGTACGCATCGCGCACCATTTCATGCAGATGGCTGTAGGTGATGCGGTCGATTTCATCGAGGTCGTAGGCATGGCTCATCAAGACCACCTTGGCCTTGGCGCTTTCCAGTTCTGCCTGCTGGAAGCTTTTCACCAGCGCTTCGAATGCGTCCTGCTCCTGGAAGCCGTCTGCTTCCTTCAGGCCGCCCGTGCTTTGCACCAGCAGCGGCACGACGAAGGCGTTGATTTCCATGGTCGGGGCATTGTCGCGGCGGATCGTCACGACCGACGACGCTTCCTCGATATGGCTGCGCAAGTACTGGTAGGCGCCCACGTCTTCATATTTGGCCCGCTCGATGGCGTCGTACAGCACTTCATCTTTCTTTTGATTCAAGGCCTTGCGGATGAGGCGGCCGAATTCGACGGCTTGCTCGGCCAGCACCGTGCCCTGCGATTCGCTGTCTTCCTGTTCCGCCAGGTTCAGGGCCATCGTGCACAGCATGCGCGTGACGGCTTCATCCTTGTCTTCAGGCGTGTTGGCGGATTTACGGGGGACAGGGCGCTTATTTTTGGGCATGGCGGTCAACTAGTTATCAACATTAGGTCAGGCAAACGGAAACGGGCGCCAAGGCTGTGTGCCTGGCGCCAGGAGGGATGATACAGGCGGCAGCGGCCGCGCAGTGGATCAGTGATCGGTATCGAACATTTCGTGCAGCTCGTCGAGCAGGTCGGCCGCCTCTTCTTGCGACAAGCCAAGATGTTGGCAGGCAAGATTGCCGCCTTTATCCCACTCCAGCGAGGTACTGTTGCCATGGTAGCGCTGAATACCCTTTTCGGCCAGCAGGGACAGGGCAATGAGCGAGCGGATGGCGTCGTCCGTGGACGGGTCGGCCAGCACAGTATAGTCGTGGTGGTGCAAGATGGCCCAGGAGACATCGGACGAAAGCCCCCAGTTGCGTGCGAGCAAGCAGCCGATGGCCGCGTGGTTGGTCTGGTGGCGCGCGTCTTCCAGGGTCGTAAAGCAATTGTGCGCGTCATTCGCCGCCGCCGCATAGGTCTTGACGTAGTCGGGGAAGCGGTTCATCAGCAAAGGTACGCCGATATCGCAGAACAGGCCAAAGGTGTGGGCGATGTCGGGCGGGGCGATGCGCAGCTTGCGCGAGGTAAATACCACGGCGCGCGCGCGCTTGGCCGATACATCCCAGAAATTGTTCAGCTCCACGCCTTCCGCTTCCAGCGCCTGGCGCGCCAATAGGCCCGTCATCATGGCGCTGCATTGGTTGATGCCGAGAAAGTTGATGCCTTGCTCGACAGACTTGGCCTTGCGCGCGGCGCCATAGAAGGGCGAGTTGGCCAGCTTCAGCAGGGCGCCCGACATGCCGACGTCGTCGGCGATGATGCGCGCGATCTTGCGTGGCGACGGGTCGTCTGCGGCCAGCTCGCGCTGCAAGTCGACCAGCAGGCTGGGGCGTGGCGGGATACGGATGGAACGCATCAAGGCGTCAACCGGATCTTCCTGCACTGCCTGCATGTGCGCTGCCGCTCTCATCATGATTATCTTTGCATTGCCTGGTGGATATTGTGCTGCGCGCTGCTCCCCCTCGCAGGGCCGTCTGGCGCAGTGCCGGACGATTATCGCTGTTTATACATGGCAATAGTTCATATCAGCAATGGATTGTCGAAAAAATCCTCGCTATTGCCGTGTTCATACCTTATTTCGCCATTTTGTGATGATCATTCAGTCTATTTTCATGATTGAAACGATAATTTTAATTTGTTTTCAAGGCTGCACTGCAGGTGCGGCAGGGCGGGCGGCGTTACAATTGCCGCATGAAAAAACTCCTTGCCGGCATCGATTTTTCGGCCGATTCCAGCGTCGTGGCGCGTCAGCTGATCGGCGTCACCGTGCTGGTCGACGGCGTGGGCGGGCGCATCGTGGAAACGGAAGCGTATGACCGGCTGGACCCGGCCTCGCACACGTATGCCGGCATGACGCCGCGCAATGCGGCCATGTTCGGCGCGCCAGGGCACGCCTATGTGTACCGCTCGTATGGCATCCACTGGTGTTTGAATTTTGTGTGCCGCGAAGCGGGCCATGGCGCGGGCGTGCTGATCCGCGCCATCGAGCCGCTGTCCGGGATCGAGAGCATGCGCGCACGGCGCGGCGTCGAGGCTGTGCGGCTGCTGTGTTCGGGGCCGGGCCGCGTGTGCCAGGCGCTGGGCGTGACGCACCAGCACAATCGCCTGGCGCTGGACGCGCCGCCATTCGCCCTGCAGGCGCGCGAAGAAGAGTTCACGGTGCAGGCCGGCCCGCGCATCGGCATTTCCAAGGCGATGGAGACGCCGTGGCGCTTCGTGCTGGCCGGTTCGCCATATTTAAGCAAACCGATGCGCGTGCCTGCCGCCTAGGGTTCAAAGCAGACGGCGTTTGGCGTGCTGGCGGCCGGAATTATGATGTTTTTCCTTCGCCGCCACAGGCGTACCGGGCCATCCGGTAAAATGGCCGCCTGCACAGCGGCAATGATCAACTCCAAGGAAGACTATGAAACTCGTTCGTTATGGACGTCCAGGCAAGGAAAAACCGGGCCTGATCGATGAAGAAGGAAAACTGCGCGACCTGTCCGGCGTGATTGCCGATATTGACGGCGCGCAACTGTCCGACAAGGCCCTGCGCAAGCTGGCCAAGCTCGACGAAAAAACGCTGCCCCTGGTGCGTGGCAATCCACGCTTCGGCGTGCCGCTGGCCAAGGTCGGCAAGTTCATCGGCATCGGCTTGAATTACGCGGATCACGCGGCCGAATCGGGCATGCCGATCCCTGCCGAACCGATCGTCTTCATGAAGGCGATTACCTGCCTGAATGGCCCGGACGACAATGTCGTGTTGCCGAAAGGCTCGAAAAAGACGGATTGGGAAGTGGAACTGGGTGTGGTCATCGGTACGCGCGCGCAGTACGTCAGCGAAGAAGACGCCCTGAAACACGTGGCCGGCTACTGCGTCGTCAACGATATCTCCGAGCGCTCGTTCCAGCTGGAACGGGGCGGCCAGTGGGATAAAGGCAAGGGCTGCGACACCTTCGGCCCCGTCGGCCCGTGGCTAGTGACGCGCGATGAAGTCATCGACGTGCAATGCCTGGATCTGTACCTGGAAGTGAACGGCAAGCGCATGCAGACCGGTTGCACGGACACCATGATTTTCAGCGTGGCGCAAATCGTCAGCTACCTGTCGCAATTCATGACCCTGGAACCGGGCGACGTCATCGCCACGGGCACGCCGCCGGGCGTGGGCCAGGGCCGCAAGCCGCAGCGCTTCCTGAAAAAAGGCGACAGCATGCGCGTCGGCATCGCCGGCCTGGGCGAGCAGCAGCAGGAAGTGCTTGCCTGGACTGCCTGATGGCCGGTTTTGATGTCGACCGTTTGCCGCCGTTGCCGCTGGATCAGCTTGATCCGCAGCAACGTGTGGCCGCGCAAGCCATCATCGATGGCCCGCGTGGGGCGCTGTACGGCCCCTTCGTGCCGCTGATCCGCAGTCCCGAGCTGATGGAAACGGCGCAGCGCATGGGTGAATACCTGCGCTACCGCAGCGCCATCGGCACGCGGCTGTCGGAATTGGCGATCCTGGTGACGGCGCGCCAGTGGGACCAGCAAGTCGAGTGGGCCATCCACGCGCCGCTGGCGGTGCAAAACGGCATCGCGCAAGCAGCCGTGGACGCCATCGCCGCACGGCGCGTACCTGATGCGCTGAAGGAAGACGAGCAAGCCGTACACGATTTTTGCATCGAGTTGCAACAGAGCAAGCGCGTCAGCGATGCCACGTATGCGAGCGCGCTGGCCTTGTTCGGCGAGCACGGCGTGGTCGACTTGATGGGCATCAATGGCTATTACACATTTTTGGCCATGCTGATGAACGGCGCGCAGACGGCCGTGCCGGCATTGGGCGTGACGCCGCTGCCTGATTAGAGGATTTCTTCGAGCAAAGATGGACAAAATGTAATGATATTGCTGTTATTCAATATATACTTTTGTTTCCCTTCCATTGCCAAAATGCTCAATGAAAACACGTCCTGGTTTCACCCTGATGGGCCGCGCCTTCCTGGCGCTGGCCCTTTCTTTTTGTCCATTGATGACCGTTCGTGCGCTCGCCGCCGATACAGCCGCCAGCGCTTCCGCACTGGAAAACTCCGTCGTCAAGGTGTTTTCCACCCTGCGCGGCCCTGACCCGTACAAGCCCTGGAGCAAGGTCGCGCCGCAAGAGGTGACGGGTTCCGGCGTCGTCATCGAAGGCCACCGCATCCTCACCAACGCGCATGTGGTCGGCTATGCCAGTCAGGTACAGGTGCAGGCCAACGGTTCCGGCGACAAGATCCCGGCCACGGTGCTGGCCATCTCGCGCGGCATGGACCTGGCCTTGCTGAAAATCGACGACGAGCGTTTTTTCGATAGCCATAAACCGGTGCCGCGCGCTAATGTCTTGCCGGACGTGCGCGATGCCGTGCTGGCCTACGGCTATCCGACGGGCGGCACGTCGCTGTCGATCACCAAGGGCATCGTGTCGCGCATCGAGTTCGTGCGCTACAATTTTCCCGTTTCCGGCCTGCGCATCCAGATCGATGCGGCCATCAATCCGGGCAATAGCGGCGGCCCCGTGATCGCCGGCGACAAGATGATCGGCCTGGCCTTTGCCGGCATGCTCAATGCGCAAAGCATCGGCTACATCATTCCCAACGAGGAAATCGAGCTGTTCCTGCGCGACCAGGAGAGCGGCGCAGCCAAGGGCAAGCCCGCCATGCTTGATGTCACGCAAAATCTGGAAAACCCCGCCTTGCGCAGCTATTTGAAGCTTGCCAAGGGTGTCGAGGGCGCCGTGGTAATGACGCCGGCCAGCAACGATGCCGCCTATCCGCTCAAGCAGTGGGACGTCATCACGCATATCGGCGACTTTCCCATCGACAATCAAGCCATGGTCAAGCTGAATGCCAACAGCCGCGTGCGTTTCCAGTACCGCGTGCAGCAACTGGCGAAAAACGGCGTGCTGCCGTTGACGGTGGTGCGCCAGGGCGTGCCGGTGAAAGTGAGCTTGCCCGTCTCGGCTTCGCGTCCGATGCTGATCTCTAGCCTGCAGGGCAACTACCCATCCTATTTCATTTTCGGCCCCATGGTGTTTTCGCGCGCCACCACGGAATTCATGGCGGGGCCGAGCGGCAATGCGGGCGTGCTGGCGGGCATGAGTTTTGCGGGCAATCCGCTGGCGACGCGCCGCGGCGATGCGCCCGATGCCGAGCGCGAGGAACTGGTGGTGATCGCCGCGCCGTTCTTTCCCCACAAGCTGATGAATGGCTACAGCACCCGTTTCTTCTCGGTTGTCGACTCTGTCAATGGCGTGCCTGTGCGCAGCCTGGCGCACCTGGTGGCCTTGCTACGCGACCAGAGCAATGAATTGCTGACCTTCCATTTCCTGCAGCGCGACGCCGAAATGATGGTCGTGCCGCGCAAGGAAATGCTGGCGGCCACGGAATCGGTGCTGACAGACAACGGCATCCGCTCGGAAGCCTCGGCTGACATGCTGAAAATCTGGAATGAAAAAACGCCGGCGAGCAATTAAGCTCCCGGCGTTGCGTTTGACAGCAGGCGTGGCGCACACCGCGCCTGTTTTACATCAGGCCAATACTTTTTTCAGCCACGCGCCGATATCGTCGATCTCTTCCTGGCACAGCGAGTGCTGCATTTGGTACTCATGCCATTCCACCTGGTAGCCCATGCCGGTCAGCAAGTCGCGCGACTGTTGCGCACGGTCAACTGACACCACGGGGTCGGCTGTGCCGTGCGCCATGAAGATCGGTGTTGACAGGCTGGCCGGCGCGCGCTCAAAGGCCGTCTTGTCAGCCAGCGGCAGGTAGCCGGACAGGCACATCAGGCCGGCCAGCGGTTCCGCGTGGCGCAAACCCGTCTGCAGTGTCATGGCGCAGCCTTGCGAGAAGCCAGCCAGGATGATGCGGCTGGCGGGAATGCCGCGCGCCTTTTCGCGGGCGATCAGCGCTTCGATCTGTGCTTGCGAGGCGCGCAAGCCGCTTTCATCTTCGCGGCGCACCAGGTCGTTCTCGCGGATGTCGTACCAGGCGCGCATCACATAGCCGTTGTTGATGGTGACGGGCATGGTGCCTGCGCTGGGGAAGATGAAGCGGATGGCGGGGCAGCCGCGCAGGTCGAGTTCCTTGACCAGTGGCACGAAATCGTTGCCGTCGGCGCCCAGGCCATGCATCCAGATGATGGAGACGGTCGGGTTCGGTGCGCTGTCGAGTACTATGGTTTCCAGCAAGGTGCTCATGTATTTTCCTCAGGTAATGGTTGCGCCGGACGCAGCGCCGATTTGGGACGGAAGGCCTTGCAGATGGCCGGGTCGGTTTCCATGTAGGGGCCACCGATGAGGTCGATACAATACGGCACGGCGGCAAAGATGCCGTTCACCAATTGATTTCCATCAACGTCTTTCAGCCCTTCCAGGGTCTCCTTGATGGCTTTCGGCTGGCCCGGCAGGTTCATGATCAGGGCGGCGCGCTCGGGCGTCTCACGAATCACGGCTACCTGGCGCGACAGGATCGCCGTCGGCACGAATTGCAGGCTGATCTGGCGCATTTGCTCGCCGAAACCGGGCATTTCCTTGGTGCCGACGGACAGGGTCGCGTCCGGCGTTACATCGCGCCGCGCGGGGCCCGTGCCGCCCGTCGTCAGGATCAGGTGGCAATGGTTCAGGTCGACCATGTCGATCAGGGTGTTTTCAATCTGCGAGCGCTCGTCCGGAATCAAACGCTTTTCCAGGCGGAAGGGCGTGCGCAGGGCGCTGGCTAGCCAGCTTTCCAGGGCCGGGATGCCCTGGTCTTCATACACGCCGCCGCTGGCGCGGTCCGAGATCGACACGAGGCCGATAATCAATTCGTCTTCGATGGTGGTGGGCATCTTGCACCTATACAGTCTGGAGTGGCGTAAAAACAATAAAACCGGGATTATCCCGGTTTTTTGTCCATCCTTGCGTTTCGGACGGCGGATTACTCGTCGTCTTCTGCTTCTGCGCCATCTTCGTCAGCATCTTTCTTGCCGCCGTTTTTCTTCTTGGCGATCTCTTTCAAGATCTGGAAGATTTCACGGTAGGCTTTTGGCGGCTTGTTTTCGGCTTGCTCCTTGCGGGCATTGCGGATCAGGGTGCGCAGGTGCTGCACGTCCAGTTCCGGGTTTTCCGACAGCAAGATGGTCAGCGCCTTGTCATCCGTCAACAGCTTGTCGCGGCGGCGCTCCATCGCGTGCATGTTGGCCGTGTCGGCTTTCGACAAGCCTTTCCAGCTATCGATGGTGCGTTGGATGGCGGCAACTTCTTCTTCATCCAGGGTACGCATCTTCTTGCCCACGAACTGCAACTGGCGGCGGCGGCCTTCGTGATCCCGGATCATCTGGCATTCGAGGATGGCTTCGCGCACGTCTTCCGGCATCGGGACGCGCTTGACGCGGTCGCGTGCTTCATTGACGAGTTCTTCCCCCATCTTTTGCAGGACGGTCATCTGGCGCTTGAGTTCCGACTTCGATGGACGTTCATATTCCTGTTCGAATTCGGTGGATTGGAAGCCGCAAGCTCCCCGGTTTGGATTTGGCATGATAAGGCGGGATTGGCCGCGTAGGCCGCACCTGTAAACTGTAAACGACTGCTATGATAACCTTTTTAGCGGCTTTCCGAAGAAAACAGCACATGAACGACTGCGTATTTACCCATAGCCAAGAGCAATTACAGCAACTTGCCCGTGATGTGTTGTCTTTTGCGCGCGATGCCGGCGGCACGGATGCCGCTGTCGAAGTCAGTGTAGGGGGCGGCTTGTCCGTTTCTGTACGGAAAGGCAAGATCGAGACGATCGAGCAAAATAAAGACAAGGGCATGGGCGTGACCGTGTTTGTCGGCAAGAAACGCGGCAATGCCAGTACCTCCGATTTCTCTCCCGCCGCCCTGCGCGCTACGGTGGATGCCGCCTACAATATCGCCCGCTTCACGGCCGAGGACGATTGCGCAGGCCTGGCCGACGCCGACCTGCTGGAAATGGCGCCCCGCGACCTGCAACTGTTCTATCCCTGGATGATTTCCGCAGAGGAAGCCGTCGTGCTGGCCCAGCGCGCCGAAGCGGCCGCCTTTGCCGTCGATCCGCGCATCACGAATAGCGAAGGCGCGGGCGTACACGTGCAGCAATCACATTTCGTTTCCGCCAATTCGCGCGGCTTCATCGGCGGCTACCCGTTTTCGCGCCATACCCTGTCCGTGGCGCCCATCGCCGGCAAGGGCGCCAAGATGCAGCGCGACGACTGGTATTCGTCCGTGCGCGACGCTGCCACAATGTCGAGTCCGGAAGCCATCGGCCGCTATGCCGCCGAGCGCGCCCTGTCGCGTCTGAATGCGCGCAAGTTGGGCACGCGCACCTGTCCCGTACTGTTCGAAGCACCGCTGGCGGCCGGCTTGCTGGGTACCTATGTGCAAGCGACCTCGGGTGGCGCCCTGTACCGCAAGTCCACTTTCTTGCTCGATTCCCTGGGCACGCAAGTGCTGCCCGGTCACCTGCAGATCTTCGAAGACCCGCATGTGATCGGCGGCGTGGGGTCGGCGCCGTTCGATGAAGAAGGCGTGAAAACCGTCAGCCGCGACGTTGTCAAGGATGGCGTGGTGCAAGGTTATTTCCTGTCAACCTACACGGCGCGCAAGCTGGGCATGCAGACGACGGGTAATGCAGGTGGTTCGCACAATCTGTACCTGACGTCGTCCCAGACGGCAGCCACCGACGATTTTGTTGCCATGCTGAAAAAGCTCGGTACGGGCTTGCTGGTGACGGAACTGATGGGGCAGGGCACCAACTACGTCACGGGCGACTATTCGCGTGGCGCCTCCGGCTTCTGGGTGGAAAATGGCGTGATTCAATATCCGGTGGAAGAAATCACCATCGCCGGCAACATGAAAGACATGCTGCGCAATATCGTCGCCATCGGTGCCGACAGGTTGCGCCGCGGCACCAAGGAAACCGGTTCCATCCTCATCGAAAGCATGGTAGTGGCGGGCGGTTGACGAACGCAGTGTTTGTTGCAAATCAAAGGCGCCGCTGGCGCCTTTTTTCATGGCCATGTGGTTTATCGCTTCTTGCTCTGATCGTCATACGCAGGAAATATTGCCTTCGTATGATGTCGCCATCTGACATTATTTGCATAAATTAAATGCTTTTAATGTAAGTAAGCCGAACTTCGTGATATTTCATGCAATATTCAAATTTTGCAGCATGCGCGTCGTTGTTGATCCAACCTGCATAGTGACTCTCCATGACCTACTCCCGTACCCGCATCGCCCGCGCGGTGGCCCTGCTGTGTGCCATGAACGCCGTGTTCGCCAGCCAAGTGTATGCTGACAATCAAGCCCATGGCGATGCGCCAGCCGCCCCAGTTTCCGCCAGTGCAACCCTTGAGGCGCCGCAAGCGGTGATCGTCACCGGCACGCGCGGCAGCAACCGCACCCAGTTCGACACCATGTCGCCCGTGGATGTATTCAACCGCGAAGATATCGGCGCCGTCGAATCCTCGGACTTGAACGATGTGCTGGCGCAACTCGTACCCTCGTATGTGGTGCAGCGTTTGCCGATGGCTGACGGGCAAGTTTTCGTGCGTCCCGCCACCCTGCGCGGCCTGTCGCCGGACCAGACCCTGGTGCTGGTCAATGGCAAGCGCTTTCACCGCAGCGCCTTGCTCGGTGCGCGCGGCGCCCAGGCGGCCGACCTGGCGCAGATACCCGTGTCCGCCATCAAGCGCATCGAAGTGCTGCGCGACGGTGCCTCGGCCCAGTACGGCTCCGACGCGATTGCCGGCGTGATCAACATCATCCTCGACGACACGCCGGGTACGGAAATTTCCGTGCACCACTCGCAATACTCGGAAGGCGACGGCAAGGGCAACGAGCTCAATCTGAAAACAGGTTTTGCGTTTGGCGAGACGGGCAAGGCAACGATTTTTGGCGCACTGGCTAAGTCAGATCCCACCTCGCGCACGCGCCAGCGGGCCGACGCGATTGCTTTCCAGCAAGCTCACCCGGAACTGAAGGTGCCCAATCCCGTGCAGCGCTGGGGCCAGCCTGAACAGGGTAGCAAGCGCGTGGGCTTCAATGCCAGCATGGCGCTGTCCGACACCATGGACGTGTATGGTTTCGGCCTGTTCAGCCGTAGCGACGGCACCTCGGACTTCAACTGGCGCAATCCCGACACCAGCACGGGCGCGTATAAAACAAGCAGCCTGTTCCCTGGCTGGGATTTGCGCAGCCTCTACCCGCTCGGCTTCAGCCCCAGCTATTCAAACGAGCAGGACGACTTGCAGGTGGTGGCCGGCGTGCGCGGCCACTTCAACGAGCTCTTCGGCTGGGACGTGAGCGCTTCCTACGGCCGCAACCGCATCGATTACAACTTGGCAAACTCCATCAACGCCTCGATGGGCCCGGGCAGCCCGACAGCGTTCTACCTGGGTCAGCTGTCGCAGGTGGAAAAGATTCTTAATGCCAACTTCAATTATGAATTGCCCGTGGCGTCCCTGCCGCAGCCCGTCAATATCGCCTTTGGCGCGGAAGCGCGCAATGAAACCTATGGCGTGAAGGCGGGCGATGCGGCGTCCTACACGGTGGGGCCGGGCGCGGCCATCGGCCTCGATGCGAACGCCAACGGCGCACCCGGTTTCAGCGACCGCCAGGCGGGCAGCTGGGGTCAGGACAGCTATGCCGCCTACCTTGACGTGGAAGTGCCGCTGAGCCGCGCCTGGAGCCTGGGCGGCGCGGCCCGCTATGAGCATTTCTCGGAATTTGGCAGCACGGTCAACGGAAAATTGTCGGCCCGCTATGCCCTGAGCGAGGATGTGGCCTTGCGTGGCTCCTATTCGACGGGTTTTCGCGCGCCAACACCTGGCCAGTCCAATACCAACAGCACCAACCAGGGCTTGGACACCAAGACCCTGCTGTTGTTTACCAGTGGCCGCCTGGCCAACAACGATCCGCTGGCCCTGCTGCTGGGCGCCCAGCCCTTGAAACCGGAAAAATCGAAAAACCTGTCGCTGGGTTTTACGTGGAAGACAGGGGCTGGTTTCTCTGGCTCCGTCGACGTGTATGACATCAAGGTCAGCGACCGATTCAGCACCTCGGCCGCGTTCGCCATACCGGCCGGCGTGGCCAATCCGCTGCGCTACACCTCCGTCAGCTATTTCACGAACGATTTCGACACCAGTACGCGCGGCATCGATATCGTCGGCAGCCACCTGAGCCGCATCGGCGACGGCAAGCTGAATGTGACGCTGGCCTACAACTACAACACGACGAAGGTTGATGGCGGCAATTCCAGCCTGGTGACGAACCCGGCCCAGCGCCAGGTCTTCGAGGAACGCTTGCCGCGCCAGAAGGCCACCATCAGCGGCAACTATGATCTTGGCAACTGGAATACCCTGGCCCGCGTGCGCTACTATGGCGCGTGGACGGATAGTTCCGGCAACGCCACTGGCGACATCTTCCAGCGCTTTGGCGCCATGCAATTTCTCGACCTGGCCGCCAGCTACAAGATCAGCGACAAGCAGTCGCTGCGCGTGGGTGTCGATAATGTGCTGGATAAATATCCCGATGAAGCAAGCTTCCAGGCCAGTCGCGGCTTGATTTATTCGCGTAACGCGCCGTACGACACGGATGGCCGCAACTTGTACGTCGAGTACAAAGTGAAATTTTAAGGGGTAACTTTGAAGATGAATCCACAACGCCGCGCCCTGTTGTGCGCGGGTTCGCTGGCGGCGGCGCTGCCTTTTTCTGCCAGCGCTGCTGGCGCCGCGCCGCTGGCGGCCGCTGTCTTGCCACCGCTGCCCAAGGTTCCGGCCGGCACCACGCCGGAAATGCTGGCCACGGACCAGGCTTACTGGCAGGCTGTCGCCGCGCAATATGACACCACCGATGCTGTCGTACAGTTGGATAACGCCTTCTGGGGCTCGATGGCCCGGCCCGTGCTGGCCCACTATGAGCAGCAATTGTCCATGGTCAATCGCGACAATGCTTGGTATGCGCGCATGCGCTTTCCTGCCGACTTCGAAGCGGCACGCGGGGCGGCAGCCAGGGCGCTGGGCGTGGCGGTCGATGAAATCGTCCTGACGCGGGGCGCCACGGAGGCGCTGCAAGTGCTGATCGCCGGCTACAACCGCCTGCAGTCCGGTGACACGGTGCTGTATGCGGACATCGATTACGACAATATGATCACCGTCACGCGCTGGCTGCAGCAGCGGCGTGGCGCCGAGGTGGTGTCCATTGCCATACCGGAACCTTTTACGCATGACAATGTGATCGCCGCCTATGTTGCCGCCATGGAGCGCCATCCGAAGCTGAAACTGATGCTGCTGACGCACGTGAACCACCGCAATGGCATGGTCTTGCCGGTGGCCGAGATCAGCCGCCTGGCGCGCGCGAGGGGTATTGATGTGATCGTCGATACGGCGCATGGTTTTGGCCAGCTGGACATGACCATTCCCGACCTGCAAGCGGACTTCGCCGGCATCAACCTGCATAAATGGATAGGCGCGCCCGTGGGCGTGGGCGCCGCCTACATCAAGCGGGGCAGGGTGGCCGATATCGACCCGTATATGGGTGAACAGCGGGGAGAAAAGGGGAACGAGGACATCCGCACGCGCGTGCACACGGGCACGGTCAATTTCGCCGCCTACCTGAGCTTGCCCACGGCGCTGGACTTGCACGCGCACATCGGCGTGGCCAACAAGCAGGCGCGGCTGCGGCTGCTGCGCAACCGCTGGGTGGAGGCGGCGCGCGGCATCGACGGCATCGAAGTGCTGGCCTCCAGCGATCCACGCCTGGCGAGCGCCATCGCTTCGTTTCGCCTGAAGGGCAAGGCGAGCGTGGCCGACAATTTTGCCTTGTCGAAAAAGTTGGTGCAGGAACACGGTATCTTCGCCGTGCCGCGCGACGGTCTCGCTTCCGGCGCGTGCGTGCGCGTGACGCCAGGCATCTTTACGCCCGAGTCGCATCTGGACCGGCTGGTGGACGCCCTGCGCCAGGTAGCCAGGCGATAAGAGAGGGGGCGGCCCGATCCGCAAGGGCGGGCCGCGTTACTGCAATGAAACTTAAGCGCGCAGGGTGGCCAGGATAGGCTGCAACACGGCGGCGCCCAGGGCGGCGCTGCGGGCACCACTCCAGCCTGTTTGCGGGTCGGGATCGTTGGCGTTGTCCTTGAACGGCAGTTCCAGGGTCAGCGACAGGCAGCCGAAGGCGTGCGTGATGTGGGGCGAGCCCATGGTCAGCACTTCCGGCGTGAACGGGCCGTCTTCATAGCCGTACACATCCTGGAAGTCGGGGCTGGCTACCTTGAAGTCCGCGATGAAGCGGTCTTGTTCGGCCTTTTGTTCTGCAGTGAAATTTTCCAGTGCGTCGCTGCCGGCCACAAATACGTACGGCAAGCCTTCGTCGCCATGCACGTCGAGGAACAGGTCACAGCCGATTTCATGCATCTTCTGTTTCACCAGGAACACTTCCGGGCTACGTTCCATCGTCGGCGTCATCCATTCGCGGTTCAGGTTGGCGCCTGCCGCGTTGGTGCGCAGGTTGCCATGCACGGAACCGTCCGGGTTCATGTTCGGCACCACGTAGAAGACGGCGTCTTGCAGGCACTGGCGGGCAAACGGATTGGCCTGGTCCAGCAGCGCTTCGAGCATGCCTTCGACAAACCATTCGGCCATCGTTTCGCCCGGGTGTTGACGCGCGATGACCCAGACTTTCTTCTCGGCATCGGCGTCACCCACCACCAGCACATTCATGTCGCGTCCTTCGACGGTGCTGCCCAGGTCTAGCAGACGCACCAGCGGCGACGCCTGCGCGCTGTCGATCAGGGCCAGGTGGCGGTCCCATGGATAGGGTTCGAAGTAGGCGTAGTACACGCTTTCTTCTTCCGGCGTATGTTCGATGGTCATCACCGTGCCGTCATAACTGGTCGGCACGCGGAACCAGGTTTCGCGGTCGTAGCTGGCGACAGCCTGGTAGTCTTTCCAGCCGTCCGGGTAGGCCGACTTGCCTGCATTCATGAAGCGGATCGTGCACGCCTCGCCTTGCGCGCCTTGCAGGCGGAAGTAAAACCACTGCGTGATGTCGGCGTGGGAATCCTTGCGGATGTTCAGCTCGATGGAGTGGGCATCGTCGGCGCGCAGCACCTCGATCGCGCCGGCGTCGAATTGCTGGCTGATTTTAATGGTCATGAGTGTTCCTGATAAAAACAAGTGAGGTTTGCATCGTGTGCAATGGCGCGATGATACCTGTTTTACCTGGAGTGTACGACCAGGCACTGCAAGGTCGCCATGGACTTTTCTTCAGGTATTGAGGCCGCCGAAGCGTTCAAAGAACCACGGCTCCACATCCGCTGCCTGCGCATCCTCGCGCCGCAAGGTGGCCAGGATATGTTCGTCGGCCGCCGCATAGGTAATGCGGTACAGGTCGCGCGCCAGTGCGTATGCTTGCGTGCCGGGCCAGGGTTCGGGCAGCAGCTCGACGGGCAGTTGCGGGTCGTGCAATTGTACGCGGCGGTAGGCGTGCGTCAGCAGCGAGCGGATGACGAACGCCTGTTCGGCGTCAAACACGGGCTCTTCCTGCAGCAAAGTCAGCAGTGGCTGGAAACTGGCGATGAATTTCTCATAGCCGGCCATCACTTCCGATAAATCCCAGCATTCGCCCACCATGTCGCGCAGCGGGCGCGTATTGACGCCCGGCAATTCCGTGGTATGGCAGACATACAGCTTGCCCTGCACCTCGTTGCGCACGAGGATATCTTCCAGTGTTTCGGCATTGCTGGCCGGGTGGCCGAAGATGCCGGGTGCAATCAATCCATAGCCGGCCCACAACAGTTCCTTGCGCAGTGCGCCCCGTTCGACCGCGCCGATGCTGCCGGCCGGCCCGATGACCAGCGTCCAGCTGCCATCCCAATGCACGACCAGCGGCGCATAGATGCGGCGGTAGGCGCGTTCGAAGCGGGCCAGCGCATCCGGACGTATCGTGTAGGCGCTGCGGCGGCCATCCCTTTGCGAGCTGAGCCAGCCTTCCTGTGCCAGGCGGAATACGCTGGTGCGCAGCAAGCGGTCGTTCACGCCAAACGGCGCCAGCAGTTCGATCAGGCTGCCCAGCCAGATGGCGCCGCCGCGCGGCACGATGGCATCGCCAAAAATCGTCATCACCAGGGACTTCGAGCGCGGTGGGTCGCTTTCCAGGAATGCGGCTATCCATGCCATGCAGCGGGTGTTCTTCATGTGGTCCTGGTCTGGCCGTATTGGTCGTTTCAATAAAAGCAGCAGTTTACTTTGCCATGCGTCGTGGCGTGGACTATTTTTCACATCATACCTCCGCAAAAGGCGCATAAGATACGAATTTTTAAAATGATTCACATCAAGTGTATGCAAATAGTTTTTTGTATCGTATTATCTGTTCATCGCACTGCGCTGCTGCGCAAATCAACGACATGGGAGACACATCATGTACGCACAAATGGTTGAAACCGGCCTCAAGAACGTTCGTTCCATCGATGACATGGGGCAGGAAGAACGTGCTTTCCAGGCGCGCATCGACGAAGGCATCAAGATCGAGGCCAAGGACTGGATGCCGGATGCCTACCGCAAGACCCTGATACGCCAGATTTCGCAGCATGCGCATTCGGAAATCGTCGGCCAGTTGCCCGAAGGTAACTGGGTTACGCGCGCCCCTACCCTCAAGCGCAAATCGATTTTGCTGGCCAAGATCCAGGACGAAGCGGGCCATGGCCTGTACCTGTATAGCGCCGCCGAAACCCTGGGCGTGTCGCGCGACGAACTGCTCGCTGCCTTGCACTCGGGCAAAGCCAAGTATTCCAGCATCTTCAACTATCCCACCCTGTCGTGGGCCGATATGGGCGCCATCGGCTGGCTGGTCGATGGTTCAGCCATCATCAACCAGATTCCCCTGTGCCGCTGCTCGTATGGTCCGTATGCACGCGCCATGATCCGCGTCTGCAAGGAAGAGTCGTTCCATGCGCGCCAGGGCTACGACATCATGATGTCGCTGTGCAAGGGCACGCCGGCTCAAAAAGCCATGGCGCAAGATGCGCTGAACCGCTGGTGGTGGCCGTCGCTGATGATGTTCGGGCCGTCCGACGCCGCCTCTGTCAACAGCGCCCAATCGGCGCAATGGCGCATCAAGCTGTTTTCGAACGATGAATTGCGCCAGCGCATGGTCGACCAGAGCGTGCCGCAAATCGAATACCTAGGCTTGAGCGTGCCCGATCCCGACCTGAAATTGAATGCCGAAACGGGCCATTACGAGTTTGGCGAGATCGACTGGTCCGAGTTCAACAACGTCTTGAAGGGCAATGGACCGTGCAACCGCGAACGTTTGCAAACGCGCGTCAAGGCGTATGAAGATGGCGCATGGTTCCGCGACGCTTTGCTTGCCTATGCAGATAAACAAGCCGATCTCAAAGCGGCAGCCTGAGCATACATAATGATAGGGAGAGCAACATGAGCAAAGAATGGCCATTGTGGGAAGTTTTCATCCGCAGCCAGCACGGCCTGGCGCACAAGCATGTGGGCAGCCTGCACGCCTCCGACGCCACCATGGCAGTCAATCATGCGCGCGACGTCTACACGCGCCGCAATGAAGGCGTGAGCATTTGGGTGGTGCGCGCGGCCGATATCGTCGCCAGCAGCCCCGGCGACAAGGGCGCGCTGTTCGAACCGTCGAACAGCAAGGTGTACCGCCACCCCACCTTCTTCCCGATGCCGGAAGAAGTCAAGAACCTGTGATGCGGAGACTCTGCAATGGATGACAAGGTTAATTACCTCCTGCGCCTCGGCGACAACGCCCTGATCCTCAGCCAGCAGCTGTCGCAGCTGTGCGGCAAGGGGCCGGCGCTGGAAGAAGACATGGCGCTGACCAACGTCGCGCTCGATTTGCTGGGCCAGACGCGCTTGTGGTTCAGCTATGCGGCCGAACTGGAAAACGCGGGCCGCGACGAAGACGACATCGCCTTCATGCGCGACGCCCACGACTTCAAGAACTGCCTGCTGCTCGAGCAGCCAAACGGCAATTACGCCGACACCATGGTGCGCCAGTTCTTCTTCGACACCTGGCACTACTTCCAGCTGCTGGAGTTAGCCAAGTGCGGCGATGCGCGCATCGTCGAAGTGGCGCAAAAGTCGATCAAGGAAGTCACGTATCACCTGCGCCGCAGCGGCGATTTGATCGTGCGCCTGGGCGACGGCACGGCGGACAGCCATGCGAAAACGCAGGCCGCGGCCGATGCGCTGTGGATGTACACGGGCGAGATGTTCAAGTACGACGCCGTCGACCAGGCCATGCTTGCCGCCGGCATCGCGCCGCCGTCCGACATCCTGCGACAGGCTTTCCTGGAGCACGTGGCCGAGATCTTCGCCGAAGCTACCCTTGTCATGCCGGCGCCCGACGCCTGGATGCAAAAGGGCGGCAAGCAGGGCACGCACACGGAGCACCTGGGTTTCATCCTGGCCGAGATGCAGTTCCTGCAACGCGCCTATCCCGGCTCGGAGTGGTAATGAATGCCGCCGCTGGTGCTGCCGCGCTGGACGCCGCCCAGGTCTGGGCCTGGCTCGGTGATGTGCCAGACCCGGAAATTCCCGTTATTTCGGTGGTGGACCTGGGCATCGTGCGCGCCGTCGATGTGGTCGCTGACGATGAATGCATCGTGACGATCACGCCCACCTATTCGGGCTGCCCCGCCATGCAGGTGATCGCCGACGCCGTCACGGATGCCTTGCGCAGCCATGGCGTGGCCAAGGTCAGGCTGGTGAACCAGTTGTCGCCCGCCTGGACCACGGACTGGATGAGCGAAGCGGGCAAGGCCAAGCTGAAAGGCTATGGCATCGCCCCGCCGCAGCAGCAGGTGATCGACATCAGTGGTTTGCATGGAGGAGTCAAGCGCCAGGTAATGCCCAAGCTGGACGTGATCTGCCCGAACTGCGGCTCGACGCATACGCAGCTGACCAGCCAGTTCGGTTCCACGCCGTGCAAGGCCCTGTACAAGTGTCTCGATTGCCGCGAACCGTTTGATTACTTCAAGTGCCACTAAAAAAAACAGGCACACGTTCCGAAGAAACTGGAGATGAAGCATGAGTAAATTTTATCCGCTGTCCGTGTCGAACGTGCGCAATGAAACGCGCGACACCATCGCCGTCACGTTCGCCGTACCGGCCGAACTGGAGCAGCAGTTCCGCTTCCAGCAGGGCCAGCACCTGACCCTGCGCGCCAATATCAATGCGCAAGATGTGCGCCGCTCGTATTCCATCTGTTCAGCGGTGCAGGACGGCACCCTGCGCGTGGCCATCAAACGCACGCCGGGCGGCGCTTTTTCCACCTGGGCGAATGACACGTTAAAAGCTGGCGCCACTATCGAGGTGATGCCGCCCATGGGCCACTTCAATGTGCCGCTCGACTGCGTCAACCGCAAGCATTATTTGGCTTTTGCTGCAGGCAGTGGCATCACGCCCATCCTCTCCATCATCAAGACTACCCTGCTGGCGGAACCATTGAGCCGCTTCACGCTGTTCTACGGTAACCGCGCCTCGTCGTCCGTCATCTTCAAGGAAGAATTGACGGACTTGAAGGACGTGTACCTGGAGCGCCTGAACCTGGTGTACGTCATGAGCCGCGAGCAGCAGGATATCGAATTGTTCAACGGCCGCATCACGCAGGAAAAATGTGAACAGTTTTTGCAGCACTGGATCAAGATCGAAGACTACGACAACGCCTTCATCTGCGGCCCGGAAGACATGATGCTGGGTGTCTCCGCTGCCCTGCAGGCGGCCGGCATGCCCAAGCAGAATATCAAGATCGAACTGTTCGCCGCCAGCATTCCGAAAAACGCCCACAAGCCGCGCGCCCAACTGGATGCAGGCGCCGTGCAGGAAACGGAAGTGACGGTCATCCTGGACGGTAGCCACACGACGTTCATGATGGACAAGGACAAGGAATCCATCCTCGACGCGGGCCTGCGCTGTGGGCTAGACATGCGCTACTCGTGCAAGGGCGGCGTGTGCTCCACCTGCCGCTGCAAGATCCTCGACGGCAAAGTCGAGATGGACGTCAACTACGCGCTGGAAGACTACGAAGTGGCGCGCGGTTTCGTCCTCAGTTGCCAGAGCTTTCCGCTGACCGACAAGGTGGTGGTCGACTTCGACCAGGCTGAATAATTCCGGCCCGGGCCATTCTGTGCATACCAACTAAAAAAGCGAGACACGCCATGACCTACCAGAATATCCTCTTCACCATCGAGCAGGGCATCGCCACGCTGACCCTGAACCGTCCCGACAAGCTCAATAGCTTCACGCAGGCCATGCACGAGGAAGTGCGTGATGCGATCGCCCAAGTCAATGCCGACAAGTCCGTGCGCGTCTTTGTGCTGACGGGTGCAGGGCGCGGCTTTTGCGCCGGTCAGGATTTGTCCGACCGTGCCGTGGCGCCGGGCTCAAAAGGCGTGGACCTGGGCGAGTCGGTGGAAAAGAACTATGCGCCGCTGGTGCTGGCCCTGAAGGCCTTGCCGATGCCGGTGATCTGCGCCGTCAACGGCGTGGCCGCTGGCGCAGGTGCCAACCTGGCGCTCGCTTGTGACATCGTCATCGCCGGAAAGTCGGCCAGCTTCGTGGAAGTGTTCTGCAAGCTGGGCCTGATTCCGGACACGGGCGGCACTTTCTTCCTGCCGCGGCTGATCGGTTCGGCGCGCGCCATGGGCCTGGCCATGCTCGGTGAAAAACTGACGGCCGAAAAAGCCGAAGACTGGGGCCTGATCTGGAAATGCGTGGAAGACGCGCAACTGTTTGATGAAACGCAAAAATTGGCCGTGCACTTTTCCACCGCGCCGACCAAGGGCCTGGCCCTCACCAAGCAGGCACTGGCCGCCAGCGGCGCCAATACCTTGCCGCAGCAGCTTGCGCTGGAAGCGCGCATGATGAGCGAACTCGGTAACAGCGACGATTACCGCGAAGGCGTTGCCTCCTTCATGGAAAAGCGCACGCCGCAATTCAAGGGACACTGATATGACCGAATTGGCAAACAAATTGGCAAACGACAGTATCGTCGCCGTCATCGGCAGCGGCGCCATGGGTGCCGGTATAGCGCAGGTGGCCGCAGCCGCCGGCTATCGCGTCAAACTGTACGACACGCGCCCTGACGCCGTCAGCAAGGCGCTGGTGGACATCGCCAGGATGTATTCCAAACTGGCGGAGAAGGGCCGCATGACGGCAGGCGAAGCCGCCGCTGCCACGGCGCGCCTGCAGGCGGCCGGCAGCTTGAGTGATATTGCTGATTGCGCGCTGGTGGTGGAAGCCATCGTGGAAAACCTCGACGTCAAACGCGGCCTGTTCGCCGACCTGGAAGCACTGGTGGCGGACGACTGCATCCTGGCGACGAATACCTCGTCGATTTCCGTCACGGCCATCGCCGCCAAGCTGCGCCGTCCGGAACGCCTGGTGGGCATGCATTTCTTTAACCCCGTACCCTTGATGGCGCTGGTGGAAGTGGTCGAAGGCCTGGCCACCAGTAAGCAAGTCGCTGCCATCGTCTACGACACCGCCATCGCCTGGGGCAAGAATCCCGTGCATGCGAAATCGACGCCGGGCTTCATCGTCAACCGCGTCGCCCGTCCATTCTATGCGGAAGGCTGGCGATTGCTGAACGAGCAGGCGGGCGACGCTGCCACCATCGATGCCGTGCTGCGCGAAGCGGGCGGTTTCCGCATGGGGCCATTCGAATTGATGGACCTGATCGGCCACGACGTGAATTTCTCCGTCACGCAATCGGTGTTCGGCGCCTACTTCAACGACCCGCGCTTCACGCCGTCCGTCCTGCAGCAGGAAATGGTGAATGCGGGTTTCCTGGGCCGCAAATCGGGTCGTGGTTTTTACCAGTATGGCGAAGGCGCGGCCACCCCCGTGGCGCAGGCGGAAAGCGCGCAGCCCATGCCCGAATTCGTCGCCCTCTCCACCGCCATTGGCAGCGACGGACGTGGCCATAGCGGCATTGTCCACAGCCTGGTGCAGCGCCTGGAGCAAGCGGGCATCACCGTCAGCCGCCGCGTCATGCAGGATGGCCAGGCGCACGATGAGGCACCCGCCCTGCATTGCAACGGCGCCGCGATCTACCTCACCGATGGCCGCAGCGCGACCCAGCGCGCGCACGACAACCAGCATCCGGACACGGTGCTGTTCGACTTGGCGCTCGATTACGCTGCTGCCCGTCGCATCGCCGTGACGCGCGCCGACCAGTGCAGCGATGCCGCCTACGCGGCAGTCGTCGGCCTGTTCCAGGCGGCCGGCTTTACCGTCACGCGCCTGGACGACGTGCCTGGCCTGGCCGTCATGCGCACGGTCGCCATGCTGGCCAACGAGGCCGCCGACGCCGTCAACCAGGGTGTGTGCACGGTGGCCGCCGTCGATATCGCCATGCAGAAGGGCGTCAACTATCCGCGCGGACCGCTGGCCTGGGCCGACCAGGTGGGCATCCAACACATCGTGACCGTACTGCAGCACCTGGCGCTAGGCTATGGCGAAGACCGTTACCGCGTCTCGCCGCTGCTGCGCCGCAAACTTGCCACTGGAGCCTCGTTTTATGCCGAATGAAGATCGCAACCGCAGCGCCCAGGCCCTCGCAGAAGCCGCCGCCGCCTCCATGCTGTCGCGCGATAACGCCACTGCCGCCATGGGTATTGCCCTCGTCGAAGTGCGGCCCGGCCATGCGCGCATGAGCATGACGGTGCGCGCCGATATGCTCAATGGCCACCAGACTTGCCACGGTGGTTTTATTTTCGCCCTGGCCGACAGCGCCTTCGCGTTTGCCTGCAACAGCTACAACATGAATACTGTGGGCGCGGGCTGCAGCATCGATTATCTGGCGCCAGGCCGCGAGGGCGACGTGTTGACGGCAGATGCCGTCGAGCAGGCGCTGGCGGGCAAGAGCGGCATCTACGACGTCAAGGTCAGCAACCAGGAAGGCCGCGCCATCGCCCTGTTTCGCGGCAAGTCGATCCGCGTGGCCGGTGAAGTCATTAGCGCTTGACGCAATACAAGAGCAGGTTTGAACTGCCGCCACGGTTTGCATAGTTAAAGAATTAAACAGGAGACAATGATGGTCCAACGTACCCCAGCCCCGAACGACCTCGAACCGATCGAGCGCGCCAGCAAGGATGAACTGCAGGCGCTGCAGCTCGAACGCATGCAATGGTCGCTCAAGCACGCCTATGACAACGTGCCCCACTACCGCGCCGCTTTTGACGCGGCGGGCGTGCATCCGGACGACCTGAAATCACTGGCCGACCTGTCCAGGTTTCCATTCACGGACAAGAAGGTCTTGCGCGACAATTATCCATTCGGCCTGTTTGCCGTGCCGCGCGAGCAAGTGGTGCGCATTCACGCATCGAGCGGCACCACGGGCAAGGCCACGGTGGTCGGGTATACGCAGAACGATATCGACACCTGGGCCAATGTGGTGGCGCGCTCGATTCGCGCCGGTGGCGGCCGTGCGGGCGACATGGTGCATATCTCCTACGGCTACGGCCTGTTCACGGGCGGCCTGGGCGCGCATTATGGCGCCGAGCGCCTCGGTTGCACGGTCATCCCGATGTCGGGCGGGCAGACGGAAAAGCAGGTGCAGCTGATCCAGGATTTCAAGCCATCGATCATCATGGTCACGCCGTCGTACATGCTCAACATCATCGAAGAATTCACGCGCCAGGGTCTCGATGCCGCTGACTCCTCGCTGAAGGTGGGCATTTTTGGTGCCGAACCATGGACGGACGCCATGCGTTCGGAGATCGAGGCGCGCGCCGGCATCGATGCGGTCGACATCTATGGCCTGTCTGAAGTGATGGGGCCTGGCGTGGCGTCCGAATGCATCGAAAGCAAGGACGGCCCGGTCATCTGGGAAGACCATTTTTACCCGGAGATCATCGACCCGGAAACGGGCGAAGTACTGCCGGACGGCGAAGAGGGCGAACTGGTGTTTACCTCGCTGTCGAAAGAGGCGCTGCCCATCATCCGCTACCGCACGCGCGACCTGACCCGTTTGCTGCCGCCGACCTCGCGCTCGATGCGCCGTATCGGCAAGATCACGGGCCGTTCGGACGACATGCTGATCATCCGCGGCGTGAACGTGTTCCCCACGCAGATCGAAGAGCTGATTCTTAAAATGCCGCGCCTGGCGCCGCAGTACCAACTGGTGGTCACGCGCGATGGTCACCTGGACAAGCTCGAAGTGGTGGCCGAACTGCGCATCGACCTGACGTCCACCATCTCGGCCGGCGAGACCGACGCCCTGGCGCGCGAACTCGAACATCGCATCAAGACGCACGTGGGCGTGAGCACGCGCGTGCGCCTGGTGGCCGCTTCCGGCATCGAACGCACCCTGACGGGCAAGGCCAGGCGCGTGATCGACCAGCGCCCGAAGATTTTCTCTTAAGACATTGACGACGCATTTACCAGGACTGACCATGAACGAAGCTTTTATCTGTGATGCCGTGCGCACTCCCTTCGGCCGCTACGGCGGCGCGCTGGCCAGCGTGCGCGCCGATGACCTGGGTGCGCTGCCGATCGCCGCGCTGATCGCACGCAATCCATCCGTCGACTGGGCCGCCATCGACGATGTGTTCTATGGCTGTGCCAACCAGGCCGGTGAAGACAACCGCAACGTGGGCCGCATGGCCGCGCTGCTTGCCGGCTTGCCGGTCGACGTGCCGGCCAATACCATCAATCGCCTGTGCGGCTCCAGCCTGGACGCCGTCGGCCTGGCAGCCCGCTCAATCAAGGCGGGCGAAGCGAACCTGATTATCGCTGGCGGCGTGGAAAGCATGACACGCGCGCCATTCGTGATGGGCAAGGCCGATAGCGCCTTCTCGCGCGCGGCGAAAATCGAAGACACGACCCTGGGCTGGCGCTTCGTCAACGGCAAAATGAAAGCGCAGTACGGCATTGACACCATGCCCGAGACGGCGGAAAACGTGGCCGTGGAATTTGGCATCAGCCGCGCCGACCAGGATGGTCTGGCCTTGCGCAGCCAGCAGCGCTGGGCTGCGGCCCACGCGGCCGGCGTGTTCGAGCGTGAAATCGTGCCTGTGGCCGTGCCGCAGAAAAAAGGCGAGCCGAAGATGGTGACGGCGGATGAACATCCGCGTCCCGACACCTCGCTGGAAATGCTGGCAAAGCTCAAGGGTGTGGTCAAGGCGGATGGCACGGTCACGGCCGGCAATGCCTCGGGCCTGAACGACGGCGCCTGCGCCATTTTGTTGGCGTCCGCCGCCGCTGTCGATAAATATCAATTGAAGGCACGCGCAAAAGTGCTGGGCATGGCTACGGCGGGTCTCGCGCCGCGCATCATGGGCTTCGGACCGTCGCCGGCCACGCGCAAGGTGCTGGCGCAAACTGGCCTCACCATCGAACAGATGGACGTCATCGAACTCAATGAAGCGTTTGCCGCGCAGGCGCTGGCGGTCACGCGCGACCTGGGCCTGGCTGACGATGCGGCGCACGTGAATCCTAACGGCGGCGCCATCGCCATCGGCCACCCGCTGGGCGCATCGGGCGCGCGCCTGGTGATGGCCGCCCTGAACCAGCTGGAGCGCACGGGCGGGCGCTATGCGCTGTGCACGATGTGCATCGGCGTGGGGCAGGGGATTGCAGTCATCATCGAAAGAGTGTAAGAAGTAAAACAAGGCGCAAGATAGCGCTAATAAGCGTAAAAAAAGCGCCAATAATTAATTGACCGTAGTGCCAACCTGGTGGAGACCACAATGATTGCCAATATCTTCAAGAAAACCCTGATCGCCGGCGTGCTTGCCATGTCTGCCTTGGGCGCGCATGCGGCCGATAATATCAAGATCGGTTCCGTGTTGTCCGTCACTGGCCCTGCTGCCTTCCTGGGCGACCCGGAACTGAAAACCCTGCAGCTGTATATCGAGAAAATCAACGCAGCCGGCGGCGTCCTGGGGCGCAAGCTGGAACTTGTGCATTACGACGATGGCAGCGATGCGGCCAAGGCGAACGGTTTTACCAAGCGATTGATCGAGTCGGACAAGGTCGATGTGCTGATCGGCGGCACGACCACGGGTGCGACGATGGCGATGGCACCGCTGGTGGACCGCGCCAGCATGCCGTTCATCTCGCTAGCCGGTGCCGTGGTGGTGGTCGACCCGGTCAAAAAATGGGTCTTCAAGACGTCGCATACGGACCGCATGGCGGCCGAGAAGGTGTTTGAAGACATGAAGAAGCGCGGCATCAGCAAGGTTGGCCTGCTGTCGGAAACGAGCGGCTTCGGCGCCTCGGGCCGCAAGGAAGCGCAGACCAGCGCCTCCCAATATGGCATCACCCTGGTGGCCGACGAGACTTACGGTCCGAAGGATACCGACATCACGGCGCAGCTGACCCGCATCAAGAATACGGCTGGCGTGCAGGCCGTATTCGTCTTCGGCCTGGGCCAGGGGCCGGCGGTGGTCACCAAGAACTACGGCCAACTGGGCATGACGGCGTTGCCTTTGTACCAGTCGCATGGCGTGGCGTCCGACGAGTATTTGAAACTCTCGGGCAAGGCCGCCGAAGGCGTGCGCCTGCCGACACCAGCGCTCCTGATCGGCGCCATGCTGCCCGATAGCGACGCGCAAAAAGCCATCGTCGTCGCCTATGGAAAGACCTACAAAGAGCGCTACAAGATCGACCCGTCGACCTTCGGCGGTTACGCATTGGATGCTTTGAACCTGTCGGTGGACGCCATCAAGCGCGCCGGCGGCACGGACCGCGAAAAAGTGCGCGCGGCCCTGGAGCAGACCAAGGGCTTTGTCGGTACCACGGGCGTGTTCAACATGTCGCCGAAAGACCACATGGGCCTCGATTTGTCCGCGTTCCGCATGGTGGAAGTGAAAAACGGCGAGTGGCAGTTGCTGAAGTGATGTAAACGCCGTACGCAACAAGTACAGCGGCGCGAGGCCGCCCTCGAAGGCGGTCCGCGCACAGCCGAACATAATGGAGGCACCATGGAAGTCGCTCAATTTCTACAATTTTTGTATTCCGGGATGACGGTCGGTTCCGCCTACGCGCTGGCGGCGCTGGGCTTTACCATCATCTACAACACCAGCGGCGTGATCAATTTCGCCCAGGGCGAGTTCATCATGCTGGGCGGGATGCTGGCCGCCGTGATGTCCGCCGCCGGCGTGCCGCTGCCGCTGGCCATCATCCTGGCCGTCATCGCCACGGGCCTGGTTGGCCTGCTGATGGAAAAAACCGTGATCGAACCGGCGAAAAATGCGCCGGTCATCAACCTGTTAATCATCACCATCGGCGCTTCGCTCGTGCTGCGCGGCCTGGTGCAAATCTGGCTGGGCAAGGATACGCACTCCTTGCCGGCGTTCTCGGGCGATGCGCCGATCGAGTTCCTGGGTGCCAGCCTGCTGCCGCAAAGCCTGTGGGTGCTGGGCGTGACGGTCGTCATCGTGCTGGTGCTGGGCTGGTTCTTTGGCCGCACCCTGATGGGCAAGGCCATGCTGGCCACCTCGCACAACAAACTGGCTGCGCAACTGGTGGGCATCAACACGCGCAAGGTGCTGCTGTTCTCGTTTGGCTTGTCGGCCCTGTTGGGCGCGGCCGGCGGCATCCTGGTCGCGCCGATCACCTACACCTCGTATGACGCGGGCATCATGTTGGGCCTGAAGGGCTTTGTCGCCGCCGTACTCGGTGGCCTGGGCGGCGGCGCGGGCGCCATCGCTGGTGGCCTGATCCTCGGCATCGCCGAAGCCATGACGGCCGGCTATATCTCGTCGGCCTACAAGGATGCCGTGCCTTTCGTATTGATACTGCTGATCCTGTTCTTCCTGCCGCAAGGCTTGTTTGGCGCTAAAAATTCGGAGCGTGTATGAAGACGCAGTTGCCAACATTCTTTACCCGCTCGCGCCATGGCGGTTTGCTGTTGCTGGCCGTGGTGCTGGCCATGCTGCCCCTGTTCCTCACTAACGCGTTCTACTATGACGTAGCGATCCGCATCGCCCTGAACGCCATCGTCGTCATCGGCCTGAATCTGTTGATGGGCTACACGGGCCAGATCAGCCTGGGCCACGCGGGCTTCTACGGCCTGGGCGCGTATGCTTCGGCCGTGCTGACCACGCACTACAACTGGCCGCCGTTGGCCGCATTGGCCGCCGGTGCCGTCGCCACGGGCTTGCTGGCTTTGCTGCTGGCGCGCCCCGTGCTCAAACTCAAGGGCCATACCCTGGCCATGGCGACGCTGGGCCTGGGTATCATCATTTCCATCGTCATCAACAACGAGACGCAATGGACGGGCGGCCCGGATGGCATCGGCGTATCCGCCTTTACGGTGGCCGGCCTGGAAATCGCTGGTGAAAAATCGTGGTATCTGGTGTGCGCCGTGCTGCTGTTGCTGGTGACATGGCTGGCGCTGAACCTGATCGATTCGCCCGTCGGGCGCGCGTTACAAGCCATCCATGGTTCGGAAGTGGCGGCCCGCGTGGTGGGCGTCGACACGACCCGCTTCAAGGTGCGCGTGTTCGTACTGTCTGCCGTCATCGCCAGCATCGCCGGCAGCATCAGCGCCCATTACATCGGTTTCATCACGCCCAACCTGGCCGGTTTCTTCCACTCGATCGAGCTGGTGACAATGGTGGTGGTGGGCGGCATGGCGTCGGTCTTCGGCTCCATCATCGGTGCGGCCCTGCTGACGATTTTGCCACAACTGCTGTCCAGCTTCGAGGGCTGGGAAACGGTGGTTTTCGGCGTGATCCTGATGGCGACCATGATCTTCATGCCGAAAGGCCTGGTGCCGAGCCTGGCCAGCCGTTCGCGCAAGCGGGCAGCGACGCCCAAGGCGCCAGCCAAACCAGCGCAGGAGGCGTGAAATGCTGACGATTAAGAACCTGAGCAAGAGCTTCGGCGGCGTGCACGCGGTGCAGGATGTCAGCTTCACCGTCAAGGAAGGCAATATCCATTCCGTGATCGGGCCCAATGGCGCGGGCAAGACGACCCTGTTCAACTTGATTACGGGCGTGTACACGCCGAGCAAAGGCGAGATTTTGCTCAATGGCGAAAACGTGGCCGCCATGCCGCCCGATGCGCTGGCGCGGCGCGGCATGAGCCGCACTTTCCAGAATCTGCAAGTGTGCATGAACATGACGGCCATAGCCAATGTGATGGTGGGCGCGCATCTGCGCCTGAACCAGAACCTGTTCGCCTCCATGCTGCGCCTGCCGTCCGTGCGCCGCATGGACGCGGCTTGCCGCGACGAAGCGGCCAGCCTGATGGAGTTTGTTGGCGTGGGCCGGCATATCGACGACGAGGCGGGACAGATGTCGTATGGGGCGTTAAAACGCCTGGAAATCGCCCGCGCGCTGGCGGCCAAGCCGAAGGTGCTGCTGCTGGACGAACCGGCGGCGGGCCTGAACCACACGGAAACGGGCGAGATCGAAACGCTGATACGCAAGGTGGCGCAATCGGGCGTGACGGTGGTGCTGGTCGAGCATGACATGAAGTTGGTGATGAATCTGTCGGACCATATCCTGGTGCTCGACTATGGCAAGAAGCTGGCCGAAGGGACCGCCGCCGAAGTGCGCGCGAACCCCGACGTCGTGGCGGCGTATCTGGGAGTGGCGGCATGATGTACGAAAAAACGCAGGAAAAAACGCAAGCTCCGCTGGTGCTCGATATCGCCGGCCTGACCAGCCATTACGGCCGCATCCAGGCCTTGCACGGCATCGATTTGCAGGTGCGCCAGGGCCAGCTGGTGGCGCTGGTGGGCGCCAACGGCGCCGGCAAGACAACCTTGCTGCGGGCGATTTCGGGCGTGCAGCCGATCAGCGGCGGCACGATACAGTTTGCGGGCCAGGACGTGAGCCGCATGAGCGCCGACAAGCGCGTGCGCAGCGGCATTTGCCAGGTACCGGAAGGACGGCAAGTGTTCGGACCCATGACGGTCGAGGACAATCTGCGCCTGGGAGCCTTTACGCGTCCTGTGCAAGATGTGGCGGGCGACATGGAGCGCATGTATGGTCTGTTCCCCATCCTGAAGGAAAAGCGTTTGCTGCTGGCCGGTACGCTCTCGGGCGGGCAGCAGCAGATGCTGGCCATGGCGCGCGCGCTGATGGGCCGCCCGCAACTGCTGTTGCTCGATGAGCCGAGCATGGGCCTGGCGCCGCTGCTGATCGCGGAAATCTTCCGTATCGTGGCCGAACTGCGCGAGCAGGGCATCACCATTTTCCTCGTCGAGCAGAATGCCCATGCCGCGTTGTCGATCGCCGACGTGGGCTATGTGATCGAGACGGGTGCCATCACCCTGTCTGGCCCTGGCCCTGAATTGCTGCACAACGAACAGGTGCAGAGCGCGTATCTCGGGATGTAACCCGGCATGTAAAGAACAAGGAGTTCGTATGGTCAAAGTCTATGAAATCAACGGCGTCACCCCCGTCGTCCACCCGAGCGCCTACGTGCACCCGTCGGCCGTGCTGATCGGCGACGTGATCGTCGGCCCGCGCTGCTATATCGGCCCACTGGCCTCGATTCGCGGCGACTTCGGCCGTTTGATCCTGGAAGAGGGCGCCAACCTGCAGGATACCTGTGTCATGCACGGCTTTCCCGGCTGCGACACGGTGGTCGAGGTCGATGGGCATATCGGCCATGGCGCCGTGCTGCATGGTTGCCGCATTGGCCGCAACGCTCTGGTGGGCATGAACGCCGTAGTGATGGATAACGCCATCATCGGCGCTGAATCCATCGTTGCCGCCATGAGTTTTGTCAAGGCGGGCATGATCGTCGCGCCGCGCAGCATGGTAGTGGGCACGCCGGCGAAGGTGATACGCGCGCTCACTGACGATGAAATCAAATGGAAAAGCTCGGGCACCCGCCAGTACCACGAACTGGCCGTGCGCTCCATGCACACGATGCGCGAGGTGGAGGCCCTGACGGAAGTCGAGGCGGACCGTCAACGCCTGAATTTTGAATCAGCGCTGCCGCTGCACTTGCATAAAAACGCCGCGGCGCAGTAAACCAACATAGGAGTAATACATATGGCTCAAATATCCACCCTGCAAAGCCTGATCGCTGGCCGCTGGCTGGGCGAGGCCGCCGCCGTGCCCTTGCATAGCGCCTTGAACAACCGCGTCATCTATCACACGCACGCCGAGAAGATCGACTTCGACGAAGCCGTCACGTATGCGCGCAAGACGGGCGTGCCTAGCCTGATGGCGCTGGATTTCCAGCAGCGCGCCGCGCGCCTGAAGGCGCTGGCCCTGTATCTGGTCGAGCGCAAGGAAGAACTATATGCTATCTCCCACTTGTCGGGCGCAACGCGCGCCGATAGCTGGGTCGATATCGAGGGCGGCACGGGTACCTTGTTCGCCTACGCCAGCATGGGCAGCAACGAGCTGCCGTCGTCGAACGTGCTGCACGAAGGCCCGGCCATCGCGCTGGGCAAGAAGGGTGGCTTCGCCGGTACGCACATCCTGGTGCCACGCGGCGGCCTGGCTGTGCACATCAACGCCTTCAATTTCCCCATCTGGGGTCTGCTGGAAAAATTCGCGCCGAGCTTCCTGGCCGCCATGCCCTGTATCGCCAAGCCAGCCACGGCGACGAGCTACCTGACGCAAGCCGTCGTGCGCATGATGCACGAATCGGGCTTGCTGCCGGCCGGCAGCCTGCAACTGGTGATCGGCTCCACGGGCGACTTGCTGGACCGCCTGAATGGGCAGGACTTCGTGACCTTTACGGGGTCGGCCGCCACGGCCGCCAAACTGCGTACGAATCCAAACCTGATCGCCCAGTCCGTGCCATTCAACGGCGAAGCCGATTCGCTCAACTGCGCCATCCTGGCGCCTGACGTCACCCCAGACGATGTGGAATTTGACCTGTTCGTCAAGGAAGTCGTGCGCGAAATGACGGGCAAGTCGGGCCAGAAGTGCACGGCCATTCGCCGCATCATCGTGCCCGAGCACCTGATGGACGCTGTCGGCACGCGCCTGCGCGAACGCCTGGCCAAGGTGGTGGTGGGCGATCCGTCCATCGAAGGCGTGCGCATGGGCGCGCTGGCCTCTAAAGAACAGCAAAGCGACGTGGCCGAACGGGTCGCCACGCTCTCGCAAGGCAACGAGGTGGTGTTCGGTGCGGCCGACGGCTTCAATCCTCTGGGCGATGGCGCGCACGATGGCAGCTTCTTTTCGCCGACCTTGTTGCTGTGCCGCGACGCCTTCGGCAACGACGCCGTGCATGACGTGGAGGCGTTCGGCCCCGTCAGTACCATGATGGGCTACAAGGATGTCGACGAGGCGTTGGCGCTGGCCGCACGCGGCAAGGGCAGCTTGGTGAGCACTCTGGTGACGCGTGATCCGAAAATCGCCGCGCGCGTGGTGCCGCAAGTGGCGGCCACGCATGGCCGCGTGCATGTGCTCGAGCGCGTCGCTTCCGTTGATTCGACTGGCCATGGCTCGCCATTGCCGCAACTGAAGCATGGCGGCCCCGGCCGCGCGGGCGGCGGCGAGGAACTGGGCGGCGTGCGCGCCGTGCGCCATTACTTGCAACGGGCAGCGGTGCAAGGTTCGCCGACCATGCTGGCGGCGATCACGGGCGAGTACGTGCGCGGCGCGGACGTCAATGAAAGCCCGATCCATCCGTTCCGCAAGCACTTCGAGGATTTGAAGACGGGCGACTCGCTGCTCACGCACCGCCGCACCGTCAGCGAAGCCGATATCGTCGCCTTCGGCGGCATTTCGGGTGATTTCTTCTATATGCACTTCGACGAGATCGCCGCGAAAGAATCGCAGTTCGGCAAGCGCATCGCCCACGGCTACTTCGTGCTGTCGGCCGCCGCCGGCCTGTTTGTCTCGCCCGGCGTCGGCCCCGTGCTGGCCAACTATGGCCTGGACAACCTGCGTTTCGTCGCCCCGGTCGCTATCGGCGACACCATTCGCGCACGCCTGACGTGCAAGCGCAAGGTCGACCGCAACCGCAAGGACGTGTTTGGCGTGGGCCAGGGCGTGGTGGCGTGGGACGTGCAAGTGACGAACCAGAACGATGAGTTGGTGGCCAGCTACGATATTTTGACGCTGGTGTCGAAGCACGAGTAAAGCAGGGGCCAAGCTGGCGCGCCGGGCAGGGCGCCAGCACATAATTCCCCATTGAACTATCCATAAGTGTATGAAAAATATAGCGTAAGTGTGGTTTTTCACGGCGTGCTATTTAGATAAACCCCTCTAGAAATCGTGTTTTTCCCGTGAAAAAAGACGAAATCGCTCATTGCCTCAAGAAAACTTTCCAAAGTAAAACTTTTTCTCTGTAGCATGGTTTTACTCACTGGTCACGTCGCCATATACGCCACACATGGCGAGGGCGGCGCGAAAAAAACGGACCTGGCCTTTTACGGCTGGTGAACCATCGACCTCGAGTCCCACTCCACGATTAATGTTCACCGCTACGGGTATTTAATTACTATGAATAAACACGTCCTGATTTTCTTGCTGGCCATGCCCCTGGCCAGCAGCCAAGCTTACGCCGAAGATGCCGTCAACGGCCCCACCGTCAAGATCAGCGGTTACGGCACGGCAGCACTGAGCGTGGCCGATACCGATAACGCGCAGTTTGCGCGCCCCAACCAGGCCAGCGGCGCGGGCCGCACTGCCCGCACGGGTGTCGATTCCAACCTGGGCTTGCAGGCGAATGTCACCGTCAATCCATGGCTGTCGGCCACCGTGCAGGGACTGGCGCGCAAGGATGGCGAAAATGACTTTGGCGCCGAACTGGCCTGGGCCTTCGCCAAGGCCAAGGTATCGGACAGTTTCAGCGTGCGCGTCGGCCGCATGGGCCTTCCCGTCTTCATGATTTCCGATTACCGCAATGTGGGCTATGCCAACACCATGTTGCGCCCGCCCGGCGAAATGTATTCGCAGGTGCCCCTCAACAGCATCGACGGCATCGACGGCACCTACCAGTTCAACGCGGGCAACACCAGCGTCACCACGCAGCTGGCGCTGGGCCGCACCAAGGCCACTCTGGCAACGGGGCCTGATTCGACCGTGCACGTGGAAGGAAAATCCATCGTCGCCCTCAACGTGGTGGCCGAACACGGCCCCGTCACCTTGCGTTTCGGCCGGGCCGAGACCAAGTTGAGCATCAACGATTCGCCGAGCCTGAACACGTTGATGGGCAGCTTGCGTGCGGCCGGCAGCGGTTACAGGATTGCCCAGTTGGGCACCCTGGCTGAGGCGCTGGAGGTAAAGGACAAGAAGGCGTCATTCACCTCCGTGGGGCTGGCGTTGGACTGGAACAATGTATTGCTGCAGTCCGAATATGCCAAGCGCAAGACGGACAGCTATGTCAGCGATAGCACCTCGTGGTACGTGATGGGCGGTTACCGCATGGGCGCCTTTTTGCCGTATTACAGCCATGCCAGCCTGAAGGCTGACGGGCGCGTGAATAACACCGTGCCGGCGGCCTGCCCTGCCGGCTATCCCGCCGCCTGCACGCCGATCTTGCGCGCCTTGTCGGCCGGCGTCGACACCCTGGCTTATATGCGCAACCAGCTGGAGCAATCGACGGACAGTATCGGCGTACGCTGGGACTTCCACCGCTCGGCGGCCCTGAAAGTGCAGATCGACCGCATCAAGCCAAAAAATGGTCCAGGCCTGTTCGTGCAAGCCAAGCCCGGCTTCCATGGTCCCGTCACGGTGGCTGCCGTCGCCATCGATTTTGTTTTCTAAGGAGCGCCGCATGAACCCCCTTATTTTTGCGGCTGCCTTGCTGGCCTTGTCGATCACCGTTCCCGCCATGGCCGAAGTGGTCGTGGTGGTTAATCCGAAGAGCGCTGCTGGCGCCATGACGAATGAGCAGGTAGCGCAATTCTTCCTCGGTAAATCGACGGCAATGACGCCGATAGACCAGCCGGAAAGCGCGCCCGTTCGCGCCGAGTTCTACAAGAAGGTGGCGGACAAGGAACCGTCGCAGGCCAAAGCGCTGTGGTCCAAGCTGGTCTTCACGGGCAAGGCGACCTTGCCAAAAGAAGTGGCCAGTAGCGCCGACGTGAAAAAGGCGGTGGCCGCCGATCCGAAAGCCATCGGCTATATCGAGAAGAGTGCCGTCGACGGCACGGTGAAAGTGGTGTTGACGACGCCGTAAGAGCCTGCGCGGGCCGTGCACCACGCTACGGCCCGAAAATAGATAAAAATCAGGAGACAGCAATGAGCATCAAACGCAAGATATGGGCGCTGCCTGTCGTCTCGGCCGTGATTTTCGGACTGGGGCTGGCGGTCAGCGCCTATCTGTCCACGGCCACGCTCAATTCCATCCACGCCACCGAAAGCGCCGATTATCCCGCGCTCGACATGGCCAAGTCGCTGAGCCTGGATGTGGCTGCCGTTGGCGACGTCCTGCGCGACGCCGTCAGCGAAGGCGACAAGGAGCGCATCGGGCAAGTCGATGCCCAGGCCGTCAAGCTGCGCGCCAAACTGGCTGCATTTGCAGCTATTCCCGGCCAGCGCGAGCATGGGCGGCGCCTAGCAAAGGAATTCGATACCTACTATGCACCGGCCCTGAGTGCGGCGCGCATCATGCTGGAAATGGAAGAGGGCGACCCGCAAGCGACCGTGGCGCGCATGCAGGGTGCGCTGGCGGTGCTCAATGCCGACCTGGCGAAGACCAACGAACAGGCACAGGCGCAGTTCAAACTGGGCATAGAACGCAGCGCGGCCAACGTGCGCAATGCGCTCAATACCAGCATTGCCGTGGCGCTGGCCGTCATCGTCTGCCTGGTAGCGGTGTCGCATTTCGTCGTGCGCGCCATCTGGCAGCAACTGGGCGGTGAACCCGAATATGCGCGCCAGATTGCACGTGCCGTAGCCGATGGCGACCTTGCTATGCAGATCGTGACCGAGGCGGGCGACCAGGCCAGCCTGCTGGCGGCGCTAAAGGAGATGCGCGCCAAGCTCGGTAGCATGGTGTCTGACATCAAGGCCTCGGCCGAAACCATCCAGGTGGCCAGTGCCGAAATCGCCCAGGGCAATGCGGATTTGGCCGCGCGCACGGAATCACAGGCGGGCAGCCTGGATCAGACGGCGCGCAGCATGGACAGCTTGACGGCGACTGTGCGCGACAACGCCGCCAATGCGGGCCAGGCACACACGCTGGTGGTGTCGGCGTCGTCGGTTGCCGTGAAGGGCGGGCAAGTGGTCAACCAGGTGGTCACCACTATGGGCGAGATCAACGCTTCGTCAAAACGCATCGTCGACATCATCGGCGTCATCGATGGCATCGCCTTCCAGACGAATATCCTGGCGCTGAATGCGGCCGTGGAGGCGGCACGCGCGGGTGAGCAGGGGCGCGGCTTTGCCGTGGTGGCGTCCGAGGTGCGCAACCTGGCGCAGCGCAGTGCCGCCGCGGCGCGCGAGATCAAGCAATTGATAGGCGATTCGGTGGCCAAGGTGAATGTCGGCTCGAAGCTGGTTGACGAGGCGGGACTGACCATGGGACAGATCGTCGATTCCGTGAAAAAGGTGGCCGACATCATGGCCGAGATCAGTGCTGCCAGCCAGGCGCAGAGCGCTGGCATCGGTGACATTGGCGTGGCCATCGCCAGCATGGACCAGATGACGCAGCAAAATTCCGCGCTGGTGGAAGAAGCGTCGGCCGCAGCCGAATCGCTGCAGGAACAGGCAGTGCAACTGGGCACGGCGCTGGCCGTATTCAAGCTGGCGCAGGCAGGCGTGCCGACGATCGCCACCGTGCCGATGGCGCGGCGGCTAGTGTTGACGCAGGCCGCTTAGGCCTGCAGGCCGAATGGATTGTCGATGCTGTGCGCAGGTTCGGTGAACCAGCGCGGACCATGTTCCGTCATGTAAAAATGGTCTTCGTGGCGGATGCCGAATTCGCCGGGGATGCAGATCATCGGCTCGTTCGAGAAGCACATGCCGACGTCGAGCAGCGTCGTGTCATTGCCCACCAGGTAAGGCCACTCATGGATATCGAGGCCGATGCCGTGGCCCGTGCGGTGCGGCAGGCCGGGCAGCTTGTAGCCGGGGCCAAAGCCGTCTGCTTCCAGTGACACGCGTGCTGCGCGGTCGACGTCGCCGCAGGGTACGCCCAGCTGCGCGGCGGAGAACGCGGCTGCCTGCGCCGCTTTTTCGCTGTTCCACACGCTGCGCTGGCGTTCGCTGATGGCGCCAAACACATAGGTACGCGTGATGTCGGAGATGTAGTTCATCACCTGGCAGCCCGTGTCGATCAGCACCGTGTCGCCTGCCTTCAGTGTCTGCACGTAGCTCACGCCGTGCGGATAGGCGGTCGCCTCGCCGAACAGCACGATGCAGAAGTACGAGCGGGGCGCTCCCACCTTGCGGTGCGCGCGCTGGATGAATTCTTCCACTTCCACCGTCGTGATGCCTTCATACAGCATGCTGGCCGTGACCACGTGCACGGCCAGGGTCATGTCCATCACGCGCTGCATCAGGGCGATTTCCGCCTTTGACTTGCGGCTGCGGCAGTATGCCGTCACGGCGCGCGCATTTTCCAGCGCGTAGCCGGCAGCCAGTGGACGGACGCCGTCGTAGATGAAGAAAGCTGCGCTTTCGCAGATACCCACGCGCGGCGGCTTGGCCGCATCCTGCGCGACACCCATGCGCGCCAGCACGTCGACGAACAACTGATATGGACTTTCATGCTCTTCCCAGCAATTGACACGGCCTTCGACGAGCATGAAGCCCTTCAAGGTACTTTCCTCGAAGGCGGGGGCGATGTATTCGAGCGCTCCGCTGGCCGGCAGGATGGCGCCCACCATGCGTTCGCTGGCATACCATTTGGTGCCGGTGAAATAGGTGAGATTGGCGCCCGCGTTCAGGTAGATCGCGGCGATGCCTTGCTCGCGCATGAAGGCTTGCGCTTTGGCGATGCGTTGCGCGTGTTCGTCTTTGCCGATGGCGACCATGCCGGAGGTCATGTCCGATAACGATGCCAATGCCTGTTCGATGGAAGTGCCGCCTATGCTCATACCTGCTCCTGCAGAAAATTCACTGAGGGCGATATGATAGCAGCCGCCCCTGGAAAGGAGGCGGCTGGGAGAGGGACAGCGAGCGCTGTTACCCGGGGATTGCTGTTACTTTTCCAGCTGCGTGCGTACGCGGGCGATCGCGGCGCGCACCTGGCGCGGCGCGGTGCCGCCCACGTGGTCGCGCGCGGCGACGGAGCCTTCCAGTGTCAGTACTTCGAACACGTCTTCGCCCATCAGTGGCGAGAAGGCGCGCAGCTGTTCCAGTGACAAGTCGGCCAGGTCGCAGCCGGCATCGACGCAAGCGCGCACGGCCAGGGCTACCGCTTCATGGGCGTCACGGAATGGCAGGCCTTTCTTGACCAGGTAATCGGCCAGGTCCGTTGCCGTGGCGTAGCCTTGCAGTGCTGCCGCACGCATCGCTTCCGGTTTGACCGTGATGCCGCCGGCCATGTCGGCGAAGATGCGCAAGGTATCGATGACGGTATCGACGGTGTCGAACAGCGGTTCCTTGTCTTCCTGGTTGTCCTTGTTGTAGGCCAGCGGCTGGCCTTTCATCAGGGTCAAGAGGCCAATCAAATGGCCGTAGACGCGGCCCGTCTTGCCACGCGCCAGCTCCGGCACGTCCGGGTTTTTCTTTTGCGGCATGATCGACGAGCCGGTGCAGAAGCGGTCGGCGATGTCGATGAAGCCGATGCGCGGGCTCATCCAGATCACCAGTTCTTCAGCCATGCGCGACACGTGCATCATCAGCACGGCGGATGCGGCGCAAAATTCGATGGCGAAATCGCGGTCGGAAACGGCGTCCAGCGAGTTATGGCATACATCGTCGAAACCCAGGGTCTTGGCCACGCGCAGGCGGTCGATCGGGAAGGTGGTGCCAGCCAGTGCGGCGGCGCCCAGTGGCAGGCGGTTCACGCGCTTGCGGGTATCCATCATGCGCTCGGCATCGCGGCCAAACATTTCAACATAGGCCAGCATATGGTGGCCGAAGGTGATCGGCTGCGCCACCTGCATGTGGGTGAAACCCGGCATGATGGTGTCGGCATGCTGCTCGGCCAGGTCCGTCAGCGCGCTGCGCAGGGTGTCCAGCAGGGCGGTGATGTCATCGATGGCGGAACGTACATACAGGCGGATGTCGGTGGCCACCTGGTCGTTGCGCGAACGGCCCGTGTGCAATCGCTTGCCAGCATCGCCTACCAGTTCAGTCAGGCGTTTTTCGATATTCAGGTGGACGTCTTCCAGGTCCAGCAGCCATTCGAACTGGCCGGCGGCGATTTCCTGCGAAATTTGCGCCATGCCGCGCTCGATTTCAGCGTAGTCGGCCGGGCTGATGATGGCTTGCGCATGCAGCATTTCCGCATGGGCCAGCGAACCTTCGATATCGAACAGCGCCAGGCGCTTGTCAAAAAATACAGAGGCAGTGTAGCGCTTGACGAGGTCCGAGACCGGTTCGGAAAACCGGGCCGACCAGGCTTCGCCCTTTTTGGAGAATTGATCAGTCATGAGAGAAGTCCTTTAGTGTAGGGCGATTATAAACAAGGTTAGCCTGTGGTAGGGCTTTTAGGCGGCTGGAAGGCGTGGAAATGGCCTGGAATGGGGCGTACAGGCGTCAAATGGCGTTAGCGGGACGTCTCCGTGCGTCTCATCCGGGCTTTTTGTATTCTGTCCCGCAAATCCTGCGTTTTGTCGCAATCGGATGGCGGTTCAGGGGTGATCGGCCTACAGTTCAATCATCGCAGGACAAACAGCAACGCACCCTCAACCTAAAGGAAAACATCATGAACATCGCTAAAAACATGGAAGCCATCTTCGTTGCCATCATCGCCATCGCCGCCGCTACCAGCCTGGCCACCGCCGCCGTGCCGAAGTTCCGCGCCGCTCCAGTCACCATTGTTGCCAGCGCCGATAACGCCACCATGCATACCGTATATGTCAGCGCCAAGCGCCTGAGCGCCGAGGAAAAAGCCGCCCTGTAATCGCGGTCATGTCATGCAGGCAGCAGTCCTCGCAGTAGCAGTAGCAGTAGCAGCAAGCAGCACACCATCACAGGCAGTCAGGACGGGCGGCGCCCCCGGTTCTTGCTGATGGAACGCTATTTTCCTGATCTGTACAAGGACGGGTGAAGCACTACTGCCAGTGCATCAGGCACGGCGGAATAAGCAGTAACAATGCCAGCACCAGATAAATCAGCTGCAGCGGGATCATCCACTTGGCCCACGTGATCCACGGTACGCGCGCCAGGGCCAGCACGCCCACGGTGATGCCGGACGTCGGGATCATCGGCGTGGTGAATTCGCCGAACTGGAAGGCCAGGATGGCGGTCTGGCGCGTCACGCCCACCAGGTCGGCCAGCGGCGCCATGATGGGCATGGTCAGGGCGGCCTGGCCGCTGCCGGAATGGATGAAGAAGTTGATCACCGACTGCATGAAGAACATCTTTTGCGCGGCGAAGACGGGGCTGGACGAGGCCACCAGTGGCGTGAGCGCATGCAGCATGGTGTCGATGATTTGCGCGTCGCGCGCCAGGATCATGGTGCCGCGCGCCAGCGCGATGACCAGCGCCACGCTGACCATGTCGCGCGCGCCCTGCACGAAAGACGCCACCAGACTGTCCATGTCGAGTCGGCCGACCAGGCCGACAACGATGGCCATCACCAGGAACAGGGCAGCGATTTCATCGATGAACCAGTCGTACTTGACGACGCCGACGACCATCGTCAGCAAGGTGGCCATAAAAATCCACAGCACGGCGCGGTGCGTGCGCGTCATGCCGGCAAAGCTGTCCAGGTCCATCGAGTGGTCGCTGCGCTTTTCAATGTCGAGCAGGTAAGTGGGGCTTTTTTCGGGATGGCGCTTGATGCGCGCCGCGTACCACATCAGGAAAATGATGCTGACAGCCGTGGCGATGCTCCACACGATCAGGCGGTAGCCGATGCCGGAAAAGATCGGCACGCCGGCGATGCCCTGCGCGATGCCGACGTTAAACGGGTTCAGAAAGGCGGCGGAAAATCCCACTTGCGAGCCGATGAAAGGAATCGATACGCCGGTGATGGTGTCGTAGCCCAGCGCCAGCGCCAATGGCACGAAGATCAGGATGAAGGGGATGGCTTCTTCGTTCATGCCGAAGGTGGCACCGCCGAGGGAAAACATGGTGAAGAAGACGGGGATGATGGCGGCGCGCACGAAGCGCGAACTGGTGTGCGCCTTGGCGATCGCCTTGATCAGGGAGTCGAAGGCTTCGGTTTTTTGCAGCACGGCGAAGGCGCCGCCGACGATCAGTATGAAACCGATGACCAGACTGGCGTCGACGAAGCCCTTGATGGGTGCCATCATCAAGGCAGCCAGGCCTTGCGGCTTGTTGTCGACATAGTGAAAAGTACCGGGGATGATCAACTGCTTGCCGTTTACCAGCTGGGTGTCGAACTTCCCGCCCGGTACCAGCCAGGTCGCCAGCGCAATCATGGCCAGGATGGCGCATAGCAGGACGAAGGTATTGGGTAGCTTGAATTTTCTCATGGTGCTCACTATTGGCTCAACAGGCTGCCACCGCGGAAGGCGACGGCGCCAGCGACTTTGCCGACATTCATGCCGCGCAGGACGTGGCGGTGGGCGCTGCGCGCGAAGAATACACCGGCGACCGTGCAGCGCAAAGTCGTCGTCTCGCCACTGACGGGGTCGATCAGGTCGGCCAGCGCATCGCCGGCGGCCAGCATGTCACCCATTTCGCGCAGATACACCAGCACGCCGTGATGCGGCGCGAGGATCGGTTCCACCCCCGCCAGCGGCGTTGCCTCGCACTGTGGCGCAGGAAGATTGTCGCCCGCGCCGGCGATGTCCAGCACGCCCTCGATGGCCAGGAAGCGCAACAGGGCGGTCGCATCGCGTTCGGCCAGGGCGTAGCTCACTTCCACCTCGCCGCGCAATTCGACGGTGGTCGACAGGCAGGCGGCGGGTATCGGATAGCGGCCGCCAAAGTGGGCCTCGAGATCCCACCACAGGCGGCTGCACGCTTCGTCGAACGGCTCTTCGCCGGCCGCCAGTTCGAGCAGCACGGCGCGTGCGCCCAGCAGGGCGGACAGGGGCGCGATCTGCGCCGCCAGCGGCGTGCCCGTATAGATATGCAGGGACGCCTCATTGTCGCAGTGCAGGTCGAGCACGATGTCGGCGTCGATGGCCATGCCCAGCAAGGTTTTTTTCAACACTTCCGCATCCGTGCCTGGCTGCCACGTGGCAACGGCAGCGCGTGCCTGCTGGCGTATCAGCTCTACGTTGGCCTTCGCATCCTGCCCCAATTTTCCATCGAGCGTGGTTTTCAGTTCATCGGCCACATGGCGGTAGGCGCGGTTGAAGTTGATGCCGGTTGTCAGGTCGAAGCGGCCGAACGGTGCGCCGTGGATGGCTTGCGCCAGGCCGATCGGGTTGGCGGCCGGCACCAGGATGATTTCGCCATAGATCTTGCCTGCCGCTTCCAGCGCCAGCAATTCGCGGCGCAGGAATTGCGACACCAGCATGCCCGGTACTTCATCCGCATGCAGGGCTGCCTGGATATAGACTTTCTTGCCGCTACGGCTGCCGGCAGCGGCTCCTCCAAAATGAAAGCTGCTCAATTGGTAGGTGGCGCTGGCGTGCGGCGTGGAGATCGGGTGCTGTTGTACCTGCATGATTAGGTTGCCACGGTGGGGCAAGGTTGGTGGATTTCGAACGATTATGTAGCATAGTTTTCACTAAGTAAATCAATGTAAATCCTTTTGCAAAAATCTGTTGAGTTTTCTTTTTGATATGAGTAGAGTGGATTCCAGCGAACAGTTTCCGCCATTCATTGTTCACACTGCATGCAAAACAACAGGTCGCCAGCGTCATGAAGTCCCCCACCAGCCCTGCCAGCACCATCGCCACAGCAGCAGCGCTGTCGTCGCCCGATGCTGCATTTGCGCAGCCGGCGCTGGGCATCGAGGAACTGGCCGAGAGTTGCCAGGTATCGGGTGCTACCATCAGCGGCTTCTCCATCAAGTTCATTCAGGAGTGCTTCCCCATGCATATCGAAAAACGCGTCTGCATCGCAGTCCCGCCCATGGTCGTCGAGCAGATTTTGAGCGAGGTCGACCGGTGGCATCTCTGGGACCCGGACACCAGGCAAGCCCGACTCAATGGGCCATTCGCAGTTGGAGCAAGGGGCCGGCTAACCCCCTGCAAAGGCATGGGTTATTATTCCATTTCGTGAGGGACTTCCGCGCACCATGCAGTCACTTAAGTCGTATGCCGAGCAGCGCCACAAGCCCTTCAATAGCGGTGCCTAACTGTTCGTCGGCACTCATGATCGGCGCGCGCCACTTTCCTTGCATTCGAAAGGCACCATGAAATTATCCACAAGCCTGTATCACACATGGCGCGCCGCGCTGCTGTTCGCGTTGGCGTTTTGCAGCTATCCGGTTGCAGCAGCGCCCGCCGGCAGTGCCATCGGCAGCGCACCGCAGGGCACCCTCGTCATCATCGGCGGCGGCCTGCGCGCCAACAATGCCGAAGTCTGGCAGCGCATCGTTACCCTTTCTGGCGGCAAGGGTGCGCGCATCGCCGTACTGGCGTCGGCCTCGATCAATCCTGAAAAATCGGGCCAGAGCATTATCGGCAAATTGAATCAATATGGCGCCGATGCTTTTTTCGTGCCGCTGGGCGTTAAGCTGCCCAATAGCGATTACCGCAAGGCCGCCGAAGATCCGGCCATCGTGACGCAGATCAAGTCGGCCAGCGGCATTTATTTTGCGGGTGGCGACCAGGGGCGCATCACGCAGGCGCTGCTGCGCCCGGACGGCAGCCGCACGGCCGCGCTTGAAGCCATCTGGTCGGTCTACCGCAACGGCGGCGTCATCGCTGGTTCCAGCGCCGGCGCCGCCATCATGAGCACCACCATGTTTTATGATGCCAAGCCGGTGCTCGACATGCTCAAGATGGGGGTCACGGATGGCCGCGAGATTGCACCCGGCCTGGGCTTTATCGGCAGCGATGTTTTTGTGGACCAGCATCTGCTGGTGCGCGGGCGCTTTGCGCGCATGATTCCCGTGATGCTGAAAAAAGGCTATCACCTGGGGCTGGGCATCGATGAAAACAGCGCCATGGTGGTCGACGCCATGCGCGACGTGGAAATTATCGGCTACAGCGGCGCCTTGCTGATCGACTTGTCTGGCGCCATCAGCGACCGTGGCGTGAAAAATTTCAATATCAGCAATGCCGCCATCAGCTACCTGGACCGGGGCGATAAATTCAACCTCGTCACGCGCGTGTTTACGCCGTCGCCGGACAAGGCCGACAACAAGCTCGATCCGAACCAGCCGGATATGCGCGAGCCCGTATTTACCAACGATATCCTCGGCAATAACGCCGTGCTGGACCTGATGGGCAACCTGATCGACAACGCACAGCAGGAAGCCATCGGCATCGCCTTCGGCAATCCGCGCGACCCATATCCGGACCTGGGCTTCGAGTTCAGGTTCAGCAAGACCGTCAACAGCGTCGGCTACAGCTCGACCGAGGCCGAAGCTTATTCGGTGCTCAAGCTGCGCCTGGACATCCGGCCGATCCAGCTGCGTCAACCCTTGTATCGCTACAAGTAACTCTGCCGTCCCGTGATGCTGGCCGATTCTCCAGGCCGGCGTCCCCTCTTCGCCTGCATGCTGCGCTTTCAAAGCGCCCCGCCTGTCGCTACAATGTGCCGCAGCCAATTTCCGTGGCGCGGCCTTTGATGCCGCAATTTATTTGGAAAACTTCCTCTTTTTCCTGTTTTTCTACCGTTTAGGAATAACATGCAGCAGACTCCGATCCGATCCTTTCTGTGTGCGCTGGCGCTGGCCGCCGGCATCATGCCGGCCGCGCAGGCCGCCAACTCCGCACAGCCGGCCACCATGCGCCTCGATTACCAGCACAGCGGCAATGCGCTGGCTGAGCACTATGCGGTCGAGCGCGTGCTGGTCGAGCCGCTGCCTTGGGCGGGCAACATGGCGCGCACCATCGACGACAGCAACCGTGGCAACAACATGCTCGAAGTAGTCGACATCAAATCGGGCAAAGTGCTGTATTCGCGCGGCTTTTCCACCATCTTTGGCGAGTGGGCCAGCACCGATGAAGCGAAAACCACCACCCGTGCGTTCCAGGAATCGGTGCGCTTCCCGCAGCCGGAACAGCCGGTGCGCGTGCGCATTCTCAAGCGCGATGAGCGCGGCTTGTTTTCTGTTGTGTGGAGCGCCGATGTCGACCCGGCGGCGCAGGATGTGATCCGCAAACAGCCGCCGGCGCCCGTCAAGCCGATACCGATCCGTGTCAAAGGTCCGTCCAGCGACAAGGTCGATCTCCTGATCATGGGCGATGGTTATACGGCGGCCGAAATGGGCAAGTTCGAAGCCACGGCACGGAAATTGGCCGACCACTTGTTTACCGTCTCGCCATTTCGCGAGCGTGCCAATGACTTCAACGTATGGGCCATGGCCGCGCCGACGCAGGAATCCGGCGTGTCGCGTCCATCGACGGGCGTGCATCACGCCTCGCCACTGGGCACGCGCTACGATATCTTCGGCAGCGAACGCTATGTATTGACGACGGACAACCGCGCCTTGCGCGACCTGGCGCAGTACGCGCCCTACGAATTCATCGAAATCCTCGTCAATAACGATACCTATGGCGGTGGCGGCATCTTCGGCCAGTTCAGCACGGCCGCAGCCAACAGCGACTGGGCCAATTACCTGTTCGTGCATGAATTCGGCCACCATTTCGCCGGCCTGGCCGACGAGTACTACACCTCGCCGGTGGCATACCAGTCGAATGGCGAACGCCAGGAACCGTGGGAGCCGAATGCCACGGCCCTGCGCGACCCGGCCAAACTGAAATGGAAAAACCATGTGAAGGCCGGCACACCGCTGCCGACACCGTGGCCGAAGGAGGCGTATGACAGCCATGCGCGCGAATACCAGAAACAGCGCGCGGCCCTGCGTGCGGCCAACCGTCCGGAAAGCGAAATGAGCGATTTGTTCAAGGCCGACCTGGCGTACACGCAGCAGCTGTTTTCCAAGGCGCCGCAGCGCCATGCGGTGGGCGCCTTCGAGGGCGCGAACTACGAATCGTCCGGCTACTACCGCCCGGAAATGCAATGCATCATGTTCGACCGCAGCGAGACTTTCTGTTCCGTATGCCGGGATGGCATCAGCACCATCATCGATCTGTATTCGCGTCCGGCCGCGTTACAGTAACCCTGCAATAAACGCGCAGTGTCAATCAAGTAATCTATGGGGTGCCATGTTGCGATGCAATAGCATGGCCCCCATTTTCGTTTTCCTGGCTCTATCCATCTCTGCAATACCATCCCTCCCTGACCTTTTTCGGTCAATACCAATTCTAGTTCTGGAAGTAACTTTCATTCTCGTCAGCTCAATATAATTATCCAATAGATATCACGATTCGATTGCGGACAGTTTGTTTCATTTAAATAAAATTGAGGTAATATTTGATATACATCAATGTTGCATCGCCGCAATCGCACTTATAGTTGACTTAGCTCAAAGCGTTATGAATGCGGATCGGACTCTTTGTAAATCACGCGTCTAAATGCTGTAGAGTAATTTTTGCCACGTACCAGTCCACTTCGCATGGGTCTGGTGCCGGCCTCGAATTTCAGTGACGGAAGCCAGATTCATGAAGATGCAGATCCTCGCGCCTGACGCATGCAGTGCCTTACATCCCCACACGCCCATCGTGCTGCCCCATGCGCGGGGCGGCGGCGTCACGCTGGCCACCTGCGCCGGCGCGGTGCAGTGCGTGAACGCCGCCACGCCGTGGCCCGCTTTGCGCCCCTCCAAGCCATGACGGCCCCCTTGCTGCAGTCCCTGCCATTGCAGGGCAAACGGGGGCTGGTGGTGGGCATCGCCAATGCGCAAAGCATCGCCTGGGGCTGCGCCAGCGCACTGCGCGCGGCTGGCGCCGAGCTGGCCGTGACCTGGCTCAATGACAAGGCGCGCCCGCATGTGGAGCCGCTGGCGCGGCAAGTGCAGGCGGCTATCATGGCGCCGCTCGACGTGTCCGTGCCGGGCCAGCTCGAAGCGCTGTTTGCGCAGATCGAACAGCAATGGGGCAGGCTTGATTTCGTCGTCCATTCGATCGCCTATGCGCCCAGGCAGGACTTGCATGGCCGCGTCACTGACAGTTCGGCCGAGGGTTTTGCGCAGGCGATGGATATCTCGTGCCACTCCTTCATGCGCATGGCGAAGCTGGCCGAGCCGCTGATGCCGGACGGCGGCAGCTTGATGACCATGAGTTATCTGGGGGCCGAGGAAGTCATCGCCGACTACGGCTTGATGGGCCCCGTCAAGGCGGCGCTGGAAGCATCGGTGCGCTACCTGGCGGCGGAACTGGGCCCTGTCGGCATCCGCGTCAATGCCATTTCGCCAGGGCCGCTCGACACGCGGGCCGCTTCCGGCATTGCCCATTTCGAGCGCCTGATGGCTGACGCCATCGAACGCTCGCCCCTGCGCCGCCTGGCCACCATCGAGGATGTGGGCGCACTGTGCGCCTTCCTCGCCGGCGACGGCGCCCGCGCCATCACGGGCAGCACCCTGTATGTCGATGGCGGCTACAACATCCTGAATTGACTGGAATATGATGAGACTCCCTGTTCCGGCTTTGCCCGTCCGCGCCAGGCTAGCTGCGCTGGCCGCCACCCTGTCCCTGGCGGGCTGCGCCTCGCTGGCGCCGCCGTATGCGCCACCGCCGCTGCCCGTGGCGGCGCTGTATCCGGAAACGGATGCCGCCGGCGCGCACGCCCCGGACATCGCCTGGCAAGCCTACTTTGCCGACGCGCGCCTGCAAGCGATGATTACGCAGGCGCTGGCCAACAACCGCGATATCCGCATCGCTGCCCTGCGCGTGGAAGAAGCGCGCGCCGCGTATGGTTTCCAGCGTGCCGACCAATTCCCTACCGTGGCGCTGGGCGCCACCGGCAGCCGTTCGCGCGTGCCGGACGACTTGAGCCTGACGGGGCGCGCCATGACGAGCGCGCAATACCAAGTGGGCTTGAACGTGAGCGCCTGGGAACTCGATTTCTGGGGCCGCGTGCGCAGCCTGAAAGACAGTGCGTTGCAAACTCTGCTTGCCAGCGACGAGGCGCGCCGCGCCGTCGGCGTGGCCCTGGTGGCCCAGGTGGCAAATGGCTACCTGGGCTTGCGCGAACTCGATGAACGGGTGTTGCTGGCGCGCGCCACGGTCGATAGCCGCGCCGAATCGCTGCGCATTTTTACACGCCGTTTTGAGGTCGGCTCGATTTCCAAGCTGGACCTGACGCAGGTGGAAACATTGCTCAGCCAGGCCTTGTCCCTGTCCGCCCAGCTGGAGCAGGCGCGCGCCGTGCAGGCGCATGCGCTGGCGCAGCTGGTGGGCGGCCCCGTCGACCTGGCACCGGACACGCGCCGTTTCGACGACGCCAGCGTGCTGCAGCCGCTGCATGCCGGCTTGCCATCGGCCTTGCTGGCGCAACGACCCGACTTGGTGGCGGCCGAACATCAGCTGCGCGCCGCACAGGCCAATATTGGCGCCGCGCGCGCCGCCTTCTTCCCGACGATTTCGCTGACCGCCGCCTACGGCACGGCCAGCGCGGAACTGAGCGGCCTGTTCGATTCGGGCAGCGGCGCCTGGAATTTCGCGCCGCGCCTGGTGCTGCCCATCTTTGATGCGGGGCGGATCCGCGCCAATATGGACCTGGCCGAAGTGCGCCGCGACGTGGCGGTGGCCAATTACGAAAAGAGCGTGCAGGGCGCCTTCCGCGAAGTGGCAGACGCGCTGTCGAACCGGCGCTGGCTGGCGCTGCAGGCCGACATTGGCAAGACCACCCTGGCCGCGCAGAGCGAACGCGCGCGCCTGGCCAAGCTGCGCTACGACAATGGCGCCGCACCGTACTTGGAGGTGCTCGATGCCCAGCGCGACCTGCTGACGGTCGAACAGCAACTGGTGCAGACGCGCCGCGCGCTGCTGGCCAGCCAGGTCAGCCTGTATGCGGCCTTGGGCGGCGGTGCTCCTGCTGCCACCACTTTCACCTATTAACCGCGATCGCCGACACCATGAATCCAGAATTGAAAAAGAAACTCGTTCCCGCCGCGCTGATCGTGGTCGTCCTCGTGCTGGGCTACGTGGCCTGGCAAAAAATGCGGCCCAGCGGTCCCGGTGAAGGTTTCGTCAGCGGCAATGGCCGCATCGAGGCGACGGAAATCGATGTCGCCACCAAGCTGGCGGGCCGGGTCAAGGAAATCCTCGTGCGCGAGGGCGATTTCGTCAAGGCTGGCCAGCCACTGGCGACCATGCAGGTCGATTCCCTGTCCGCCCAGCGCGACGAGGCGCGCGCGCGCCAGCAGCAGGCCGCCGATGCGGTGGTGGGCGCGCAGGCGCAGGTGGCCGTGCGCGAAAGCGACAAGGCGGCCGCGCAGGCCATGGTGGCGCAGCGCGAAAGCGAACTCGATGCGGCCAAGCGCCGCCTGGCCCGCTCCGAAACGCTGTCGAAAGAGGGCGCTTCCTCGGTGCAGGAACTTGACGACGACCGCGCCCGCGTGCGCAGCGTGGCGGCGGCCCTGAATGCGGCCAAGGCCCAGGTCACGGCGGCGCAGGCGGCCATCGACGCGGCCAAGGCGCAGGTGGTCGGTTCCCGTTCGGCCGTGGTGGCCGCCGAGGCCACCACGGCGCGCATCGATTCCGACCTGGCCGATGGCCAGCTGACGGCGCCGCGCGGTGGCCGCGTGCAATACCTGGTGGCGCAGCAGGGCGAAGTGCTGGGCGCGGGCGGCAAGGTGCTCAACCTGGTCGACCTGTCGGACGTCTACATGACTTTCTTCCTGCCAGAGACGGCGGCCGGCAAGGTGGCCCTGGGCGGCGAAGTGCGTCTGATTCTCGATGCGGCGCCCAATTACGTGATTCCGGCGACGATTTCCTTTGTCGCCGCCAGCGCGCAATTCACGCCGAAGACGGTAGAGACGGCCAGCGAGCGGCAGAAGCTGATGTTTCGCGTGAAGGCGCAGATCAGCCGCGACCTGCTGCAAAAGCATCTGGCCCTGGTCAAGGTGGGCTTGCCCGGCGTGGCCTGGGTGCGCCTCGATGCGAAGGAGGCATGGCCCGCTGAACTGACGGCCAGGGTCGCGCAGTGAATCTTCCGGCCACCTCCTTCGTCGTCAGCATCAAGGGCGTCAGCCAGCATTACGGCAAGACCGTGGCGCTCGACGCCATCGACCTGGACGTGCCGGCCGGCCGCATGGTGGGCTTGATCGGCCCCGATGGCGTGGGCAAATCGAGCCTGCTGTCGCTGGTGGCCGGCGCGCGCGCCGTGCAGCAGGGAAGCGTCATGGCCCTCGGTGGCGACATGCGCGATGCGCGCCACCGCGATGATGTCTGTCCGCGCATCGCCTACATGCCGCAAGGCCTGGGCAAGAACTTGTATCCGACCCTCTCGGTCGAGGAAAACCTGCAGTTTTTCGCGCGCCTGTTTGGCCACAATGCGGCCGAGCGCCGGCGTCGCATCGATCAGCTGACCCTGAGCACGGGATTGCACCCGTTCCTGGCGCGCCCGGCGGGCAAGCTGTCGGGCGGCATGAAGCAGAAACTGGGCTTGTGCTGCGCCCTGATCCACGATCCCGATTTGCTGATACTCGATGAACCGACTACCGGCGTCGATCCGCTGGCGCGGGCCCAGTTCTGGGACTTGATCGCCGGCATCCGCGTGCAGCGCCCGCAGATGAGCGTGATGGTCGCCACCGCCTACATGGACGAGGCGCAGCGCTTCGATTGGCTGGTCGCCATGGATGACGGCAAAGTGCGGGGCACGGGCACGCCGGCTGAACTGCTGGCGCGCACGCAGAGCAGCAACCTTGAGGCGGCGTTCATCAAGCTGCTGCCGGAAGCCAAGCGCGCCGGCCACCAGCCCGTGGTGATCGCGCCGCTGGACGCGGCCAGCGCGCTCGATATCGCCATTGAGGCGAAAGACCTGACCATGCGCTTCGGCGACTTCACGGCCGTCGACCATGTGAACTTCCGCATCGGCCGCGGCGAAATATTCGGCTTCCTGGGATCCAACGGCTGCGGCAAGTCGACCACCATGAAGATGCTCACGGGCCTGCTGCCGGCCACGGAAGGCAAGGCCTGGTTGTTCGGCAAGGAGGTCGATTCCAACGATATCGACACGCGCCGGCGGGTCGGCTACATGTCGCAGGCTTTCTCTTTGTACAGCGAACTGACGGTGCGCCAGAACCTGGTGCTGCATGCGCGCCTGTTCCACGTGCCGGAAACCGCGATACCGGCCCGCGTCGACGAAATGGCGCACCGCTTCGACCTGATCGAGGTGCTGGACGGCTTGCCCGACAGCCTGCCGCTGGGCATACGCCAGCGCCTGTCGCTGGCCGTGGCCATGGTGCACAAGCCGGAAATGCTGATCCTCGACGAGCCGACTTCCGGCGTCGACCCGATCGCGCGCGACAATTTCTGGCGCTTGATGATCGAACTGGCGCGGCGCGACCATGTCACCATTTTCATCTCCACCCACTTCATGAACGAGGCCGAGCGCTGCGACCGCATCTCGCTGATGCACGCTGGCCGCGTGCTGGTCAGCGATGCGCCGGCCGAACTGGTGAAAAAGCGCGGCAGCGCCACGCTGGAAGAGGCCTTCATTTCCTACCTGGAGGAGGCGGGCGGCGCCACGTCGCCCGAGGCGCAGATTGCGCAAGCGCCGCAAGCCGCCGCGGCGCCATGCGCCACACCTGCGCAGGAACACCGTCGCAGCCGCTTCAGCCTGGGCCGCATGCTCAGCTACATGTGGCGCGAAACGCTGGAATTGCGCCGCGATCCCGTGCGCCTGACCCTGGCGCTGGGCGGCTCGGTGCTGCTGCTGTTCGTGATCGGTTTCGGCATCAGCCTGGACGTGGAAGACCTCAGTTATGCGGTGCTTGACCACGACCAGACGACCCTGAGCCACAACTATGCCAACAACCTGGCCGGCTCGCGCTACTTCATCGAGAAGCCGCCGCTGCGCGATTACGCCGATATCGACAAGCGCATGCGCAGCGGAGAACTGTCGCTGGCGATCGAGATACCACCGGGCTTTGCGCGCGACGTGCAGCGCGGCGCGCAGGCGCAGGTGGGGGCCTGGATCGATGGGGCCATGCCGATGCGCGCCGAAACCGTGCAGGGCTACGTGCAGGGCATGCACCAGCTGTGGCTGGCCGACCAGGCCTTGCACCGCTATGGCATCAAGGCCAGCAACCCGCTCTCCATCGAGACGCGCTTTCGCTACAACCCGGACGTGAAAAGCCTGCCCGCCATGGTGCCGGCCGTGATTCCCCTGCTGCTGCTGATGCTGCCGGCCATGCTGGCGGCCTTGTCCGTGGTGCGCGAAAAGGAACTCGGCTCCATCATCAACCTGTACGTGACGCCTGTGACACGCCTGGAGTTCCTGCTCGGCAAGCAGGTGCCGTACGTGGTGCTGGCCATGTTCAACTTCGTGCTCATGACACTGCTGGCGGTGACGGCGTTCGGCGTGCCGATCAAGGGCAGCCTGCCGACGCTGATAGCGGCCACCTTCATCTTCAATATCTGCGCCACCGGCATCGGCCTGTTCGCCTCGACCTTCACGCGCAGCCAGATCGCGGCCCTGTTCGTGACCATGATCGGCACCATGATCCCGGCCATCCAGTTTTCCGGCCTGCTCAACCCCGTCTCGTCGATGGAAGGCATGGGCAAGGCGATCGGCCTGATGTACCCGGCCACGCACATGCTTAATATCAGCCGGGGGGTGTTCAACAAGGCGCTGGGCTTTGCCGATCTGCATGCCTCGTTCTGGCCATTGATCGTGGCCATTCCCGTGATCCTGGGCGTGACGGTTGCGCTGCTGAAGAAGCAGGAGAGCTGATATGCGCCACCTTGAAAATATCTACCGTCTGGGCGTGAAGGAAATCTGGAGCCTGATCCGTGATCCGATGATGCTGCTCCTGATTTTGTATACCTTCACGCTGGCGATTTACGTGGCCGCCACGGCCAAGCCGGAAACGCTGCACATGGCCTCGATCGCCATCGTCGACGAAGATGGCTCGCCGCTGTCGGGGCGCATCGCCTCGGCCTTCTTTCCGCCCCAGTTCACGCCGCCGGCCATGATCAACCAGAGCCAGGTCGATGTGGGCCTCGATGCGGGCCAGTACACCTTCGTGCTGACCATTCCACCCAAGCTGCAGGCCGACGTGCTGGGCGGGCGCCAGGCGGAAGTGCAGCTGAACGTGGACGCCACGCGCATGAGCCAGGCCTTCAGCGGCAGCGGCTACATCCAGCAGATCGTCGCCGGCGAGGTGGCGGAGTTCGCCAAGCGCTATCGGGGAGTGACGGTCTCGCCGGTGGAGCTGGTGATGCGGGCGCGCTTCAATCCTTCGCTGAGCCAGGCCTGGTTTGGCTCGCTGATGGAAATCATCAATCAGGTGACGATGCTGTCGATCATCCTGACGGGCGCGGCCTTGATACGCGAGCGCGAACACGGCACCATCGAGCATCTGCTGGTGATGCCGGTGACGCCGGCCGAGATCATGCTGGGCAAGGTCTGGTCGATGGGACTGGTGGTGCTGCTGGCCGCCGCCCTGTCGCTGAACCTGGTGGTGCGCGGCATGCTGCATGTGCCCATCGAAGGCTCGATCGCGCTGTTCCTGTGCGGCGCGGCACTGCACCTGTTTGCCACCACCTCGATGGGGATTTTCCTGGCCACCGTGGCGCGCAGCATGCCGCAGTTCGGCATGCTGCTGATTCTGGTGCTGCTGCCACTGCAGATGCTTTCTGGCGGCAGCACGCCGCGTGAAAGCATGCCCGAGCTGGTGCAGAACATCATGCTGATCGCTCCCACCACGCATTTCGTCGAATTGAGCCAGGCGATCCTGTATCGGGGTGCTGGCATCGACGTGGTGTGGAAGCCTTTCCTGGCCTTGCTGGCGATCGGCACGGCCTTGTTTGCCTTCGCACTGGCGCGTTTTCGCAAGACCATCAGCCAGATGGCGTAGGCCCGGCGCCGGAATGTTCCGGCGCGCACTGCATGAAAAGGATAACCATGACAACCGAATCAGCGCAATTTTTCTCCGTCGGCGGCCTGCCGGCACTGGGCATGTTGAGCGACTACGCGCTCGACTCGTGGCAACGCATCGTGCTGTATGCGGACGTGATGCGCCGCCGCGGCAATCAGTATCAGGAACACCTGGCCGAGGAAGTGCCGAACGTGCTCGATTTTCCCGCCGAGCTGGTGATGTCGGGCCTGGCGCTGGCGCGTCCCGTCAACTATGGGCTGGCGCGCATCCTGACGCCAGACGCGCCCGAGCCTGATCCGACGAAGCGCCCTTTCGTCGTCGTCGACCCGCGCGCCGGTCATGGCCCTGGCATCGGCGGCTTCAAGGCGGAAAGCGAGATCGGCGTGGCCCTGCGCGCCGGCCATCCCTGCTATTTCATCGGCTTCCTGCCCGATCCCGTGCCAGGACAGACGGTGGAAGACGTGATGCATGCGGAGGCGATTTTTCTCGAAAAGGTCATCGCCCTGCATCCGCACAGCGACGGCAAGCCCGTCGTCATCGGCAATTGCCAGGCGGGCTGGCAAATCCTCATGACGGCGGCTATGCGCCCGGAATTGTTCGGCCCCATCATCGTGGCCGGCGCACCCGTGTCGTACTGGGCGGGCTGGCATGGCCGCAACCCGATGCGCTATGCGGGCGGCCTGATGGGCGGCAGCTGGGTTACGGCGCTGGCCGGCGACCTGGGTAACGGCCGCTTCGATGGCGCCAGCCTGGTGCAAAATTTCGAGAATCTCAATCCCGCCAACACGCTGTGGAGCAAGCAGTACAATCTGTACGCAAACATCGACACGGAAGCGCCGCGCTACCTGGGTTTTGAAAAGTACTGGGGCGGACATGTCTTCCTGAACGATGTCGAGATGCAGTACATCGTCGACAATCTGTTCATCGGCAACCGCCTGGCCACGGCCGAACTGATTACCTCCGATGGCGTGCGCCTGGACTTGCGCAATATCCGTTCGCCCATCGTCGTATTCTGCTCGAACGGCGACAACATCACGCCGCCGCCGCAGGCGCTGGGCTGGATCACGGACCTGTACCGCGACGACAAGGATGTGCTGCTGCACGACCAGACTATCGTCTACGCCGTGCATGACAGCATCGGCCACCTGGGTATTTTTGTCTCTTCCAAGGTGGGCCGCAAGGAGCACCAGAAGTTCGCCAGCAATATCGACTTGATCAACTTGCTGCCGGCGGGGATTTATCAGGCCCTGATCGTCGACAAGACGCCCGATACGCCGAATGCCGACCTGGCCAGCGGCGATTACGTGCTGTCGATCCAGCGCCGCAGCATCGAGGACGTGCGCGCCATCGTGCAGCCAGACGTGGCCAACGACCGCAAGTTCGCCACCGCCGCACGCGTCTCCGAGGTGAACCTGGCCATGTACCGCAGCTTCGTGCAGCCGTGGGTACGCGCCATGGTCACGCCGCTGACGGCGCGCTTCCTGCAGGCCACGCACCCGCTGCGCGTGTCATACGAGCTGTGGTCGGACCGCAACCTGCTGGCGCCCGTGGTGGCGCTGGAGGCTGAGAAAATCCGCCAGCACCGCCAGCCCGTGTCATCCGATAATCCACTCTTGAAAATGCAGGAAGCCGTCTCCGACACCATCACCGCCAGTCTCGACAGCTGGCGCGAATGGCGCGACACGTTGTATGAAACGACGTTTGATCTGATCTACGGCTCGCCCCTGGTGCAGGCACTGACGGGGCAAGCCGCCAGCGACGCCACGCCGCCGCGCCCCCATCCGGGCATTTCGCCCGAGCATTGCGAATACGTGCGTTGCGAAACGCAGCACATGGACGACGATGTGCGCCATGGCGGCCTGGTGGAAGCGGCCGTGCGCGCGCTGTTCTACATTTACCGCTTCCGCATGATCGCCGATGAACGCCGCGTCAACCTGGCCTTGAAGCTGGTCAAGCCGCAGTACACGCAAGGCTTCGGAATGGAACAATTCCGCTGCATCGTGCGCCAGCAGGCGCGCCTGATGCTGCACGACTTCGATGGTGCCATGGCCGCCTTGCCGGACTTGCTGGCCAATGCCGAGCCGGACGCCATCCGCGCGCTGGCCGAGTGGCTGCAGCAGGTGCTGCTGGTGCCGGAAGAACCTGCGCCGGACGAGGATGCGAGCCTGCAGCAGATGCTCGACGTGTTCGAGCGCGCCGCGAGCGCCAAAGACAAGCCTGCCGTGCGAGAATCGGCAAGTGTTCCCGTGACGCAGCCCAAAGCCAAACCTGCCAAGAGCATTACCCCAGCCTAGAAGGCCAAGATGACCACTACCCAAGACGATGACTTGAATATCGTGCGTAACCGCACCTTCGACCAGATCGCTATCGGCGACAGCGCCAGCATCACGCGTACTCTGAGCATGGACGATATCGCCCTGTTCGCCGTGATGTCGGGCGACGACAACCCGCAGCATCTCGATGCCGAGTTTGCCGCTTCCAGCCGCTACCAGGGCGTGATCGCGCATGGCATGTGGGGCGCGGCGCTCATTTCCGCTGTGCTGGGTACGCGCTTGCCCGGTGCCGGCACCGTCTACACGGGTCAGACCCTGCGTTTTCTGCAGCCCGTGCGCGTGGGCGACACGCTGGCCATCAGCGTCACCGTCACGGCGCTTGAACCGGGCAACCGCCAGGTGACGCTGGCATGCCGCTGCGTCAACCAGCATGGTGTGGTGGTACTCGATGGCGATGCACAGGTGATCGCGCCGGCCGAGCAGATCGAACGCGCGCGCGCCACCTTGCCTGAAGTACGCCTGCATAATGGTGACGGCACGCGGCGCCTGCTGGAGCACGCGCGCATCCTGGGTCCCATCAAGGTGGCGGTGATTCATCCCTGCGATGCGCTGAGTCTATCGGGTGCGCTCGACGCGTACGCGGCCGGCCTGATCATCCCCGTGCTGGTGGCGCCGCGCGCACGTTTGGAAGCGGTGGCGGCAGAGGCAGGCTTGAGTTTGGACGGCATTGCCATCGAAGACGTCGAGCATAGCCATGCTGCTGCCGCGCGCGGCGCCGAACTGGCGGGCAAGGGCGAAGTGGAAGCGCTGATGAAGGGCAGCCTGCACACGGATGAATTGATGTCGGCCGTGCTGTCCGCCAGCGCCGGCTTGCGCACCAAGCGCCGCATCAGCCACTGCTTCCTGATGCAGACGCCAGCTTATCCGCGCCCCTTCATCATCACCGACGCCGCCATCAATATCGCGCCTACCCTGGAAATGAAGGCCGACATCGTGCGCAATGCGATAGACCTGGCACACGTGATCGGCGTGGCCAAACCGCGCGTGGCGATTCTCGCCGCCGTGGAGACGGTCAATCCCAGCATGCCAGCTACCCTGGACGCGGCCGCCCTGTGCAAGATGGCCGACCGTGGACAAATCACCGGAGCCATCCTCGACGGTCCGCTGGCGTTCGATAACGCCGTCTCGATCGCTGCCGCCACCGTCAAGGGCATCGTTTCCGAGGTGGCGGGCCGCGCCGACATCCTGCTGGTGCCCGATCTGGAGAGTGGCAACATGCTGGCCAAGCAGCTCGAATACATGGGCGACGCGGACAGCGCCGGCATCGTGCTGGGCGCGAAGATCCCCGTCATCCTGACCAGCCGTGCCGACTCGCGCGCCAGCCGCATCGCCTCGTGCGCGCTGGCCGTGATGCTGGCCAATCATTACCGGAGCACGCCACCATGAACGCGCCCATCGAGCAAGCCGATGGCAGCCTGATCCTGGTGCTCAATTGCGGCTCGTCGAGCATCAAGTTCGCCCTGTTCGAGCAAACGGGCGGCGTGCTGCCGCAGCAGGCAGAATGGAGTGGCAAGGTCGAAGGCATCGGCAGGGAGAGTGCCAGTTACCGCACCGGCGGCCTGCCTGCCGAACCCTTGCAGCTCGACCCGCAGCAAGCGCATCATGCGGCGCTGGCGTACATCCGCGAAAAAGTCGTCGAGCGCCTAGCCGGGCGTTCGCTGCGCGCCGTGGCGCACCGCGTGGTGCATGGCGGCAGCAAGTATTTTGCGCCCGTGCGCATCGATTTCAAGGTGTTGGCGGACCTGAAAAGTTTTATCCCGCTGGCGCCGCTGCACCAGCCGTTCGCATTGGAGGCGATTGAGGTGCTGCTGGAATCGCGTCCCGATATCGCCCAGGTGGCGTGCTTCGACACGGCCTTCCACCATACGGTGCCGCAGGTCGAGCAGATGCTGGCCCTGCCTTACGATGCGTGGGAGCGGGGCTTGCGCCGCTATGGCTTTCATGGCCTGTCGTATGAATACCAGTCGCTGGTGCTGGAGCAGCGCTTCGGGGCCGTCGCGCGCGGCAAGGTCATCGTGGCGCATCTGGGTAGTGGCGCCAGCTTGTGCGCCATGGATGGCTTGCATAGCGTGGCCACCACCATGGGCTTTTCCGCGCTCGATGGGTTGATGATGGGCACGCGCTGTGGCTCGCTCGATCCGGGCGCCGTCATCTATCTGATGGAAATCGAGAAACTGTCGCTGGAAAAGGTGGCGCATGTGCTGTACCACGAATCGGGTTTGCTGGGTGTGTCCGGCGTGTCGGCCGACCCGCCGGTATTGCTGGCGCAGCAGGACCGGCAGGATGCAACGGGTGACCGTATCCGTGCCGCGCTGGCCTTGTACATCCGCCGCATCGTGCGCGAAATTGGCGCCCTGACGGCCGTGCTGGGTGGATTGGACATGCTGGTGTTTACTGCCGGTATCGGCGAGCACAACGCGGAGCTGCGCCAGCGCATCTGTGCGGAGCTGGGTTTTATCGGTCCCGTGCTCGACAGCGAAGCCAATGCGCGCAACGCCAGCCGTATTTCCAGCGCCGACAGCCGCATCATGGTGGGTGTGGAGCCGGCGAACGAGGAGTGGGTGGCTGCCCGCCACGCGGCGCGGGCCGTCAATTTTTGATGATGAGCTGGTAGTTTCAAGCTCATTGGGAAATTTGCCGAATGGCACATATTTTCCATTGAGTGCCCATTGAGTGCCCATTGAGTGCCCATTGAGTGCGATACCGCACAGTCTGGTTTCAGCTTTGCCTTTACTATGAAGTCATGCCGTCGAGTTGCTGTAAAAAAACAGCGCGATGCCTGGCAAATTTGAAACATTTTGCCCGCCTTTAGTAAAAATAAATCGAATCTATATTGAAAGGTCATCCATGAACAAATTACTCGCCACCCTGATCGCTACCCTGTTTGCCACCGCTGCTATCGCTCAAACGGCGCCAGCCACCGAAGCTGTCGTGAAAGCCCAGGCTTCCGCACAAAAAGACGTCAACAAGGCTGCCGCTTCGGAAGCCAAGGTAGATGCCAAGGCTGACGCTAATGTCTCCAAGGCAGAAATGAAAGCCGGCGACAAGAAAGCTGACGCCCAGCACAAGGCCAACAAAACCAAGGCCAAGGCCCACGACAAAGTGGTACACGCCGATGCGGAAGATAAAATGAAAGCGGAAGCCAAGGCGGATAAAACCGATGCCAAGGCCGATGCGAAAGCGGGCAAAACTAGCGTAAAAGCGGATGCCAAGGTCGCCAAGGAAAAAGTGGAAGCGAACGCCGATAAAGCCATCGCCGCCACCAAGACCGAAGAAGCCAAGGCCAAGGCCGACGCTGAAGTCAAGGCCGCCGCCGCCAAGTAACTGCGTTCGCAGCTTTTCCTGCAGCAAGAAAGACAGCTTCGGCTGTTTTTTTTCGTCTGCCACTTTTTCTCGGGCACCGCTTGCCAGCTTTGATCTGGCTCAAATGCTCCTCTTTTCACCGTGCCATAGTGAGTTGGCAGACAGATGAAGGGAGACATGATGAGCACCGCTACAACGAAAAATTCACCGGCTACGGGCTCCGCTGAAGGCATGCCAGCCATGCATGCGATGCCATCCATGCCGATAGAGGGAGACGTGCTGGCGTCCGATGCCAGCGCGGAGCGCATCAACAGCATGCCCGGGCAGCGCCTGGGCGTGTCGTACGCTGACCAGGCCGCCAACAATGCTTCCGGGAGCATGCCAGGCGCTGGCATGCAGCAGGCATCGCAGGGCATGGCGGGTGCCAGTGGCATGCCGACAGGCGGTGGCGGCGGCATGGGCGCGGGGCGCGATGATGGAGGCGGTGGCATGGGTGGCGGTGCAGATGGGGCGGCGGGTGGCGGCACGCCACAGGTACGCACCTGCGCCACGATGGATGTCCATCGGCGCCTGCTGAGTGAAGATCCCGGCTATGCGAGCATACGCGACGAGATTGAAAACCTGGCCGGCTTGTACGAGGCCGACAGCGGCATCGCCGGGCGTGCGGGCGTGACGCAGATACCGGTGGTGGTGCACGTGGTGTGGAATACGCCGGCGCAGAATATCTCGGACGCGCAGATCGCCAGCCAGATCGACGTGCTCAATCGTGATTACCGGCGCGCGAATACCGATGTGGGCAGCACGCCGGCGCCATTCTTGCCGCTGACGGCTGATGCGCGCGTGGAATTTGCGCTGGCCACGACAGACCCGAACGGTGCGGCCAGCAGCGGTATCGAGCGCCGCCAGACGACGGTAGCGTCGTTTGGCGCCGATGATGCCGTCAAATCGCAGGCGACGGGTGGCATGAATGCCTGGCCGGCAGACACATTCCTGAATGTATGGGTCTGCCAGCTGGGCGGTGGCCTGCTGGGGTATGCGCAGTTTCCCGGCGGCCCGGCCGCTACCGACGGCGTGGTGATCCTGCAATCGGCCTTTGGCACCATCGGCACGGCCGCGCCACCTTTCCACCTGGGGCGCACGGCCACGCATGAAGTGGGGCACTGGTTGAACCTGAACCATATCTGGGGCGACGACGGCACCGGCTGTTCGGGTACCGATAACGTGGCCGATACGCCCAACCAGGGTGGGGCGAATACGGGCGCGCCATCGTTCCCGCACGTTTCCTGCAGCAACGGGCCGAATGGCGACATGTACATGAACTACATGGATTATGTCGACGACCCCGCCATGTTCATGTTTACCACGGGCCAGGCGGCGCGCATGCAGGCCTGCCTCGACGGCCCGCGCGCCAGCATCGGTAACAGCACGGGGGGAGGCGGTGGCGCCACTTTGCGCCAGAGTTCCTCACCCGTGGTGGCCTGGGGCGCGAATCGCCTGGATATATTCGTGCTCGGTACCGACCGCGCGCTATACCACAAGGCCTGGAATGGTACGGCTTGGGCGCCATCCGTCAACGCTTACGAAGGGCAGGGTGGCATCTGTACCAGCGCACCGCAAGTCGTCTCTTGGGCGCCGAACCGGCTCGATGTTTTTGTCACGGGCACCGACAGCGGTTTGTTCCATAAGTGGTGGAATGGCTCGGCCTGGGGACCGTCGCTAACGGGCTATGAAGCCATGGGCGGCCTGTGCGTGGGCGACCCGCGTGCCGTGGCCTGGGGACCGAACCGGCTTGACGTGTTTGTCGTCGGCACGGACCGTGGGCTGTATCACAAGTGGTGGAACGGCGCCGCCTGGGGGCCGTCGCTGACGGGCTATGAAGCCATGGGTGGTATCTGCCTGGGCCAGCCTGAAGCGGTGGCGTGGGGACCGAACCGGTTGGACGTGTTCGTCATCGGCACGGACCGGGCCCTGTATCACAAGTGGTGGAACGGCACGGCCTGGGGACCTTCGCTGACCGGTTATGAACGGCTGGGCGGCATCTGCACCTCGTCGCCGAAAGCGGTGGCCTGGGGGCCGAACCGCCTCGATGTGTTTGTCACCGGCACCGATGGCGCGCTGTATCACAAATGGTGGGATGGCACGAAATGGGGGCCATCTCCAGACGGCTTCGAGCGCCTCGGCGGCATCTGCGTGGGCGAGGTGGAAGCCGTGTCGTGGGCGGCCAACCGGCTTGACCTGTTCGTGATTGGCACGGATAGCGCCCTGTATCACAAGGCCTGGAACGGCACGGCATGGACGCCGTCGCTGACGGGATTTGAAAGCCTGGGCGGCATTTGCACCTCGCGTCCGCGCGCCACCGCCTGGGCGGCGAATCGCCTCGATGTCTTCGTCACGGGCACGAATGGCGCCCTGTTCCACAAGGCCTGGAACGGCACGGCCTGGTCGCCATCGGTGAGCGGCTATGAAGGCCTGGGCGGCGTGGTATCGTGCTTCTGACTGCGATGTTTTAATACGGGAGGCGGCATGCATGGCATGACAATGGCACGGCCCAGCGGCAGCTGGACGCATTCCTTCGAGGAGGATGCGGCCGGTATCGAAGTGTACCGGCCCACGGCCACGTTTGCCTTCCCTCCCAGCCGCAAGGGGCGCAAGGTGCTCGAGTTTGACGCGGAAGCGGACGCAGGCGGCATGGCCGATGGTGGCTTGCGCATGACCAGCATGTCGCCGGGCCCCGATGATCGCCCATGCGCGGGACCAGTCGCTCACCTGCTGCCCTTGGGCATGGGCCGCTATGCCTTGGCTGGCACGCAGACGCCGCAAGACGTGCTGGAAATTGTCGAGGCGACACCAGACATCCTCCGGTTGGCGCGGCGCCAGGAAGGAAATCTGTAGCACCTTGTTTCGACTTGCAATGCCTGCTGCGCACGCCGGAACATGGGCGAAAAAAAAGACAGGCAATGAATCAACCTGTCTTTTTTCGCAGTGCTAACGTGGATCTTAGCCTGGATGATCAGCCGATGGCTGCCATCGAAACAGGCTTCAGCTTGGCTGCCAGCGGCTTGCCCTTCTTCGCGCGCTTGCCAAAGTGATCGGCCAGGGCGGTAGCACCCAGCGATGCATCCTGCGGTTTTGATGCCCGGCCAATGCCTGAGACTACCACGCCGCGCTGGGTGATCGGCTGCACGGCCAGCAGCTTGTCCTTGCCTTCCAGGTCGATCAGCTTGACGCCGGTGCCGCCCTTCGACAGGGTTTTCATTTCATCGATGCCGAACACCAGCAGGCGCGCGCTTTCCGTCAGACAGGCGATGGCGCTGGCCGCTGCCGGTATGACTTTCGGTTCGAGCGGCACGTCGCCATCATCGAGGGTCATGAAGGCCTTGCCACCTTTCAGCCGGCTGACCATGTCGCCCGCCTTGGCAATAAAGCCGTAGCCGGCGCTCGATGCCAACAGCAAACTGGTGGTGCCATTGCCCGCAAAGTAGTGCAGGATGCGCACGGCATTTCCGGGCGTGCCACCGCTCATGTCGCACAAGGTCGTGATCGGCACACCATCGCCGCGCGCGTTGGGTAAGGCCGAAACGGGCACGGAATAGATCTTGCCATTGTTGCCAAAGCCCAGCAGGGTATCGACCGTGCGGCATTCGAAGGCGCCATGCAGGGTATCGCCCGCCTTGAACGTGAATTGCGCCGCATCGTGGCCGATGCCGGTACGCGCGCGCACCCAGCCTTTTTCCGAAATGATGACGGTGACCGGCTCATCGACCACCTTCTGCTCGGCCACGGCTTTTTGCGCTTCCTCGATCAGGGTGCGGCGGGTATCGCCGAACTGCTTGGCGTCCGCCTCGATTTCGCGGATGACGGCACGCTTCATCGTGCCCGGGTTATCGAGCAGGTCTTGCAGCGACTTTTCTTCCTTGCGCAGTTCGGCCAGCTCTTGCTGGATCTTGATCGTTTCCAGGCGCGCCAGCTGGCGCAGGCGGATTTCCAGGATATCGTCGGCCTGGCGCTCGGACAGCTTGAACGCTTCGATCAGGGCCGATTTCGGTTCATCCGAATTGCGGATGATGTGGATCACCTTGTCGATATTGAGCAGGATCGCTTCGCGCCCTTCCAGGATATGGATGCGGTCGCGCACCTTGCCCAGTTTGTAGCCAGTGCGGCGTGTGATGGTTTCGAAGCGGAAATCGATCCATTCGCGCAGGATGTCGCCCAGGCCTTTCTGACGCGGACGGCCATCGCCGCCGATCATCACCAGATTGATCGAGGTCGACGATTCCAGCGAAGTGTGCGCCAGCAGCATCAGCATGAATTCGGTCTGGTCCTGGTTCTTCGATTTCGGCTCGAACACCAGGCGCACAGGCGCGGCGCGGCCCGATTCGTCGCGGATGGTGTCGAGCGAATTGAGGATCAGCGCTTTCAATGCCACCTGTTCCGGCGACAGGGCCTTCTTGCCTGTCCTGATCTTGGGATTGGTCAGTTCCTCGATTTCTTCGAGCACCTTTTGCGACGATGTGCCAGGCGGCAGTTCCGTCACCACGGCTTGCCACTGGCCGCGTGCCAGTTCTTCGATCTTCCAGCGCGCGCGCACTTTCATGCTGCCACGGCCGCTCGCGTACATGTCCTGGATTTGCGACGGCGGGGTGATGATCTGGCCGCCACCGGGAAAATCGGGGCCGGGGATGATGGCCATCAGCTCGGCGTGCGTGATCTTCGGATCGCGGATCATGGCCACGGCTGCTTTTGCCACTTCCGTCAGGTTGTGCGACGGGATTTCCGTGGCCAGGCCGACGGCAATGCCGGAGGCACCATTTAGCAGCACCATCGGCAAACGCGCCGGCAGCAGCTTGGGTTCTTCCGTCGAGCCGTCGTAGTTGGGCTGGAAGTCCACCGTGCCCATGCCGATTTCATCCATCAGTAATTTGGCGATCGGCGTCAAACGCGCCTCCGTGTAGCGCATTGCCGCCGCGCCGTCGCCATCGCGCGAGCCGAAGTTGCCCTGGCCGTCGATCAGCGGGTAGCGCAGCGAGAAATCCTGCGCCATGCGTACCAGCGCGTCGTACACGGACTGGTCGCCGTGCGGATGCAATTTACCCAGCACGTCGCCGACCACGGCCGCCGATTTGCGCGGCTTGGCTGTGGAATTGAGGCCCAGTTCATTCATCGCATACAGGATGCGGCGCTGCACTGGCTTCTGGCCATCGCAGACGTCGGGCAGGGCGCGGCCCTTGACCACCGAAATGGCGTAATCGAGATAGGCGCGCTCGGCGAAGGTGGACAGGGTCAGCGCTTCGCCGTCGAATGCCGGCTCATCGGGCACGGTTGGCTCAGGCTGGGCTTCGTCAAATAAATTGGTTTGTGTGGACATGGTTTATCTTGCTACTTGGTTTGTCTGGTATGGATAGGCTGTGCGGCGCGTTGCTTAAATATCGGCTTCCGCCTCATTGCCGTGCTCCTCGATCCAGGCGCGGCGTCCTGCCGCTTCGCCCTTGCCCATCAACATATTGAAGCGGGCGGCGGAGGTCATGTGGTCGATTTCGCCCAGGGTCACGGGCAGCAAGCGGCGCGTATCCGGGTTCATCGTGGTTTCCCACAGCTGTTCGGCGTTCATCTCGCCCAGGCCCTTGAAGCGCGAAATGGACCAGGCGCCCTGTTTTACGCCTTCCTTGCGCAGTTTATCCTCGATGGCCACCAGTTCGCCGGCGTCGAGCGCATAGATTTTTTGCATCGGTTTCTTGCCGCGCGCAGGCGCGTCGACGCGGTACAGCGGCGGGCGGGCGATGCAGATATGTCCCTTGTTGATCAGGGCCGGGAAGTGCTTGAAGAAGAGCGTCAGCAACAGTACCTGGATGTGCGAGCCGTCCACGTCCGCATCGGAAAGGATGCAGATTTTGCCGTAGCGCAGGCCGGACAGGTCGGGCGTGTCGCCCACGCTGTGTGGGTCGACGCCGATGGCCACGGCGATGTCGTGGATTTCGTTATTGGCGAACAGGCGGTCGCGGTCCGTTTCCCATGAGTTCAGCACCTTGCCGCGCAGGGGCAAAATAGCCTGGAATTCCTTGTCGCGGCCCATCTTGGCCGAACCGCCCGCTGAGTCGCCCTCGACCAGGAACAGTTCATTGCGCGTGATGTCGGACGATTCGCAGTCAGTCAGCTTACCCGGCAGGACGGCCACGCCCGAGGATTTTTTCTTTTCCACTTTTTGCAGCGAGCGCTGGCGCGATTGCGCCTGCTTGATCACCAGATCGGCCAGCTTCTTGCCATAGTCGACGTGCTGGTTCAGCCACAGTTCCAGCGGTGGCTTGGTGAAGGTCGAGACCAGGCGCACGGCGTCGCGCGAATTGAGGCGTTCCTTGATCTGGCCCTGGAATTGCGGGTCCAGCACCTTCGCCGACAGCACGAAGGAAGCGCGCGCGAACACGTCTTCGGGCAGCAGTTTCACGCCCTTGGGCAGCAGCGAGTGCATCTCGACGAAGTTTTTCACGGCGCCGAACAGGCCGTCGCGCAAGCCCGATTCGTGCGTACCGCCATTCGAGGTGGGAATCAGGTTGACATACGACTCGCGCACGATGGCGCCTTCTTCCGTCCATGCCACCACCCAGGCCGCGCCTTCGCCTTCGGCAAAGCCTTCCGAATCCGGGCCCGCATATTGCGCGCCTTCGAACAGGGGAATCAGGGTTTCGCCATTCGACACTTGCGCCAGCGATTCGGTCAGGTAGCCGCGCAAGCCCTCCGCGTACAGCCAGGTTTGCGTGTCGCCCGTCTTGGCGTTGGTCAGGGTAACGGTCACGCCGGGCAGCAGCACGGCTTTCGAGCGCAGCAGGCGCTGCAGCTCGGTCTGCGAGATATTGGGCGAATCAAAATACTTCGGATCTGGCCAGGCGGTGACGCGCGTGCCCGATTTTTTACCGTCGCGCGGGGCGGGGCGGGAATTCAAGGGTTCGATCACATCGCCGTTGGCAAACACCATGTGATGCAGGCCGTTGCCGTCGCTTTCCTTGCGCCAGACGGTGATTTCCAGCCGTGTGGACAGCGCGTTGGTAACGGACACGCCGACGCCATGCAAGCCGCCCGAAAATGCATAGGCGCCGCCTGAACCCTTGTCGAACTTGCCGCCCGCGTGCAGCCGCGTAAACACGATTTCCACCGTCGGCACGCCTTCTTCCGGATGCAGGCCGACGGGAATGCCGCGGCCATTGTCTTCGACAGTGATGCTGCCATCGGTGTTTTGCGTCACGGCGATATGCGTGCAATGACCGCCCAGCGCCTCGTCGGAGGCATTGTCGATCACTTCTTGAATGATGTGCAGCGGATTTTCAGTGCGGGTGTACATCCCCGGGCGCTGCTTGACGGGTTCCAGTCCTTTCAGGACACGGATGGATGATTCGCTGTAGTCGGATGCTGGTTTTTTAGTGGCCATACGTGTTCAAGCTAAGTAAAGACAGTGGTTGGAACGCCAGGCCAGGGCACTGCGCGGCGCAGTGACAACGGCGGCGATAACTGTATAAATATACAGTATATTCCGTCCAGCGTCACTGGGGAATGGCAGTGCGGCAGGTATGGCGTCCTTGTGCGGACGCTCGCGCATTCTATCTTGATCGGCGGGCAATAGCGCTACTGCTAGCTAACAACGGTGCACCTTGCCCCGCCGTTTTGCGCCAGCCAGGGCAGATTTTATGCGGCCAACACCGCATTTTTACATCTTGTTTACATCGCCCTCCCCAGTCTTTACAAATTTTTTAGACCCTTTTGGCTAATCTGCTCACTATCAAAACAAACCTGAATGAGGGTGGGAATGGATATCGTGTATCTCGGCTTGATTGCCGTTTTTTTCGTCGTGGTGGTCGGCTTTGCCGTGGCCTGCGACAAATTAAGGAGCGTCAAATGAACGCATTTTATGTACTGGGCGCCGTGGTGTCGGCCGGCCTGCTCGTGTATCTGCTGGTGGCGCTGCTGAAGGCTGAGGAACTGTGATGACGACGCAATCGATATTGATGTTGGTGCTTTTCTTGTTTGTCTTGCTAGCAGCAAGCTATCCGCTGGGCCTGTACATGGCCAAGGTGGCCGGCGACGGCCCCGTGCGCGGCATGGGCTGGCTGCAAAAGCTGGAAAACCTGCTGTACCGCTGTTCCGGCCTGGACATGAGCAAGGATAGCGACCGGGCCATGGGCTGGAAAAGCTATGCCATCGCCCTGGTCGTGTTCAATACCGTGGGCGCCTTTTTTGTTTACGGCCTGCAGCGCCTGCAGGGCTTTCTGCCTTTAAATCCTCAGGGATTGGCTGGCGTGAGCCCCGATTCCTCGTTCAATACCACCGTCAGCTTTGTCGCCAATACCAATTGGCAGGGCTACGGCGGCGAACAGACCATGAGTTACCTGACCCAAATGCTGGGCCTGGCATGCCAGAACTTTTTCTCGGCCGCCACCGGCATCGCCGTGATCTTTGCGCTGGTGCGCGGCTTCACCTCGCGTTCGGGCAAGTCGATCGGCAATTTCTGGATCGACCTGGTGCGCTCCACGCTGTATATCCTGCTGCCGCTGTCGCTGGCCCTGTCCGTGGTCTTCATGGGCGAAGGCATGATCCAGAATTTTTCCCCTTACAAGGAAGTAACCCTGCTCGACCAGGTGGCATATGAAACGCCGAAAGCTGGTGCCGATGGCCAGCCCGTGCTGGATGCTGCCGGCAAGCCCGTGATGGAAGCGCAAGTGGCGAAAACGCAGACGATCGCCATGGGTCCCGTCGCGTCGCAGGAATCGATCAAGCTGCTGGGTACGAATGGCGGCGGTTTCTTCAACGCCAACTCCGCGCACCCATATGAAAACCCGACCGTGCTGTCGAACTTCCTGCAGATGCTGGCCATTTTCCTCATTCCCGCCGGCCTGTGCTTCACCTTTGGCCGCATGGTGGGTGACATGCGCCAGGGCTGGGCCGTAGTGGCCGCGATGACCTTGATCTTTGTCGTCATGACGGCCGGCGTGATGGGCGCCGAGCAGCAAGCCAATCCTGCCTTGCAGGCGCTGGGCGTGGACCAGCAGGCCAGCAGCCTGCAATCGGGCGGCAATATGGAAGGCAAGGAAACGCGTTTCGGCATCAGCTCATCGACCCTGTTTGCGGCGGTGACGACGGCCGCATCGTGCGGTGCCGTCAACTCCATGCACGATTCCTACATGCCCCTGGGCGGCATGGTGCCGCTGCTGCTGATGCAGTTCGGCGAAGTGATTTTTGGCGGCGTGGGCACGGGCTTGTACGGCATGCTGATGTTCGCCATCCTGGCCGTCTTCATCGCTGGCTTGATGATAGGGCGCACGCCTGAATACCTGGGCAAGAAAATCCAGGCTTACGAAATGAAGATGGTCTCGCTGGCCATCCTGGTGACACCAGCCCTGGTGCTGACGGGCACGGCGATCGCCGTGATGGTGGAGCCGGGTACGGTGGGCGTGGCCAATCCGGGCGCGCACGGTTTCTCGGAAATCCTCTACGCCTTCACCTCGGCGGCGAATAACAACGGCAGCGCGTTTGCCGGCCTGTCCGCCAACACGCCGTTCTATAACGTGATGCTGGCGATCGCCATGTGGTTCGGCCGCTTCGCCGTGATCGTGCCTGTGCTGGCGGTGGCCGGTTCGCTGGCGGCCAAGCAGCGCCTGTCGGCCAATGCCGGCACCATGCCCACGCACGGCCCCATGTTCATCGGCTTGCTGATTGGCGTGGTGGTGCTCGTTGGCGTGTTGAATTATGTTCCCGCGCTGGCCCTGGGCCCGATCGTCGAACACCTGCAACTTTTTACAAAATAAGAGGCTATCATGTCACGCAAAAGCCTGACCTTGTTCGATTCCGCATTGATCGGCCCCGCCATCGTCGATGCGTTTAAAAAACTCAGCCCCCGCACGCAGTGGCGCAGCCCCGTGATGTTCGTGGTCTACGTGGGCAGCATCATCACCACCCTGCTGGCCATCCAGGCGGCGGGTGGCCAGGGCGAGGCCTCGTTCGGCTTCATCCTGTCCGTCGCCGTGTGGCTGTGGTTTACCGTGTTGTTTGCAAACTTTGCCGAAGCGCTGGCCGAAGGCCGCAGCAAGGCCCAGGCGGCCTCGCTGCGCGCCCTGAAGCAAACGGTGATGGCGAAGAAAATGCAAACGCCGAAGTACGGCACTTCCTGGCTGCCGACGCCGGCCACTGACCTGCGCAAGGGCATGACGGTGCTGGTCGAGGCGGGCGACGTGATTCCAGCCGACGGCGAAGTGACGGCCGGCGTGGCTTCTGTCGACGAAAGTGCCATCACGGGCGAATCGGCGCCAGTGATCCGCGAATCGGGTGGCGATTTTTCGGCCGTGACGGGCGGCACCCGCGTGCTGTCGGACTGGCTGCTGGTGCGCGTTTCCGTCAATCCTGGCGAAGCCTTCATCGACCGCATGATTGCCATGGTCGAAGGCGCCAAGCGCCAGAAGACGCCGAACGAAATCGCCCTGACGATCCTGCTCGTCGCCTTGTCCATCGTTTTCCTGATCGTCACCGTGACGCTGCTGCCGTATTCTCTGTTCTCCGTGGCGGCGGCCGGCAGCGGCACGCCGGTGACGATTACCGTGCTGATCGCGCTGCTGGTGTGCCTGATCCCGACCACCATCGGCGGCTTGTTGTCGGCCATCGGCGTGGCCGGCATGAGCCGCATGATGCAAGCCAATGTGATCGCCACCTCGGGCCGCGCCGTGGAAGCGGCCGGCGACGTCGACGTACTGCTGCTCGACAAGACGGGCACCATCACCTTGGGCAACCGCCAGGCGTCCAGCTTCGTGCCTGCCCCTGGCGTGACGGAGCAACAACTGGCCGACGCGGCGCAACTGGCCTCCCTGGCCGATGAAACGCCGGAAGGGCGCAGCATCGTCGTGCTGGCCAAGCAGAAGTTCAATATCCGTGAACGCGAGATGGCCAGCCTGCATGCCACCTTTGTTCCGTTCACGGCGCAGACGCGCATGAGCGGCGTGGATATTCCAGCCGACCAGCATGTGCGCCAGCTGCGCAAGGGCGCGGCCGACTCGATGAAAAAGTACGTGGAAGCACTGGGCCAGCCGTATCCGGACGAGGTGGCGCGCGCCGTCGACGATATCGCCCGCCGCGGCAGCACGCCGCTGGTGGTGGTCGACGATGGCCGCATCATGGGTACCGTGGAACTGAAGGATATCGTCAAGGGCGGCATCAAGGAACGCTTTGCGGAACTGCGCCGCATGGGCATCAAGACCGTCATGATCACCGGGGACAACAAGCTGACAGCGGCGGCGATTGCGGCCGAAGCGGGCGTGGACGATTTCCTGGCCGAGGCGACGCCGGAAGACAAACTGAAGCTCATACGCAGCTACCAGTCCGAGGGACGCCTGGTGGCGATGACGGGCGACGGCACCAACGATGCGCCCGCGCTGGCCCAGGCCGACGTGGCCGTGGCCATGAACTCAGGCACGCAGGCGGCGAAAGAGGCGGGTAATATGGTCGACCTGGATTCGAACCCGACCAAGCTGCTGGAAATCGTCGAAATCGGCAAGCAGATGCTGATGACGCGCGGTTCGCTGACGACGTTCTCGATCTCGAACGACATCGCCAAGTACTTCGCCATCATTCCGGCCGCCTTCGTAGGCACCTATCCGCAGTTGAAGGCGCTCGACATCATGCACCTGTCGAGTCCCGCGTCGGCCATCATGTCGGCCGTGATCTTCAATGCGCTGATCATCGTCGTGCTGATCCCGCTGGCACTGAAGGGCGTGCAATACCGGGCCATCGGCGCGGCCAGCCTGTTGCGCCGCAATCTGCTGATCTACGGCGTGGGCGGCATCATCTTGCCCTTCATCGGCATCAAGCTGATCGACATGCTGCTGTCCGCACTTAATTTAGTCTAAAGGAACCGTCATGAGCACTATCGTACGTCCCGCCCTGGTCCTGTTTGCCGCGCTGACCGTGATCTGCGGCGTGATTTATCCGTTTGCCACCACCGGCATCGGCCAGCTGGCTTTCAATGATGAAGTCAACGGCAGCATCGTCGAGCGCGACGGCAAACCCGTCGGCTCTGCCCTCATCGGCCAGTCGTTCACCTCGCCCAAGTATTTCTGGGGCCGGCCATCGGCCACCGCGCCGATGGCCAACAATGGCGCCGGTTCTGGCGGCTCCAACCAGGGGCCGACGAATCCTGCCCTGGTCGATGCCGTCAAGTCGCGCATCGCCGCCCTGCAGGCGCTTGACCCCGGCAACCGGAACCCGATCCCTGTCGACCTGGTGACGGCGTCGGGCAGCGGCCTGGATCCGGAAATCAGCCTGGCTGGCGCGCTGTACCAGGCGCCGCGCGTGGCACGCGTGCGCGAAATACCGCTGGCGCAGGTGGAAAATGCCATCGCCAAGGTACAGAAAACCGCGTATATCGGCTTTTTCGGCGAGGCACGCGTGAATGTGCTGGAACTGAATCTGGCGCTGGACGCGGCGCAGAAGTAAGATGATGCTGGGGGCGGTGCCACCGGCACGCCTCCTGTTTTTACATGTAAAGATACCCATGCTCCCCAACGACAGCCAACGCCCCGACCCTGACGCCCTGCTGGCACAGGTGCAGGCGCAGGAAAAGAAAGCTGCGCGCGGCCGGCTGCGCATTTATTTCGGCGCATCGGCCGGCGTCGGCAAGACTTATGCGATGCTCGCCGCCGCCCGAAAGCTGTTGGCCGATGGCCAGGAACTGCTGGTGGGCGTGGTGGAAACGCATGGGCGCCAGGATACCGCCGCCCTGCTCGATGGCCTGCCGCTGTTGCCATTGAAGGCGGTCGAATACCGTGGCAAGACCTTGTTCGAGTTCGACCTGGACGAAGCGCTGCGGCGCGCGCCTGCGCTGATACTGATGGATGAACTGGCCCACTCGAACGTGGCCGGTTCGCGCCATCCGAAACGCTGGCAGGATGTCGAGGAATTGCTGGCGGCCGGCATCGACGTGTTGTCCACCGTGAATGTGCAGCACCTGGAGAGCCTGAATGATGTGGTGGGCGGCATTACCGGCGTGCGTGTGGCCGAGACCCTGCCTGACACGGTGTTCGACCGCGCCGATGAAGTGGTGCTGGTCGATATTCCCGCCGACGAACTTCTGCGCCGCCTCAAATTGGGCAAGGTGTATCAGCCGCTGCAGGCCGAGCGGGCGTCGCAGAACTTTTTCCGCAAGGGTAATTTGATCGCCCTGCGCGAACTGGCCTTGCGCCGCACGGCGGACCGGGTGCAGGATGACGTGCAGGCCTACCGCGTCGAAAAATCCATCAACCCCGTGTGGAAGACGGGGGCAGCGCTGCTCGCTTGCGTGGGGCCGCGCGCGGGTGGCGAACATGTGATCCGCAGTACGGCGCGCCTGGCCAGCCAGCTGAACGCCGAATGGCATGCACTGTATGTGGAAACGCCGCGCTTGCAGCGCCTGCCGGCGCGCGAGCGCGAACGCATCCTGAAAACGTTAAAGCTAGCGCAAGACCTGGGCGCGCGCACGGCCGTCAATCCGTCCGGCGATATCGCCGCCGCGGTGGTCGAGTATGCGCGCAATGCGAATATCTCGAAAGTCATCGTGGGGCGTGGCCGCGTCAGTGCGCTGGCGCGCCTGTGGAATGCGCCGCCGGCCGAGCGCATGGCCAGCCTGGCACCCGATATCGACCTGATCGAAGTGGGCTTGCCGCAAGCCGATGCCGCGCCCCGGCGCGCTGCGGGCGACGTTGCGGAAGTGGCGCGCCGCCCATCGCGTCACTGGCGCTACATTTTTGCCGCCGGCGCCAGCCTGGCGACGGCCATGGCTTCGTTGCCGCTGCAGCCCTACCTGGACCTGGCCAATATCGCCATGTTGTCCCTGCTGACGGTGGTACTGGTGGCCGTGCGCCTGGGACGCGGGCCGGCGGCGCTGGCTAGCCTGGTGGGCGTGGCCTGCTTCGATTTCATCTTCGTGCCGCCCCGCTTCTCGTTTGCCGTGGGTGATTTTCAATACGTGATCACCTTTGGCGTGATGCTGGCCGTGGGTCTGATCACGGGGTATTTGACTGCCGGCCTGCGCTTTCAGGCACGGGTCGCCTCGCACCGTGAAGCACGCGCCCGCGCCCTGTACGAGTTTTCGCGAGATTTATCTGGCGTGCTGCAGATGGAGCAGATCTTCGACATCACGAAGAGTGCCATCGAGCGCGCTTTTCGCGCGCGCGCCACCTTGCTCTTGCCCGATGACGAGGGCCGTTTGCAGGAGTCGCATGGCGTGGAACAGCTGGACATGGGCATCGCGCAGTGGGCTTTTGACCATGCCCAGGCGGCTGGCACGGGCACGGACACCCTGCCCGGTTCGAACATTTTCTATTTGCCGCTGATCGCGCCCATGCGTACACGTGGCGTTCTGGCGCTGTTGCCATTGCAGGCGCCGTATCAAGGACGCTGGCTGCTGGTGCCGGAACAGCGCCAGCACCTCGATACCTTTGCCGCGCTGGCCGCGATTGCCCTCGAGCGCGTGCACTACATCGACGTGGCGCAGGGCGCCCTGGTGCAGATGGAGTCCGAGCGGCTGCGCAATTCGTTGCTGGCGGCCCTGTCGCACGACTTGCGCACGCCATTGACGTCGCTGGTGGGCCTGGCCGAATCGCTGGCCTTGTCCAGGCCTGCGTTGTCGCCAGCGCAGCTGGACATGGCGCGCGCGCTGCAGTCCGAGACCGTGCGCATGAGCGCCCTGGTGGCCAATTTGCTCGACATGGCGCGCATCGAAAGCGGCCAGGTGCGCCTGAACCTGCAATGGCAGGCGCTGGAAGAAGTGGTGGGCAGCGCGCTGCGCGCCAGCGGCCCGCAATTGCAGGCGCACCGGGTGCAAACGCAGCTGGCACCAGACTTGCCGCTGGTGCGCTATGACGCCGTACTGATCGAGCGCGTGCTATGTAACCTGCTGGAAAACGCGGCCAAGTACACGCCGCCGGGCAGCACCATCATCATCTGCGGCCGTGTGCATGGACAGTTTTTGCAGGTGACGGTGGCCGACGATGGCCCCGGTCTGCCGCCGGGCCGCGAAGAAGCTATTTTTGAAAAATTCACGCGCGGCGAGCGCGAATCGAACAAGCCGGGCGTGGGACTGGGGCTGGCCATTTGCCGCGCCATCGTCGAAGCGCATGGCGGCACCATCCACGCACAGTCGCAAGTGCCGGGGCAGGGCGCCGCCATGGTGTTGACCTTGCCGTTGGGGGTGCCGCCGGCGCCGCCCGAACTGGAATTGGACGATGCAAACGTATTTGAAACAGGAAAACCATGATGAACGAACTTTCCGCAACCGCCTTGCTGGTCGAGGATGAACCGCAAATCCGCCGTTTCGTGCGCTCCGCGCTGGAAGACGAGGGATGGCAGATTTTTGAGTCGGCCACCATGCAGCGGGGACTGATCGATGCCGGCACGCGTCGGCCCGACCTGATCGTGCTGGACCTGGGCTTACCCGACGGCGACGGCATCGATTTCATCAGTGACGTGCGCAAGTGGTCGGCCGTGCCCATCATCGTGCTCTCCGCGCGGGTCGACGAGCAGGACAAGATCCGCGCGCTCGATGCAGGCGCGGACGACTACCTGACCAAGCCATTCGGGGTGGGGGAATTGCTGGCCCGCGTGCGTGCCACCTTGCGCCGCCAGCGCCAGCCCGCCGCCAGCGACGATGGCGTGGTGCAGTTTGGCGACGTGCGCGTCGATCTGAAGGACCGCCTGGTGACGCGCAACAAGCAGTTGGTGCACATGACGCCGACGGAATTCCGTTTGCTGTCGGTACTCGTGAAAAACGCCGGCAGGGTGGTCACAAATCCTCAGTTGCTGCGCGAAGTGTGGGGGCCGTCGAACAGCGAAAACGGTCACTATCTGCGCATCTACATGGGTCACTTGCGCCAGAAACTGGAAGCCGATCCTGCCCAGCCGCAGTACCTGCTGACGGAAACGGCAGTCGGTTACCGCTTGCTCTTGCCCCTCTAAACCGTTTTCTTACCCCGTTTGAAACAGGCGTCGCGTGCGCCGGGGGAACGCTTTACCTAAAATTTTTGCAGCGACGGGCCAGCTGCGCCATCTTGGCAAAGGCCCATACCACCAATGAAGAAGAAAAAACATGAATAAAATGATACTTGCACTTGCCGTCGCCACCGCCTTTACAGGCAGCCTGGCTCACGCGGACGAGGTCAAGCCGGACAATGAGCTGAGTTTTAATGTCGCTGGCGTGTCCGACTACCGCTATCGCGGTATCTCGCAGACGCGTTTGAAACCTGCCCTGCAGGGCGGCATGGACTACGTCAACAACCCGACCGGTTTGTACGCAGGCGCCTGGGCCTCCACCATCAAGTGGACGAAGGATGCGGGCGGCAGCGGCGACGTGGAAGTGGACCTGTACGCGGGCAAGCGGGGCCAGTTGAATGCAGATATCGGCTACGACGTCGGCGTGCTGGCGTATGTGTATGCGGACAATGGCTTGAAGTACGTCGCCGGCCTGGCCGATGCGGATACGCAGGAAGTCTACGGCCAGCTGTCCTATGGCCCCGCCTACATCAAGTATTCGCACGCCGTCTCCAACCTGTTCGGCATCGTCAACAGCAAGAACAGCGGCTATCTGGACATCGGCGCGAATATCGACCTGACGAACGGCTGGACCGGCAACCTGCATGCGGGCCACCAGGAGGTAAAGAACAATGATGCGGCCAGCTACACGGACTGGAAAGTGGGCGTGACGCGCGATTTCGGCATCGTCACCGGCGCACTGGCAGTGATCGGCACGAATGCGGGCAAGTCCGCCTATGCTTCCCCTGTGAACGGTAAATTCATGGGCAAGACGGCGCTGGTGCTGACGGTCAGCAAGACCTTCTAAGTCCGGCTTGAATGAATAATGCCGGCCCCGAGGCAATGTGTCCGGGCCGGCATTCTGGCGTTTGTAGTCAGGCTGGGGGGTTACGCCGCGCGGTGATGGGTATCAAAAACCGCGCAATATAGCTGTCCGAAGCCGACCACGCTGGCTGCCGGAATATGCTCGGCCAGGGCATGGACAGCGTTCGAATCCATAGTTGTTACCAGCAAGACGCGCAGTGCCGGATTGACGCTACGCGCCCGCGCGATGCGGTGTACCAGGCTTTCCTGTGCTGCGGCGTCCGCAGCACCGTCCAGCGCTACCACCAGCACGCGCGCAGCAGCCAGGGCCGAGCGGCTGCCCATGGAGTCACGGCCTTCGCTGTCGATGACGATGTCGTGGTAGCAGCTCACCAGATGTTCCAGTTCAGGCTGCAGGCCTTTGGCGCTGATGGCGCGCGCCATCAGGCGTGGCTGCGAAACGCTGCTGTGCATGCCGCCGCAGTGCATGGTACTTGCCTGCGCCAGCGCCCTTTGGCGTGGATCGGCATCGAGCAGTAATACCTTGCGCCCCGCCAGCGCACGTGAAGCGGCCAGGCGTCCGGCAACGATAGATTTCTCCATCCCCCCACACTCATCCGTGATGGCGATGATCATCGTGGCGTATGGCAGGCATGAGGTTGGCAGGGGACACCAGTTGCAGCAGGCAGTCTTCGCGCGGCTCGTCCTTGTCGCTGGCTGTCCATATGGGCAGCTCCATCAACTGCTCCAGCGCATCGGCCAGGGTGGCTTGCCCCGCCTGGGACATGGGCGTCATCGGCAGGCGCAGTTCGTCGCGCACCTTGCCCTGCATGGCCAGCGCTGCCTTCACAGGGCCGGGGTTCGGCTCGGAAAACAGCAGGCGGATGACGGGCAGCATGGCCTTGAACAGGGCGCTGGCGGCAACGTGGCGGCCGTGTTTGACGAGGTGGTACAGTTGCGCATACAGGTCGGGGCGCACCTGGGCGGCTGCCGACATGGCGCCGTGGCCACCCATGGACAGGCTGGCCAGCAGCAGCGCATCGTCGCCGCACAGCACGTCCAGGCGCGTCTCGAGCAGTAGTTCGCCCAGCTGCTGCAACTGCCCGCCCGCCTCTTTGATGGCGACGAAGTGGGAGTCGCGCGCCAGTAGCGCGGCCGTGTGCGGCGCGATGTTGACTCCCGTACGTGCCGGTACGTTGTACAGCACGATGGACTGGTCGGTGGCGCCCGCGATGGCCTGGAAGTGGCGCACGATGCCTTCCTGCGAAGGGCGCACATAGGCGGGAGCGGAGATCAGCAGGCCAGCCAGCGGATGGTCGTTATAGCGCTGCACGCTGGCGACGACGCTGCGCGTATCGCTGCCGCCCACGCCCATGACGACAGGAAAGCGGGGGCCGACGGCTTCCAGCACGCTGTCGAGCAGCACGGTTTGCTCGTGTGTTTCCAGCATGGCCGCTTCGCCCGTGGTGCCACACACGACCAGCCCATCGACGCCGCTGGCGGCCAGTTCGCTGGCCAGCTGCTGTGCCGCGTCGATGTCGATCTCGCCATCGCGAAACGGCGTGACCATCGGCACCCAGATGCCCTGGAAGTGCGTGGTGATGCGCGACGAGGACATCGCGTGTTCGCAGCAATACTGGTTCATGTGGATTTCCCCTGGCTGATGCGGCCAAACTCCGCCGCCGGCAGCAGGCGCATGACGGCATCCATGGTCAGACGCAGGGCCGGTTCCGTCACGCACAGCCATACTTTCATGCGCGCGGCATGGTCGACTGCTTCGACGCGCATGAACGACAGCATGCCGCCGCAAGTCTTGACGACCAGCTGGCGCAGTTCGGCCAAGCAGACCGTGTCGACCGTGATATGCATGAGGAAAGTGGGCAGGCGGGTATGGCGGTGGGGCAGAGACTGAAGCTTGGAAGGGCGTGAATGGGATTCCATGGTGGCTTTGCAGCAGTGGTTGAGATGCAAACAAGATTAGCAGCGGTGGCGTAAAGATTCTCTAAAAAGCGGGACCTCTGGCGTAAACGGACTGTATGCGGGCTACATGCTTTTCTGTGCGTGAAACAGCCCGCTGTTGCGCAGATGCGCCGCGCGTACGCTTTTGTTACAAAATTGAATCGTGCTTTTGGAAGCAGGGGTTTATATTGAAACCGTCTCCGCTTTCAGTCAGTCCTGCCATGTCAGACGATAACGATTCCCAGATCCCCCCCGCTTCCCAAGCACCTTCCGAAGCGGTGCCTCCCTCGCGGCCCGACCGCGTCGGCAGGGCGGCAGACGATGAGCACCCCGCGCGCGATGCGGCACCCCGCTACCTGAAGGATAACGACACGCCGCTGGCACTGGCCTGGAGGGTGATCACATCGCGCTACCGCGCCATGCGCGACAAGGCGAGCCGTGATTTCATGCGGCGCACCTTGCGCATTGGCATTTCGGCGCGCATTTTTCACCCTGAACCGGGCGCCACCGGGTTGCGCAGCAAGAACCTGCAATACCTGGAAGAGTCGATTGCGCAGTGGGTCATGTCGCGCGATGTGCTGGTGTTCATGATCCCGACCGTCAATACGGGCGGCCTGCTACACCCGAGTAACATCACCCTGCGCCACTATGCGCGCCACCTGGACGGCCTGGTGCTGCAGGGCGGCGCCGACGTCTCGCCGCAGACTTATTCGGAGACAGCCACGCGCCCGGAGTGGAGTGGCGACCGTGCGCGCGACCTGTACGAGCTGGAGTTGCTGCACGAATTCGTCGACGCGGGCAAGCCCGTGCTGGGTATTTGCCGCGGCTGCCAATTGATCAATGTGGGCTTCGGCGGTACCCTGTACCAGGACATTGCCTCGGACGTGGAGGGCGCCACGTCGCACGTCAACGACCTGTATGACCGCCACCGCCACAGCATCGTCTTCCCGAAAGGCTCGTCCCTGGCCAGCCTGTTCCCGAAGTCGGGCGAGGCGCTGGTCAATTCCATCCACCACCAGTCGGTCAAAGACCTGGGGCGCGACATCACGGTGGAAGCTTATTCGCAGGGCGATAACATCGTCGAAGCCATCCGCTACCAGCGGGCGCGCTTCGTCATGGGCTTGCAGTGGCACCCGGAGTTTCATTCGGCGGGCGGCGTCGAGCTGCTTGATTGCACGCCCATCCTCGACAATTTCCTGCGCGCGGCGCGCGAGACACGGTTTTGAGTCCGCTCCTGATACGCCGGCGCGCCTTGCTGGCCGGCCTGCTGGCGTTGCCCTTGACGGGGCTGCGCGCGGCGCCGCGCCAGCATGAGGAAGGGCTACCGTTTGCGCTGACATCCACCGCCCATGCCCGTGCACTCAAGGCGCGGGTGGAGCCTGCCATTGCCGAACAGGTATTGAAGGCGGCGCGCAAGGAGGCGGCGCGGCCCGTGCACCTGATGGCCGAAGTGCGCACGGGCGGCTTGCTGAAGGGAGAGGGTGGACGCGAAAAAAGCCAGCAGGCGCAGGAAGACTGGCGCCAGGCACGGCTGCAGGCGCTGGCTTGGCGGCTGTCGGGCGACATGGCGTATTTTGAGGGGGCGCGCCAGCTGCTGCTGGGGTGGAGCGCGACTTATCAGCCGTCGTTCAGCCCCGTCGACGAGACGGAGCTGGCCAGCCTGCTGATGGGCTTTGACTTGATACAGGAGCGTTTGACTGGCGTGGAGCGCGAGCAAGTGCGGGCGTTTTGCCGCACCCTGGCGCACGGTTACCTGAGTGATCCCATCAAGATGGGCGGACCGTCCACGGCGCGCAATAACTGGCATAGCCACCGCATCAAGATCGGCACGGCCGCCGCCTATGTCACTGGCGAGGCGCTGCTGATCGCGCGCGCGAAAGAACGCTTCCTGGCGCATGTGCCGCGCAATATTGGCGCCGGTGGCGTGCCGTTTGACTTCGAACAGCGCGACGCCCTGCATTACACCACTTACAGCCTGGAGCCGCTGCTGACGGCGGCCCTGATGGCGCAAGCCCATGGCGATGACTGGTATCGTGCGCCGGAAGCGCAGCGCCTGGCCGAGGCGCTGGCCTGGCTGGCGCCGTATGCGCAAGGGAAAAAGACGCACGAGGAATTTGCGAAAAGCATGGTGCCGTTCGACCGCAAGCGGGCGGCGGCTGGCGAGAAGGGATTTACGGGCGCGTGGGAACGCAAGGGCGCCGCCAACGTGTATCTGCTGGCGGCGCACTTCGATCCGGCTTACTTGCCCCTGGCGCTGGAACTGCGCCCGCCAGCCTGGGCGCTGGCGCTGTATGGACGTTGATTAAAACTTCGTGCGCAAGGTGAACATCACATTGCGCGGTTCGCCGTAGAAGCCCGTTTCGAACAGGCCCAGTCCCGTCAGGTACTGCTTGTCCATCAGGTTATTCACGTTGAGGCTGGCCGTAACGTTCTTGCTGATCTCATAGCGGGCCAGCAGGTTGACCAGCGCGTAGCTGCCTTGTTTGATGCGCGCATAGTCTTCGACGGCCGGATTCCATAGTTTGCCGTAGTAGCTGCTTTGCCAGTTGATGCCGCCGCCCACGGTGACCTTGTCCAGCGATGCTGGCAGGCGCCACGTACCTTGTACGCGCACCAGGTGGGCCGGCTGCGTTGTTTGCAGCATGGTGGAAAACACGTCCTTGCCATCGGCATCGCGCACATGCGAATACGTGTAGCCGGCGCTCAGTTTGACATCCTTGACGATTTCGCCCGTCACCTCCATTTCAAGGCCACGGCTGGTGATGCCGTCGATGGCTTTATAGGCTTCCTCGCCATTCACGCTACCCACATAGCTGGCCACATTGCTCTGGCGGATCTGGAACACGGCGGCGCTGGCATTGACCTTGCCATCGAGGTATTCGGCTTTCACGCCCGCCTCCAAACCCTTGCCGCGCACGGGGGAGAGGAAGTTGCGGTTGACGTCGCGGTTGCTTTGCGGCGCGAAGATGCTGGTATAGCTGCCGAAAACGGAATAGGTCTTGTCGAGGTCATACACCACGCCCGCATACGGCGTGATGACATTGTTTTCCTCGATGCGCGAGGTGATGCGTGCGGTATTGCTGTCGAAGAAGCTGCGGTCCTGCTCCTGCTTGTAGTTGCTGACGCGCGCGCCCACGATGACCGACAGCGCATCGGCAGGACGCAGGCGCACGGCGCCATACAGGCCGCTCTGGCGCGTGCTGTCGTTGTCGTTGCCCAGGCGCGTAAATGCCGGTTCGGCGTACTGGCCGCGCCAGTCGAAATAGCTGCCTGGCACGGGCGGGTAGACCGATTCATAGACGGGGCCATCCTGCTTCGCGCTGGAGTGGGAATAGCCCAGCATGGCTTCATGCCGGCGGCCGAATGCCGTAAACGGGCCGCTGGCGTCCACGTTGACGGTGCTCTGGCGGCGCTCGCCCTTGTATTTCCCCATGAAGAAATACGCGCCTTCGCCCGTGATGGGGTCGGGATTGCCGCCGCTGGCCGAACCGAGCACGCTGTCATGCTTGCTGCGCAGCTGGTTGGCATTGAGCTTGATCTTCCACTCGTTGGCGAACGTATGTTCGAGCGACGAGAACAGGGTGGTGTTCTGCATGTCGCGCCGGCTCCAGTCTGTGGCCGGATTCCACGAGGTGGGGAAGTCGGTGCGTGTACCGTCCGAAAACAGCACGGGGAAGCCCGTCCAGGTCGAGCCGCGCGGCTTGTAGTCCTGGTGCGTGAAGCCGGCCGTCAGCAGGGTCACGGGCGTCAGGTCGGCCTCGATGATACCGTAGGCGACCGATTTTTTTTGCGTGTAGCGGTCCAGGTAGGAATGCTTGTCCTGGTAGGCGCCCACCAGGCGGCCGCGCACCGTGCGGCTATCGTTCAAGGGGCCGGAGACATCGACTTCGCCCCGGTAGTTGTCCCAGGAGCCGGCGCCCAGGGAGGCCGCACCGGCAAATTCTGCAGTGGGGCGCTTGCGCACCATGTTGACGGTGGCCGACGGGTCGCCCGAGCCGCTCATCAAGCCAGTCGCGCCCTTCAGCACTTCGATGCGGTCGTAAATGGCCATGTCGCTGTTGGTCGTGCCCCAGTCATACACGCCGTCATAGATGGCCGAGACGCCGTCATACTGGAAATTGGTGACGGCAAAGCCGCGCGCCCAGAAGCTCCAGCGGTCGCTGTCGTAGTTTTGCACGTTGATGCCATTGACGTTCTTCATGACATCGGACACCGCATTGCTGTTCTGGTCATCCATCTGCTGGCGCGTGACGATGGTCAGCGATTGCGGCGTTTCGCGCTGGCTCAATGCCAGGCCTGTGGCGCCGCTGGCGGGGCCGCCCGTGTAGCTGCCCGTGCCACCCGTGACGGCGCTGCGCTCGGCCGCAGCAACCACGGTGACGCCGCTCATGACGGCCACGCCGCGGCTGTCCGCGGTGCTGCCAGCGTTGGCACTGGCGGGGATTTTTTGCAGCAGGTAGCCGCCATTCGGCTGCGGCACGGCTTGCAGGCCACTGCCTGCCAGCAGCGAGCGGAAGCCATCTTGCAAGCCATAGCTGCCTTGCAGGCCGGCGCTGCGCAAGCCTTGTGTGGCATTGCTGGAGAACGACAGCAGGATGGCGCTGTCGCTGCCGAAGCGCGTCAGCACGTCGCCCAGTGAACCGGCGGGTATGCTGTAGACGCGTACTTTCTGGGTTTGTACTTGTGCCGAAGCGGCTGGCAGTGCCAGCGCCAGGCCTGCGCCTATGCCGATGTGAGCCAGGGAGCAGGCGAGGACGCTGCGTTTGATGAAACGGAGAGGAGCGTGAGGCATGGGATAAAACCTTTCGTGGATGCGCAAGATGGAGACTGCCTATCTTCCAAGTCACGCGAGCACGGCGAAACAGCTCACTTTGCAGAAAATATTTTTCAGCTGGGCGCCAATTCGATCCGTACGACCTGATTGCCCCAGAAACGCGTGATGGTATTGCGCCGCAGCCGCAGGCTGGCGCTGACGGCGTCGAGGATGGCGCTGATGTCGGCCAGCGGGTAGGAGCCGGAGACGCGCAAGCTGGCAATGGCGGGCGTACAGCCCAGCGGATGTTCGCTGTAGCGCGACAGCTCGGCGAGGAAATCGGCCAGGCGCATGTCGCGCGCCACCAGCATGCCACCCAGCCAGGCGCCGCCATAGGGCGCCAGCGCCTGGCGGTGGAATCGCGTGCTGTCGAAGTGGGCGCCTTCGCCTGGACGCAGCAGCAGGCGCTGATGGGCATCGTCGGCCAGCACGGCGACGGCGCCTTCGAGCACGCCGGCGCTGGCGTAGTCATCGTGCAGGCGCACCGTAAAGCGCGTGCCCAGCGCCTGCAGGCTGCCGAGTGGCGTGCTGACGAAGAATGGACGTTGTGCTGCATCCTTGCCGGTGGCGATGAAAATTTCACCGGCCAGCAGTTGAATGCGGCGCTGTTCGCTGGAGTAGTTGACATTCACGGCGCTGTCGGTGTTGAGCGTGAGTTGCGTGCCATCGCTCAGCGTCACCACGCGGCGCTGGTTGACGCCGGTGCGGTAGTCGGCCGTCCAGCTGCGCCATGGCGCATGGCGTTCGAACGCATACAGCGAGGCGCCGGAGGCTAGCAGCAGGCAGAGGGTTTTGACGGCGTGGCGGCGCGGCGCATTCGCCTGCACGCAGGCGCGCAGCAAGCTCGCGTGCATGGCGGGAGGCAGATGCTCGTGCTGCATCTGCAACTGCTGCCACGCCTGCGTGGCGCTGCCGGCGCGCTGCAGATGGCGCTTGACGGTGGCCAGCGAGATGCCGAGCTGGCGCGCGATGTCTTCCTGCGGTAATTCTTCGAGCTGGCGCAGCAGGAAGGCCCGCTTGACGGGCGGTGGCAAGCCATCGAGCATGCGGTCAAGTTCAAACACGGTAGACAGCAGCAGCGCCCGTTCTTCGGGCGACGGCGCATGCAGGGGTGGCAGCTGCACCAGCACGTCCAGGTAGGCTTCTTCGAGTTTCTGGCGCCGGTAATGGTTGAACAGCACGCGTTGCGCCACGGTGGCGAGGAAGGCGCGCGGCTCGCGCGCGGCAACGGTGTCTTCGCGGTCAAGCAGGCGCACAAAGGTGTCATGCGCCACATCGGCCGCGCAGGCGGTGCTGCCCAGCTTCTTGCGCAGCCAGCCCTGCAGCCAGCCGTGGTGGTCGGCATACAGTGTCGCGATTTCCTGGCGTTGTAGCGGCTCTGCCAGCGGCATCGCGTCCCCTTTGCATGGCCGGCCCGGCTGGATCGACAGATTAAACAATAATAAGAATCATTCTCACTTATTGTAGCAAGCGGGGCAGGCTGCTGTAAATGACGGGGAGGCGGGGGTGTGGTTTTTTGGTTTCGTGCTTTTGCGGTAAAAGTCTCGGCGCTTGGCAAAACCGTAGCGAGCGGATGCGCGGCGTGGCCGAGAAGCGCAGCTGTACTAAAGTACAGCGAGCATCGCCGGCCGCGCCCCGCGACGCGCAGTAGGTTTGGCCAAGCGTCCTCAGTAATTCATGGGCTCACCGCGAAAACAGCGGATGGCCGAATCGACCATGCCTTCGGCGCTGCCCTGCAGGCTATGCTGCTTGCGCAGGTATTGCGCGTCGCTCCACTGCTTGGCCACGTCCGACAGGTGCTTCAGGGCCTGCGTGCTACCCAGCGCCTCGGCATGCGGTTCCATCTTGCGCAGGGTGGTCATGATGTCTTCGCGCAGCGACATCGTTTCGTAGGTTTTCGGATGCGTGATGGCGCCATCGAGGCCGAAGCGGCAGGCCTGGAAGCGGTTGTAGTTGTACACGAGGTAATCGTCTTCCACGGGAGGTGCTTCTTTCTGTTCCAGCAGATAGCGGCACAGCGCCTGCAGATAGGCGGCCAGCGCGGCGGCCCGTTCCACCGTCAGCGGCGTGTCGCACACGCGCAGCTCGATGGTGCCAAATTCCGGCTTGGGCCGGATATCCCAGTAAAAGTCCTTCATGCTGCGGATGATGCCCGTGTTCTCCATCTTGGCAAAATACTCGTTGGAGAACTGTTCCCAGCTCAGGGTGAACGGTGCGCGTCCGCTCATGGGAAAGGCGAACACGGAATTGAGGCGCGCCGAATCGAACAGCGTGTCGCGCCCTTGCACATACGGCGAGGAAGCCGACAGGGCGATGAAGTGGGGGATGTAGCGGTTCAGCGAGTGCAGCAGGAACATGGCGTCGTCGCCCGAGGCGCAGCCGATGTGCACGTGCTGGCCGAAGATGGTGAACTGCTTGGCCAGGTAGCCGTACAGTTCCGAGATTTCCTGGAAGCGGGGCTTGGAAAAGATCTTTTGTGACGACCATTGCTGGAATGGGTGCGTGCCGCCGCCCGCGATGCCGATATTGAGCTTGTCGCCTGCCGTCACCAGGGTGTCGCGGATTTCCTGCAGTTGCGCCAGCAGGGGGCCGTGATGCGTGTGCACGCTCGAGTTGATCTCGATCATGCTCTCGGTGATTTCCGGCGTGACGTTGCCGGGGAAGGGCCTTTTGCCCAGCAAATGCAGCAGGTCGGGACTGGCGGCTGTCAGGTCATAGTCCGACAGGTTCACCAGTTGCAGTTCGAGTTCGACGCCAAAAGTCAGCGCGGCCGATTGGCCAAAGGGTTCCAGCGGCATTTAGCGCTCCTTGATTTCGTGGGTTTCTTTTGCCAGCATCAGCACGCGCTGTACCAGCACGGGGCCAACCAGTTCCAGGCCCAGGGTGACGGCAGCCAGGGCGTTCAATTCGTCGTCGAAGTTCACGCCGTGCTGGCGCGCGTGTTCCAGCAGCAGGATGATGAAGACGGAAACGGGCGTCAGGGCCACGCCCGTCAGCACGCCCTTGCGCCAGGAAATGCCGCTGACATGCGAAAACGCAGCCACGCCGACAACTTTCGTCAGCAAGCGTCCGCCAACGACGGCCAGGGCCAGGCCCGCGCCGGCCGTCACGCTGCCCCATTCCAGGGTCGAGGCGGCATACACGAACAGCAGTACCGTCAACAGCTCGCCCAGCGCGCCGAAATTGCGCTGCGCCTGGCTGAAGGCGACGCGCCGATGGCGGGCCACCAGGCCGAAGGTGAGGGTGGCCAAGAGCGGCGACAGGCTGGTGGTGTAGGTCAGGGCGACCAGCAGCATCACCGACAGGGCGAAAGCCACGGTGGCATCCTGCGCCATGTTGCCCAGGCGGCGCAGCATGGCTGGCACGACGATGCCGAAGACGGTGCCAGCGGCCACGGAGGCGGCCAGCACGGCGGCGCTGCTGCTAGTCGCTTCGATCATGTCGGTGGAACTCTGGAACATCCAGAAACCGATGATGATGTTAAACGTGAAGACGGCCAGCACGCAGTTGAGCGCTGTCAGATGGACGATGCGTTCCGTGACCTGGCCCGAACTGCGTTCCTCGTTAATCACGCGCATGATGGTGGCCGGCGAGGTGGACATGGCCAGGGACGCCAGCAGCAGCGCCGTCATCGGTGTGGTGCCAAATTCGATGCCGATGAAGTAGACGACGGTAAAGGTCAGCAAGGACTCGACCAGGCCCGTGACGGCGATCCACGGGTTGTTCTTGAGCCAGCGAAGATTGATGCGGTAGCCGACCTCGAACAGGATCAGGCCGAAGGCGACGTCGGCCAGCACCAACATGGGGCCGGCGTCAGTTTGCGGCAAGACGCCCACTTGCGTCTGCGCCAGGATGAAACCGATCACGCCATAAAAGCTGATGCGCGGCAGGCCCGTCCAGCGGTGGCCAAATTCGCCGACGACCCAGGCCAGGGTAATGGCGAACGGCCAGGACAGGTCTGCGGCGATCGAGAGGAGACTTTGCATGCTCATTCCTTTGAAATATCGCTGGCACCGGCCGGCAGCAGGGGAACTGGCGCGGCAACAGCATGGTGCAGCTATGGTGCATTGTTTGCGCAGGCCGCGATGCGCCGATTCTACCGGAGCAGAAGGCGCGCACGATGTGCGCAATCGAACAGTGTCACGGCCATGGCGGCCGTGCACAAGATGCAGCAGGGCGGCAGAAGCCTGTATCGATGGCGCGCCGCCCGCAGCGGAGATGCTCCGCATGGTCATTCTAAACGCAGTGTACGACATGGCGGCGGCATGCCGCCATGGACTTTTTGTTGCGCGTCTTTACTTACTGAGCAAACGCATGCCTCGTTCCAGTCCGTCGATCGACAGCGGGAACATGCGCTCGTTCAACAATTGGCGCATCACGCCGATGGACTGGCGGTACTGCCACAAGGCTTCGGACTCAGGATTGAGCCAGATGAATTTCGGGAAGGCGCTGGTAAATCGCGCCAGCCAGACCGAGCCTGCTTCCTCGTTGTTGTATTCGACGGAGCCACCCGGCTGCAGAATTTCGTAGGGGCTCATGGTGGCGTCGCCGACGAAAATGAGCTTGGTGTCGGACGGGTATTTACGCAGCACGTCCCAGGTGGGAAAACGCTCGGCATGGCGGCGCCGGTTGTTCTTCCACAGGGTGTCGTAGACGCAGTTATGGAAGTAAAAGAACTCCATGTTCTTGAATTCCGTCTTCGCCGCCGAAAACAGTTCTTCCGTGCGTTCGATATGCTCGTCCATGCTGCCGCCCACGTCGAACAGCATCAGCACCTTGATGCGGTTCTTGCGCTCGGGGCGCATCCTGATGTCGAGGTAGCCCGCGTTATTTGCCGTGGCGGCGATGGTGGCATCTAACGCCAGTTCATCTTCCGCGCCTTCGCGCGCGAACTTGCGCAGACGGCGCAACGCCACCTTCAGGTTGCGCGTGCCCAGCTCGCGTTCGCCGTCGTAGTCCTTGTAGCTGCGCGCTTCCCACACTTTCACCGCCGTGCGGTTGCCGCCCTTGCCGCCGATGCGGATGCCTTCCGGATTCGTGCCGCCATTGCCGAACGGCGAAGTGCCGCCGGTGCCGATCCACTTGCTGCCGCCCTCGTGGCGTTCCTTCTGTTCCTTCAGCAGTTCGTTCAGGCGGTCCATCAGCTTGTCGTAGCCGAATTTTTCCAGTTGCGCCTTTTGTTCGTCGGACAGTTCGCGCTGCATGCGCTTGAGCAGCCAGTCGAGTGGAATCGCTGCATTCGTCTCGAAGGACGCATTGACGCCCTTGAAGTATTGCGCGAAGGCGCGGTCGAACTTGTCGAAATGCGCTTCATCCTTGACCAGGGTCAGGCGCGACAGATAGTAAAAATCGTCCATCGAGGCGCCGATGACGTTCTTTTGCAGCGCTTCAAGCAGGGTCAGAAATTCCTTGATCGAGACGGGAATCTTTGCATCCTTGAGGTTGAAGAAGAAATCGATCAGCATGGGGCTTCTCCGCCGCATATGGGCAGTGCCGCGAAGGGGAGCTGCGTGGGGCGCTGCGCCAGCTTGTAGCGCAAATGGGCGGCGGTTTCGGGCCATTCACCGCGCGTGATGCTGTACATGACCGTGTCGCGCACGGTGCCGTCGCGGCGCAGCGCGTGGTGCCGCAGCACGCCATCCTTCTTTGCACCCAGGCGTTCGATGGCCGCCTGCGAGGCGTGGTTGAAATTGTCGGTGCGAAAACCCACCAGTGCGCAGTCGAGAGTGTCGAAGGCGTGCTCCAGTAACAGCAGTTTGCAGGTGGTGTTGACGTGGCTGCGCTGGCAGCGTTTGGCATACCAGGTGTAGCCGATTTCCAGGCGTTTGACTTCGGGCAGCACGTCGTGGTAGCTGGTGGTGCCGATCACGTCGCCGCTGGCCATGTCGATGACGGCAAAGGCGAAGCGCGAGGGGCGCATCTCGATGCCCTTGAAGATGTACTGGTCGACCTGGTCAGGCTCGGGCACGGAGGTGACGCGCAGTTTCCATAGTTCGCCATCCATGGCCGCTGCGCGCAAGCCCTGCGCGTGGTGCGGCGCCAGCGCTTCGAGGCGGATCCCATGCAGCTCAAGGGGGACGAAGACGTTGTCCGTGCTGATGTCTTTCACCGGCGCTCCTTAGCGGTTGGTACGCGACATGAACATCAGGCGCTCGAACAGGTGCACATCCTGTTCGTTTTTCAGCAGCGCGCCGTGCAGCGGCGGCACGACAGCTTTATTATCTTTGCTGCGCAGCGCGTCGGCAGGGATGTCTTCGGCCAGCAGGAGTTTGAGCCAGTCGAGAAATTCCGACGTCGACGGTTTTTTCTTCAAGCCCGGCACGTCGCGCACGTCATAGAAGGTTTGCAGCGCCTGCGCCAGCAATTCCTGTTTCAGGTGCGGGTAGTGGACGGCGACGATCTGCTCCATCGTGTCCTTGTCCGGGAATTTGATGTAATGGAAGAAGCAGCGGCGCAGGAAAGCGTCCGGCAATTCCTTCTCGTTGTTCGAGGTGATGATGACCAGCGGACGGTGGCGCGCCGTGACCATTTCGCGCGTTTCGTAGACATAGAATTCCATGCGGTCCAGCTCGCGCAGCAAGTCGTTCGGGAACTCGATGTCGGCCTTGTCGATTTCATCGATCAGCAGCACCACCGGCTCGGGCGCCGTAAACGCTTGCCACAGCACGCCCTTGACGATGTAGTTCTGGATTTCGCGCACGCGTTCGTCGCCCAGCTGCGAATCGCGCAGGCGCGAGACGGCATCGTATTCATACAGCCCCTGCTGCGCCTTGGTGGTCGATTTGATATGCCATTGCATCAGCGGCATGTTCAGCGCCGCCGCCACTTCTTCGGCCAGCATGGTCTTGCCGGTGCCAGGCTCGCCTTTGATCAGCAGGGGGCGCTGCAAGGTCAGCGCCGCATTCACGGCCAGTTTCAGGTCGGCGGTGGCGACATAGCTGTCGGAACCTTCGAAGCGTTGGCCTTGCTGGGGGTGCTGTGCTTGCATGAGCGGTCTGCCAAAGTAGGTAAAGGGTGAGTATAAACAGAACTGTGGCACACTGCCACGCAGGCAGTCTGTGCCCGCTCGCCTACAATGCGGGTTTTGTAGGTGGACTTGCAAGAATATCTTAGTTAGAATCGGCAAGCAGAAGATTAATTGTCAACCTTAATTATCAACACATAAGATCAATAAAAACCAGCTCTGGCGTTTCTCCGATTACCTTTGTTCACTTTGCCACTATGAAAAAAATATTTGCACTTCTCGTGCTTGCCGGCATAGCCAATGCCGTCACAGCGGCTGACATTGTAGGAAACGCCAAGGCAGCCACTGCCAAGGTGGAAATGTGTATCGGTTGCCACGGCATTCCCGGTTACAAGGCGACCTTCCCCGAAGTGTTCCAGGTGCCGATGATTGGCGGCCAGCCGGCAAAATACATCGAGAATGCGCTGCAAGCCTACAAGAAAGGCGACCGCAAGCACCCCAGCATGAAGGGCATCGCTACCAGCCTGTCGGACCAGGACATCGCCGATGTCGCCGCCTATTATGCGCAACAAGCCAAGCCGAACTGAGGACCAGCCAGATGAAAAAACTACTCGCCGCCCTGGTTTGTGCCACCGTCTCGTTCGGCGCCAGCGCCGCCGGCAATATCAATACGGGCAAGGCCCTGGCGGAAAAATACAGCTGCGCCACCTGCCACGGCAAGGATTATGGTTCGCCTATCGATCCTTCCTATCCAAAACTGGCAGGCCAGCACAAGGATTACCTGGAACACGCCTTGACGGCGTATAAACGGGGCGACAAGCCGAATGGCCGCAACAACGCCATCATGACGGGCCAGGTGAAACCGCTGAGCAACCAGGACATCAAGGACCTGGCCGCCTACTTCCACAGCCTGCCGACCACCCTGGTCATCCACCGCTGAGTAGTACCGCCCATTCAAGCCTTCAGTCCCACTCGGCGCGCCAGCTTGTGCAAGTTGCTGGCGTCCAGCCCCAGCTGGCGTGCGGCCGCAGCCCAGTTATCCTGATGCAGGGCCAGCGCCTGGCGGATTGCCTGGCGCTGGCTCGCTTCCACCACCTGATGCATGGAAAGTAATGGCGCCGCTGTCTCTCCGCCTGATGCTGGCGCAGGCAGCAGCGTGGCCGCGCCGGCCGGCGCGTCCAAGGCATCGAGATCAAGCATATCCGTTTCCAGCGTCACAATGTCCTTGCGGTCCGCGCCGCGGATCACGGCTTTCAGCGCGGCACGGCTGATCACATGTTCCAGTTCGCGCACGTTGCCGGGCCAGCTGTAGTGGCATAGCGCCACTTCCGCTGCGGCGGACAGGCGCAGGCTGCGCAGGCCCAGGCGTGCGCGGTTGAGTTCCAGGAAGCGCCCTGCCAGCAGCAGCACGTCATTGCCACGTTCGCGCAGCGGCGGAATCGGCACCGGATAGACGGACAGGCGGTGGTACAGGTCGGCGCGGAACGTGCCGTCGCGCACATGCTCGCGCAGGCTGCGGTTGGTGGCGGCGATGATGCGCACGTTGACGCGCCGCGGCCGGTCTGCCCCCAGGCGCTGGATTTCGCCGTTTTGCAAGGTGCGCAGCAGCTTCGCCTGTATCGACAGCGGTAATTCTCCCACTTCATCGAGGAACAAGGTGCCCCCGTCGGCCGCCTCGAAACGGCCGGGCCGGTCGCTGACGGCGCCGGAAAATGCGCCGCGTACATGGCCGAACAGTTCGCTCTCGGCCAAGGACTCTGGCAAGGCCGCGCAATTGACGTGGATCATGGGCTTGCCGGCGCGCCGCGACAAGCGGTGCAGCCGGTGCGCGCACAGCTCCTTGCCCACGCCCGTTTCCCCCAGCAGCAGCACGGGCAGCTCGGCATCGGCGACCACGCGCAGTTCATGCAGCAATTGCGTGATGGCGCCGCTCTGGCCCACGAAGTCGCTGTCCTCGTGCTGCACCTCCGGATTCGGCACCGCCGCGCTGCCCGACAGGCGCAGGGCGCGAATCTCCGCTTCCAGGCGGGTGACGCGCACGGCAGCTTCGATGGCACAGGCAAGTTCGCCCAGATCGCGCTGCGCACGGGCATCGAAAGTACCCACTTGCAGGGCATCGAGCGTGATCACGCCCCAGCGCGCCCCCTCCAGGTCGAGCGCCATGCCCATGCAATCGTGCACGGGCAGCGGTTCGCCGGGATGGTCGGCGATCAGGCCATCATACGGATCGGGCAAGGCGCTGTCGTGATGGAAGCAGATCACGCCGCGCCGCTGCAGGATGGCGGCCAGGCGCGGATGGTCCGTGACGGCGAAGTGGCGCCCCAGCGCATCGCTGGCCAGGCCTGCCATCGCCACGGGCCGCAAATGTTCCCCATCCAGTTTGAGCAGGGCCACGGCTTCGCAGCCGAAGTGCGCGCGCAGGCTGCCCACCAGGCGCTGCAGGCGCACTGCCACAGGAAGGTCGGCCACCAGGTCGGTTAGCAGCAAGAGATGTGTATTGGTCGTGGTCATAGATACCATGCAGGGTACAAGGAACCACTTTAAAAGGGGGTCATAAACACCATGCAATTTTCAAATCATTGATTTAGAACAAGTTTTTCCTGGCACACGGTTTGCCTAGGTAGTCGTGCCGAACCGGCATACAAGACCAAGGAAAGCTTGATGAAAACAATTCCGTCCCTCAGCGCCATTGCCGCCGCCGTCTGTGCCCTGGCCATGCCCCTGTCCGTACAGGCCCAGGCGGCAGCGCTCGCGGCACCCAAGGCTGCCGCGAGCGCTGCCGCGATCAAACACTATGAGCTGCAGACCAACATCGTCGATGGCAAGATGGTGTTCATCGGCGCCAAGGGCCAGGTTAATCCTGTGCTGACGGCGAACGTGGGTGACACGGTGGAACTCGTGCTGAAAAGCGGCGAAGGCGCCGAGCACGACCTGCTCATTCCGGAACTGAACGTGGCCTCAAGCAAATTCAGCGCCAATACAGGCACCACCACCGTGCGCTTCAAGGTCACGCGCGCCGGCACCTTTACGTATTACTGTTCCATCCCCGGCCACCGGCAGATCGGCATGGAAGGCAAACTGGAAGTGACCGGCACCTCGGTGGCTGAGGCCGGGGGGGCGGCTGCTGGCGCTGGCAGCGCGGCGAATGAATCGAGCCAGGCCGCGCTGGCCCTCTACACGCCGGCGCCGGCGCCCATGCGCGGGCCTGATCCATCGGCCGTCAGCGTTGCTGCCAACCCGGCTTCCGTGCCAGCGGCCATCGGCGCGCGCGCGCCGCAGACACTGAAATACCGCATGGAGACGGTGGAACTGCCTGGCAAGCTGGACGACGGCACCACCTTCACCTACTGGACCTTCAATCGCCAGGTGCCCGGACCGATGCTGCGCGCCCGCGTGGGCGACACGGTCGAACTGACGCTGTTCAATGCGAAGGACAGCAAGATGATCCATTCGATCGACCTGCACGCGGTCACGGGTGGCCATGGCGGCGGCCAGCATACGCAGGTGGCGCCGGGGCAGGAAAAGACCGTCACCTTCAAGGCCCTCAATCCCGGCCTGTATGTGTACCACTGCGCCACGCCGCTGGTGCCACAGCATATCGCGGCCGGCATGTACGGCATGATCCTGGTCGAACCCGAAGGCGGTCTGTCCAAGGTGGACCGCGAGTATTACGTGATGCAGGGCGAGATGTACACGGGCCGCCCGCATGGCGCGCCCGTGCACCAGGAGGCGAACCTGGAAAAGATGGCCAACGAACTGCCCGACTATTACGTCTTCAACGGCGAAGTGGGCGCCCTGAGCAAGACCCACAAGCTGCAGGCCAAGGTCGGCGAGACCGTGCGCATTTATTTTGGCGTGGGTGGCCCCAACAAGATTGCGTCGTTCCACATCATCGGCGAGATCTTCGACAAGGTGTATAGCGAAGGCTCCATCAGCAGCCCGAAACACGACGTGCAAACCACGCTCGTGGCGCCCGGCGGCGCAACCATCGTCGAACTCAAGGTACAGCATCCGGGCAGCTATCTGCTGGTCGACCATGCGCTGTCGCGCGCCGGCAAGGGCGCAGTCGGCGTGCTGGAAGTCACGGGCGAGCCCGTGCCCGGCGTCTACCACGCCGGCGCCAAGTAATGCGCCCATCCGACACTCAAACAAGGAGATTTTCATGGAACTGATCGACCAATCGCTGGGCCAGCTGGCCCGCCGCATCCCGGGCGCCACGCGCCTGTTCGATGCGCACCGCCTGGATTTCTGCTGCGGCGGCAACAAGACCCTGCGCGCGGCGGCCGAGGCGGCCGGCGTCGATGCCGCACCCCTCATCGCGCAGCTGCAGGAACTGGAAGGGCGCGCCGATACCAGCGGCGAGCGTGACTGGCAGGACGCCACCGCGCCGGAGCTGGTGCAGCACATCCTGGCGCGCTACCACGCCGTGCACCGCGAACAGCTGCCCGAGCTGATACGCCTGGCGCGCAAGGTGGAGCAGGTGCATGGCGAACGCGCCGACTGTCCGCATGGCCTGGCCGAGCATTTGTCGGCCATGGCGCAGGAACTGGAAAGCCATATGCGCAAGGAGGAAGACGTGCTGTTTCCCATGATCGTGCGCGGCCAGGGCCCCATGGCCGGCGCGCCCATCAACGTGATGCGCATGGAGCACGATGATCATGGCGTCGCCCTGCGCGCCGTGGAGGAAATGACCAATGGCATCAGCACGCCGAGCGGTGCCTGCACCACCTGGCGCGCGCTCTACACGGGGCTGCGCACCTTCCGCGAGGATTTGATGGCGCATATCCATACCGAAAACAATATCCTGTTCGAGCGCTTTGCGCCGGCCGTGGTGCACTGACAAAGGAAAGACCGCATGGGTCCCTATAAAAAACTCTGGTTCACTTTGATCGGCGTGCTGATCGTGACCTTTTCACTGCTGGGCTATTACGGCGTCGAAGTTTACCGGCAGGCGCCGCCGATTCCCGCGCAAGTGGTGACACAAGACGGCAAACAGCTGTTCGACCGCGAGGGCATTCTCGATGGCCAGACGGCCTGGCAATCCGTGGGCGGCATGCAGCTCGGTTCCATCTGGGGCCACGGCGCCTACCAGGCGCCCGACTGGACAGCCGACTGGCTGCACCGCGAACTGACGGCCTGGCTGGAACTGGCCGCGCAGCACGAACACGGCAAGGCTTACGCGGCATTGGACGGCCCCGCGCAGGCGGCGCTGCGCGAAGCGCTGAAGATGGAATACCGTGGCAACCGGGTTGACGATGCGCAAATACTGCACCTGTCGCCGCGCCGCGTGCAAGCCATCGCCCACACGGCGCACTATTACGACCAGCTATTCTCCGACGCCCCGGCACTGCGGACCAGCCGCGAGCATTTCGCCATGAAGGAAAACACCTTGCCCAGTGCCCAGCGGCGCGCGCAGATGACGCAGTTCTTCTTCTGGACCGCGTGGGCCGCCGCTACCGAACGGCCTGGCCAGAAAGTCACGTACACGAACAACTGGCCGCACGAGCCGCTGATTGGCAACCAGCCCAGCGGCGAAAACCTGGTCTGGTCGGTCGCCAGCGTGGTGGTGCTGCTGGCCGGAGTCGGCTTCCTCGTGTGGGGCTGGGCCTTCCTGCGCAATCACGACGAGGCGCTGCCGGCCCCCGGCGCGCGCGATCCGCTGACGACCTTTGCCCTCACGCCATCGCAGCAGGGATTGGGAAAATATCTGTTCCTGGTGGTCGCCCTGTTCATCTTCCAGGTGTTCATTGGCGGTTTCACGGCGCACTACACGGTCGAAGGGCAGCAGTTCTACGGCGTTGACGTCTCGCGCTGGTTCCCGTACGCGCTGACGCGCACCTGGCATATCCAGGCCGCGCTGTTCTGGATCGCCACCGGCTTTCTTGCCGCCGGCCTGTTCCTCGCGCCTTTGATCAATGGCGGCAAGGATCCAAAATGGCAACGCCTGGGCGTCGACGTGCTGTTCTGGGCGCTGGTGGCTGTCGTTGTCGGCTCGTTTATCGGCAATTATCTTGCGATTGCGCAAGTCATGCCACCCGAGTGGAACTTCTGGCTCGGTCATCAGGGCTATGAATATGTGGACCTGGGCCGTCTATGGCAGATCGGCAAGTATGTCGGTATCCTGCTGTGGCTGGTGTTGATGCTGCGCGGCGTGGTGCCAGCCCTGCGTCAACCGGGCGGCGACAAGAATTTGCTGGCGCTGCTGACCGCGTCCGTTGGCGCCATCGGCCTGTTCTACGGCGCCGGCCTGTTCTACGGCGAGCGCACGCATCTGTCCGTGATGGAATACTGGCGCTGGTGGGTGGTGCACCTGTGGGTGGAAGGCTTCTTTGAAGTCTTCGCCACCACGGCGCTGGCCTTCATCTTCTCGACCCTGGGCCTGGTGTCGGTGCGCATGGCCACGGCGGCCAGCCTGGCCTCGGCCTCGCTGTTCATGCTGGGCGGTATTCCCGGCACCTTCCACCACCTGTACTTTGCCGGCACCACCACGCCCGTGATGGCCATCGGCGCGAGTTTTAGCGCGCTGGAAGTGGTGCCGTTGATCGTGCTGGGACATGAAGCGTGGGAAAACTGGCGCCTGAAAGAACGTGCGCCATGGATGGAGCAGTTGCGCTGGCCGATGATGTGTTTTGTCGCCGTCGCCTTCTGGAACATGCTGGGGGCCGGCGTGCTGGGCTTCATGATCAACCCGCCCGTGGCGCTGTATTACATCCAGGGGCTGAACACGACCCCGGTGCATGCGCATGCGGCACTGTTCGGCGTGTACGGCTTCCTGGCGCTGGGCTTCACTTTGCTGGTGCTGCGCTATTTGCGGCCGCACTACCAGTTCAGTCCTGCGCTGATGAAGACGGCTTTCTGGGGCTTGAATGCAGGCCTGGTACTGATGATCTTCACCAGCTTGTTGCCGATTGGCATCATCCAGTTCCACGCCAGCGTGACGGAGGGCCTGTGGTATGCGCGCAGCGAAGAGTTCATGCAGCAACCGCTGCTGCAGACTTTGCGCTGGGTGCGCACCTTTGGCGACGTGGTCTTTATCGTGGGCGCCGTCGCCATGGCGTTGCAGGTGGTGCTGGGCTTGCTGGAGAAGGAAGCGCCGGCGCTGCCGCAAGCGGGGCAGCGCATGAAAGAGGCGGCGCAGCCCATCTGACGGGGCCGGTATTTGCCTGGATTAGCGGCGGCGTATGCAGTCGATGTACGCTTCCGTGTCGGGCGGCAAGCCCGAGCGCTGCGAGGCCCAGATCATCTGGCCCAGGCATTCCATCACTTCGTGCTGGGCGGCATGGGCCGAATCGAGGCGCTGCGTCAGTTGCTGCACGGCCGGGCGGATGCCGCGCGGCTGGTCTACCTGCACCTGTTCCGTAATCGACAAATGCATGGACAGGTGCAGGAAGGGATTGGCTTGCCCCCCTTCGACGGAATAGTCGCGCGCCAGCGCCGCTTCAACGTCGCTCAACTCGTTTTCATATTCGGGGTGTTCCAGGATCCAGTCGAGCGCGATGGCTTCCATGGGGGTGAGGATCTCGTGGGCACGGTGCTTGCGCAATGTTTCGCAAAAGAATCGGCGGACATCGTCGGAAGAGGGGTTGAACATGGCTGGATGACTATGGCAAAGGGCAGCCGGCATTGTACCGCGTACGCTAGTGTGCGCGCTGTGGCTGCCGCTTTTAATCCTGCTACGGGTTGGACGCCGCCTACTTTGCGGGCATCTCCGTCAAGTCCGCTGGCGTCTGCAGCCATCGGTGATGGCGATGCGCAAGCGTGCGCCCACGTGCGTCACGCGCCTGCGTTCATGCTCCCATAGTCACCTCAATTTAATACCTTTTAGTAAGTATTATCCACTACCGCTGCCGCCCGGCAGCGTCAAATAACGGTGATAAAATCGCCGTTCTTGATATTTGCACTGGACACGACGGCGATTTTATTGCCGGTTTTTCAGCCGACAACGACGTCCGCACTATCCATTGCCTGCACCTTTTCCAGCAGATCTTGCTCTCGGACCAAGCCTGAGAGCAGCAGCATGCTTGTCGCCACCGACATCCGCTCCTCCGGGCGCCTCGGCTGGCTGTCTTTCGTGCAATGCAGCGATGGTGCCGCCGCAGTGGCGCACAAGAATAATCCCTCAGTATCCATAAACGGAGTTACGTATGCGTAAATCGCTATTACTTTTGATGTCGTGCCTGATCCTCGCGGCATGTGATAAGACCCCGCCGGCATCGTCCGAGAAGCCGGTCGACGTGCTGCTGGTCGGCGCCGGCACCATGAGCGCCACCCTGGGCAGCATGCTCAAGGAACTCGACCCTTCGCTGACGATGGAAATGGTTGAGCGCCTCGATTCCGTGGCCGCCGAAAGCTCGGACGCGATGAATAACGCGGGCACGGGCCACTCGGCGTTTGCCGAACTGAACTACACGCCGGAAGCGGCCGATGGCAGCATCGAGACCAAGAAAGCCGTCGATATCAACGAGCAATTCGAGATTTCCAAGCAGTTCTGGGCTTATCAGGTGGAAAAAAAGCACTTGGGCGCGCCGCAAACCTTCATCAACAACGTGCCGCACATGAGCTTTGTGTGGGGCGATGCCAATATTGCCTTCCTGCACAAGCGCTATGAAGCGATGCAAAAGCAAAACTTGTTCAAGGGCATGTTGTACTCGGAAGACCCGGCGCAGATCGAGCAGTGGGCGCCGCTGGTCATGCAAGGCCGCGACAAGAGCCAGAAAGTGGCGGCAACGCGCATGGAAATCGGTACCGACGTCAATTTCGGCAACCTCACGCGCGGCCTGGTCAGCTACCTGACGGGTAGTCAAGGCATGACATTGCACTTGCGCCATCAGGTGGAAGACATCCAGCGCGGCGCCGACGGCGTATGGAACGTGACGGTGAAAAACCTGGCCGATGGCAAGGAAAAGACCATGCGCGCCAAATTCGTCTTCATCGGTGCCGGCGGCGGGTCGCTGCCGCTGCTGGAAAAATCGGGTATTCCTGAAGCCAAGGGCTATGGCGGCGTGCCGGTGGGCGGCCAGTGGCTGGTCAGCACCAACCCGGAACTGGTGGCAGCGCATGCGGCCAAGGTTTACGGCAAGGCATCCGTCGGTTCGCCGCCGATGTCGGTGCCGCATCTGGACACGCGCATCATCGACGGCAAGAAAGCCCTGCTGTTTGGCCCGTTCGCCACCTTCTCGACCAAGTTCCTGAAAAACGGTTCGTGGATCGACTTGCCGGCCTCGATTGGCAGCGGCAACATCAAGCCCATGTTGCAAGCGGGCTACGACAATATTCCGCTGACCAAGTACCTGGTCGAGCAAGTGATGAACACGCCGGAAGACCGCCTGAAGACTCTGCGCGAATACTTGCCGAACGCCAAGATGGAAGACTGGACCCTGCAAAACGCGGGCCAGCGCGTGCAGATCGTCAAGGATGACCCAGTCAAAGGTGGCTTGTTGCAGTTCGGCACGGAAGTCGTCGGCGCCGCCGATGGCAGCATCGTCGCCCTGCTGGGTGCCTCGCCTGGCGCCTCGACCGCGCCACCGATCATGATCAAAGTGCTGCAAACGGCATTCAAGGGCCGCCTGGCGACGCCGGAATGGCAAGCGAAGATGGTGGAAATGGTGCCGTCGTATGGCCAGAAGCTGAACAGCGATCCGGCCCTGGCGAATAAGATCCGCCAGCACAGCAGCGCGATCCTGGGCTTGAAAGCCATCACCCTCGACGTTCCTGCAGCTAATTAACACTTAACCAAACCTACTGCGCGTCGGTTTTGTTAGGTGCCGAAACTGTCTGGATCTTTTAAAAGACAGTTTCTTGATGGAGTGAAAAAAAGGGGCAGCCTGGTCAGGCTGCCCCTTTTGCGTGGGAGAGTGCATTCATGGTACGGCGCTCTACTCCTTGCCTGGCAAGAGCAGCTCCGGCGTGCGCCCTTCGGCGGCAGCGTCGTCGCAAGGCTTGGCCAGTGCCATACCGTCCTGCGCCCGGGGCGCATGTGGCTGGCGCAAGTAGCGCGAGGTATGGCGATGCGGCTGTTGCGCGCTGCCATGCACGGGCCAGGTCAGGAAACGGGACAGCTCCTGCAAGGCACGCTGGTACACATCGCGTTTAAATTCAATCACGACATCGAGCGGGACCCAGTACTCATGCCAGCGCCAGGCGTCGAACTCGGGATGGTCGGTCAGGCGCAGATTGACGTCGTTATCGCGCGCGCACATTCTCAGCAGAAACCAAATCTGCTTCTGGCCACGGTAATGGCCGCGAATCTCGCGCTTGATGAAGTGGTCTGGCACTTCATAGCGCAGCCAGTCGCGGGTGCGGCCGACAATTTTGACGTGTTCCTGTCTGAGTCCGATTTCCTCTTCAAGTTCGCGAAACATGGCTTGTTCCGGTGTTTCGCCATATTTGATACCGCCTTGCGGAAACTGCCATGAGTGCTCGCGCACCCGCTTGCCCCACCACACCTCGTTCTGGGCGTTTAGCAGGATGATGCCGACGTTGGGCCGAAACCCTTCACGGTCGAGCATAATGCACCTCAAACTTTCTGCGGCAGAGCGTCTTTTTTTACATAATTACCCACAACTCCGCAAGCCGGCAGCCTTTTCGGGGTGCGAAAAGGGCCGGAATCGCACCAATTGAGCGCATTTGTGTAAAGTATGGACGCATCAGCCAGCTAATCCTTTAAAATTAGGTTGATTATAACCCTCTCTTTTTAAAAAGAATTCACCGTTATGCGCGCCTCCCGTTTTTTTATTTCCACACTTAAAGATGCACCTTCTGACGCGGAAATCGTCAGCCACCAATTGATGATGCGTGCAGGCATGATCAAACGCCTCGGTTCCGGCATCTATACCTACATGCCGATGGGCCTGCGCGTGATCCGCAAGGTGGAAGCCATCATCCGTGACGAGATGAACAAAGCTGCCGGCATCGAACTGCTGATGCCGCTCGTGCAGCCGGCCGAACTGTGGCAGGAGACGGGCCGCTGGACCAAGATGGGCGACGAACTGATGCGCGTGAAAGACCGCCACGGCCGCGAATACGCGATCCAGCCGACATCGGAAGAAGTCATCACAGACGTCGTGCGCACGGAAATCAAGTCCTACCGCCAGCTGCCGTTGAATTTTTATCATATCCAGACCAAGTTCCGCGACGAGCGCCGTCCCCGCTTCGGTCTGATGCGTGGCCGCGAATTCACCATGAAGGACGCCTACTCGTTCGACCGCGACCTGGCTGGCATGCAAGCGTCGTACAAGGTCATGTTCGACGCCTACACGCGCATCTTCACGCGTTTCGGCTTGAAATTTCGCGCCGTGGCGGCCGACAACGGCGCCATTGGCGGTTCCGGTTCGCATGAATTCCACGTCATCGCCCACACGGGCGAAGATGCACTCGTGTACTGCCCGACGTCTGATTACGCGGCCAACATGGAAGCGGCCGAAGCGCTGCCGCCAGTGGGCGAGCGCGCCGTCGGCGTCCAGGCATTGACGAAAACAGCCACGCCGGACACCGTCAAGTGCGAAACCGTGGCTACCTTGCTGGGTCTAGCCTTGGCGCAAACCGTGAAAACCATCGCCCTGACGGTGGAAACCACGGGTAAGGACGAAAAAGTCACGAAACAGCACTTCATGCTGCTGCTGCGCGGCGACCATGAACTGAACGACATCAAGGTGGGCAAGGTTGCCGGCTTGGCAGGTCACCGTTTCTCGACGGAAGCGGAAATCCTGGAAGTGTATGGCACGATCCCTGGCTACCTGGGCCCGATCGGCACGCAAGCGCCTGTCACCGTGGTGGCAGACCGTACGGTTGCCCATATGCATGATTTTGTGTGCGGCGCGAATGCGGCCGGCTTCCACTACACGGGCGCCAACTGGGGCCGCGACGTAGCCGAGCCTGCCATCGTGGCCGACTTGCGCAATGTCGTCGCCGGCGACGCTTCGCCGGACGGCCAGGGCGTACTGGCCGTCGAGCGCGGCATCGAAGTGGGCCACGTGTTCCAGCTGGGTACGGCGTACTCGGAAAGCATGAAAGCCACCTTCCTCGATGAAAACGGCAAACCGGCGCCATTGCAGATGGGTTGCTACGGTATCGGCGTGACGCGTATCCTGGGCGCCGCCATCGAACAGAACTTCGATGACAAGGGCATCATCTGGCCCGCTTCCATCGCGCCATTTGAGGTGGTGCTGTGCCCGATGGGCATGGATCGCAGCGAAATGGTCAAGGAAGAGACGGAGAAGCTGTACGCGGCCCTGCAAGGCGCTGGCGTCGATGTCATCGTCGACGACCGTGGACAGCGCCCGGGCGCCATGTTTGCTGACTGGGAACTGATTGGCGTGCCGCACCGCATCGTCATCGGCGAGCGGGGCCTGAAAGAAGGCAAGCTGGAATACCAGGGCCGCCGCGACCTTGAGGCCACTGGCGTGGCGCCGGACGAGATCGTCGCCTTCATCCAGGGCAAAATGGCGCAGTGAAGCGCATGCAAGTAAGCAACACGGCCGGCGCCCTCGTGCTGGCCGCCTGCCTGGCCTGCGCCTCCCCGGCGCAGGCCGGTAACCAGAAGGAGGAGGCGCTGGCCGACTCCGTCCGCCTGGCACTGTCCCACGCGATCCGCGACGAACGCCCGCCGCAAGCCAGATTTTCTACCTCCGCCGACTTGCAACGCTACCAGCAATGGCTGGCGCAGATGTCGCAACGCCTGCAGCGCAAGCTGCCCGACGCGCAGTTGCGCACGGAATTTCTGGAAACTGTCTGGTATGAAGCGCGCCGCGCGGGGCTGGAGCCAGCCCTGGTGCTGGGATTGATCCAGGTCGAGTCGGCGTACCGCAAATATGCCGTCTCGCTGGCCGGCGCACGGGGCTACATGCAGGTGATGCCGTTCTGGACGGGCGTCATCGGCGATAGCGACCGCAGCAAGCTGTTCCACATGCAAACGAATTTGCGCTACGGCTGCGCCATTTTGCGCATGTACCTGGACATGGAAAAAGGCGATGTGTACCTGGCCCTGGGCCGCTACAACGGCAGCCGGGGGCGGGCCGAGTATCCGAATGCGGTGCGTGCCGCGTGGAAACTGTGGGAATTCAAGCCCGCTGGGTGATGTTTATCAGTTTTTGCGCGAATCAATGTTGGCGCGCAAAATGTGCAGGGCAAGGTATTGCAACGCCGCCATGCGCATTTTGCAAAAAAATGCCCCGCTCGCAGTGATGCGGCGGGGCACTCGCACGGCGATAACGCCCTGCGCGTATCGGATTATTTCAAATGATCGGAGATGAGCTTCGTCATTTCAAACATGGAGACTTGGGCTTTGCCGCCAAAAACGGCTTTCAGCTTGTCGTCTGCATTGATCATGCGGCGGTTGGCCGGATCTTGCAGATCGAGTTTTTTGATGTAATCCCATACCTTTTTGGTCACTTCAGTGCGCGGCAATGGTGCTGCGCCAACAACGGCGGCCAGATCTTTCGATGGCGTCATTGCTTTCATGAATGCTGCGTTTGGCTTGCGTGGTGTTGCCGGTGCTGCCGCTTTCTTCGCCGCTGCTGGTTTAGCTGCTGCTGCTTTGGCTGCGGGTGCTGCTTTCTTGGCGGCTGCAGGCTTGGCTGCTGCTGCTGCTTTGGCTGGCGCTGCTACTGGGGTTTTTTTGGCTGTTGCCATCTTCGAGCCTCCTTAACAAACACATGGGAAATTGCGCAATTAATCGCACGGCTAATATTGGTGTGGATTTACCTAGTATGCAAGTGTTTTTCACGTTTTCACGAGGAAAAAGCAGGGAAATGAGTGCGCTGTCGCCCGGGCGCACCGCTTGGGGGCGTAGAAGCGTGTTTTTGCCCGTAAATGGCATGCTTGCTGGCTATGCGGGGAGGGGGCTGCGGGGGGGAGGAGGGAAGGCATGCCGGAAGCCATGGAAATGCATTCCGGCACTATTTAGAAAGATGTTTTACTTGAATACGCGGCGTAAAGAAGGCATTCAAAATCGTAGCGAGCGGGGATGATTTGTGGCCGAGAAGCGCAACCGCACTTCGGTGCGGTGAGCATCGCCGGCCGCAAAGCGCGCCGCGCAGTAGATTTTGAAGCCTTTCCTCATCGCCGATTTTGAAGCCTTACTTCATGCCAGGCATCATGCCCTTCATGCTGCGCATCATCTTCATCATGCCGCCGCCCGACAATTTCTTCATCATCGTTTGCATTTGCTCGAATTGCGTCAGCATGCGGTTCACTTCCTGCACCTGCACGCCGGCGCCGGCGGCGATGCGGCGCTTGCGCGTGGCCTTGATCAGTTCAGGCTTGGCGCGTTCCTTCGGCGTCATCGAGTCGATGATGCCGCACATGCGGCGCACCTGCTTGTCCGCTTGATCCATGTTCTTGCCGCCTGCGGCCTGCTGGAACTGCGCTGGCAGCTTGTCCATCAGGTTGGCCATGCCGCCCATTTTCTTCATCTGGCCCAGTTGCGCCTTGAAGTCGTTCATGTCGAACTTGCCGCCGACCTTGATTTTTTGCGCCAGATCGGCCGCAGCCTTGCTGTCGACGCCCTTGCGCGCCTCTTCCACCAGGGCCAGGATGTCGCCCATGCCCAGGATGCGGTTGGCCATGCGGGTTGGATCGAACGCTTCCAGGCCGTCGAGTTTTTCCGAAACACCGGCAAACTTGATCGGCTTACCCGTAATGTGGCGTACCGACAGGGCGGCACCGCCGCGCGCATCGCCATCGAGCTTGGTCAGAACGATACCAGTCAGTGGCAGTGCATCATTGAAGGCCTTGGCCGTGTTGATGGCATCCTGGCCCAGCATGGCGTCGACGACAAACAGGGTTTCGATCGGCTTCACGGCGCCGTGGATGGCGGCGATTTCGCGCATCATCTCTTCGTCGATACCCAGGCGGCCCGCAGTATCGATGATCAGCACGTCGTGATAATGCTTCTTGGCCCAGTCCAGCGCAGCGAGGGCGATATCGACCGGCTTGTCGGTGCTGGAAGACGGGAAGAAGTCTGCGCCGACCTGGGCGGTCACCGATTGCAGCTGGGCGATCGCGGCGGGACGGTACACGTCGGCCGAGACGGTCAGCACCTTCTTCTTTTTTTCTTCCTTCAGGTATTTCGCCAGCTTGCCGACGGTGGTGGTTTTACCCACACCCTGCAAACCGGCCATCAGGATGATGGCGGGCGGCTGCTGGGCAAAGCTGATCTGCGACGCTTCCGGCCCCAGGTCGGCGCCCATCAGGGCGGCCAGTTCGCGCTGCACCACGCCGACCAGGGCCTGGCCGGGCGTGAGCGAGGAAATGACATCCTCGCCCATGGCTTTTTCTTTGACTTTGGCGATGAATTCGCGCACGGCGGGCAGGGCGACGTCGGCTTCGAGCAGCGCCAGGCGCACTTCGCGCAGCATGTCTGCGGTGTTCGCTTCGGTCAAGCGCGCCTCGCCGCGCATGGTCTTGACGACTTTGGCAAGCCGTTGGGTGAGATTATCTAGCATGATGAACCTGCAATGGAAAGCTTGGGAGTGGGCGGCGCAAGCCGGACGATGGGCGCCATTTTACCCCATCGCGGGGGCCTGGCGCTCCCCTGCTGCACAGGCCGATGGCCGGACTGTTTTTCATTTACTTGGTATTTCTGGCAATGCCGCGATTGCAGGAAAGGCACGAAGCCGGTTAGAATGCGAATAATTCTTATTTACATTTTATGGCGCGCCGCGCCTGACCGGAAAGGGGTGCCATGTCGGCCGCCGATTTTACCCAGCAATATGTTCAATATATGCAGTATATGCAGTGCCGCCTGGCACAACCGCAGTTGTCAGGGACACCGCAACGATGAAATCGGCCAACATGATGTTGTTTTCACGCGTGCTCGCTGCCGTCTTCGGCGGCTACGCGCTGACGTCCGGCGTGGCCGTGCTGCTGTCGGCCGTGCTGCCTATGTTGCGCGCCGAAGCCGTGCTGACGGCCACCCTGAGCGCCTTTGTCGTTTACACCTGCGCCGTTATCTGGGTCTTTGCCGTGCAAGACCTGCGCCGTGTCTGGATCGGCATGCTGCTGCCGGCCATCCTGTGCGGCGGCACCGGCATGCTCCTGTCGCGCGGTGCAGCATGAACGCCGTCAAAGTGGAAAAAGTAGCGAAAACGCCGCAACAGGGCAAGGTTGTGAAGACGCCGCAGTCAGGCGGCTTGCGCCAGGCCATGGCCTGGCTGCATACCTGGAGCGGCCTGTGGATTTCGTGGCTGCTGTTCGCCATTTTCCTGACCGGCTCCCTGGCCGTCTTCGACGACCCGATCGGCCACTGGATGACGCCAGAACATGCACTGGAAGAGGCGGCGCACGCGAACGATCCGCCGCTGCCGAAGGTCACGGACCGCGCGCAGCGCCTGGCGCTGGCGCTGGACTTCATGGCCAAGGAACACCCAAAGGCAGACATGTGGGAAATCTGGCCCGTGCAGCGCCCCGGTCATGGTCTGTCCGCTTACTGGTTCCAGCCCAGCGGCGGTTATGGTTCGGCAGATCTCGATACGCTGACGGGCAAGGTGATCGAGCCTGCGCGCGAAGCGAACGGGCGCGAGACCATCGGCGGCCACCATTTCGTCGATTTCCACTATGAGTTGCATGCGGGGCGCATCGGCGTGTGGATCGTCGGCATCACTACCATGATCATGCTGGTGGCGCTGGTCAGTGGCGTCATCACGCACAAGCGCATCTTCAAGGATTTCTTCACCTTCCGCCCGGCAAAAGGCCAGCGCTCGTGGCTCGACGCGCATAACGCGGTGGCGGTGCTGACCTTGCCGTTCCAGTGCATGATCGCCTACACGGGCTTGGCGTTCTACAGCGACGATTATGTGCCGGCCCCCGTGGTGGCCCAATATGGCATGGACAACGCCAAGCGCGCCTTCATGGCCGATTGGAACGCGGCGGACAAGCCGGCCAGAACGGGTGTGGCGCTGGCCATTCCTGCACTGGAGTCGTTTGCGCAGCGCGCCGAGCAGACCATCGGACAGGAAATCCGCGCCGTGGTGCTGGACAATCCGAACGATGCCTCCATGCGCGTATGCATGTATGGCTGGAATGAAGACGGCGATATGCTTGAGCGTATCAGTGCCAATACGGGCATGGCTTGCTATGCGCTGGCCACGGGCGAGCAAATCGCCGTGCGCCAGCCGGGCAAGTCGGACACGGGCGGCGCGGGCCTGACGCGTATCGTCATGTCGAACCTGCACATGGCCGGTTTTGGCGGCACGCCCATGCGCTGGCTGTATTTCTTCTGCGGCCTGGCCGGCACGGCGATGATGGGCACGGGAGCGATCCTGTTCATGGTCAAGCGCCGCCAGCGTGCCGGCGGCGAATTCGGCGCCTATACGGAACGCGTGTACCGCATCATCGAATGCCTGAACGTGGCCGCCATCGCCGGCCTGGCCATTGCCTGCATCGGTTTCCTGTGGGCGAACCGACTGATCCCCGTCGGCATCGAGCACCGCGCCGGCTGGGAAGTGCGGGCCTTCTTCGGCGTGTGGTTCCTGATGCTAGTGCACGCCTGCCTGCGCTCGGAAAAGCGCGCCTGGATCGAGCAACTGTGCCTGCTGGCTGCAATGTGCGTGCTGCTGCCCGTGCTGAATGTACTGACGACGGGCGACAACCTGGTAGCGCAGATCACCCGCGGCGACTGGGAAAGCGCCGGCGTGGAATTGTGCAGCCTGGCGTTTGGCCTGCTGGCCGCCCGGGGCGCGTGGAAAGTCCACAAGCGCAAGGAAAAGCCGGTCAAAAAGGCCGCTGCCAGGGAAAGCCTGGCGGCATCGGCCAGCCTGCAAGTCAATGCGGAAGGACAGTCATGATCTACACCATACTTTGTGCGCTGGGCCTGTCGTATGCGGGCATGGCCAGCCTCTCCCTGGCGATGGACCGCCATCACGGCCAAGTCTGGGGGCGCGACGCGGCCTTGAGCGTGCGGCGTGCGCTGCAACTGGCTGGCGCGCTGTTGCTGGCGCTGGCCATCTGGCCCTGCGTAGCCGGCTGGAGTGCCACCGTCGGCGTGGTCGCGTGGCTGGGATTTTTATCGTCCGGCGCGCTGCTGGTGGCCCTGCTGCTGCCGTATGCGCCCACATTGCTGTTGCGTAGTTCCCTGCTGGCAGCCGTCGCCGCGCTGGCAGGGCTGGTGACGCTTGTGCAATGATTCCTGCAATGATATTGACTGCCACGTTCAAGGATAGATGGATCAGCAGGTGCCAGCGATGAGCGATGTTGCGCTGATTGAATTGCCCGGCATCTGCAAGCGCGATAAAAAATACTTTTCTCACTCCAGCACACGGTACTATCTCTGCATAATAAAAAAGCAGTGTTTCCTTGCCTGCATCGCAGGCAATTCCAACCACCGTGAAACAGGAGAAGCAGATGCAAAAAATCGTCACCTTGAAAACCAGTCTTGCTGCCGCAGTCATGTTGACATTGAGCGTAGGCGCAGCTCAGGCACAGGAAGTCGTGCGCCTGGGCAACTTGAAATTTGCCCACTACGGCGCCGTGTCCTATATCAAGGAAATCGCGCCCAAGTGCGGCATCAAGGTGGAAGAGCATATCTTCGCCAAGGGCCTCGATGTGATGCAGGCGATCATCGCGGGCGAACTGGACGTGGGCGCGACGGCGTCCGAGGCGGCCATTTCCGGCCGTGCGGGCGGTGCGCCGATCTATGTGGTGGCCGGCTTTGCCAAGGGCGGCGCGCGCCTGGTGGCGGGCGCCGAGCAAAAAATCACCAGCGTCAAGGATTTGAAGGGCAAGCGCGTGGGCGTGACGCGCGGCGGCATCCAGGAAGTGCTGCTGCTGGCCGAGCTGGCGCAGAACGGCTTGACGGTGTCGGAAACCAAGGGCAAGGATGTGCAACTGGTCTTCCTCGCTTACGCGGACTTGAACCAGGCGCTGATGGGCAAGAATATCGATGCCATGATGCAATCGGAGCCGCAATCGTCGCAGGCGATCAACAAGGGTTTCGGCGTGGAAATCCTGAAACCGTACGATACGCCGATTGGCGAGCCAGTGCGGACCATGGTGATGACGGAAAAGTTTTACAAGGAACGCCGTCCCGTGGCGGAAAAATTCATGCGCTGCTTCGTCGAAGCTACCAAGACCTTCATCGACAGCAAGCCGACGGCGGAGAAATACGTGCGCGAAGTGATTTTCCGTGGCCAGATCACGAAGGATGACTTCGACGACGCGATCAGCAATTCGCCGTATTCGTATGACATCACGCCCGAGCATATCCAGGTGACCACCGATGTGATGGTGAAAACGGGCGTGGGCCGCATGACGAAGCCACCCGTGGCCAAGGACTGGGTCAAGACGGATTTGCTGGAGCAGGCCAAGAAGAGCCTGAACGTCAAGTAAGCCGATAGCCAGAGTGCTTGATGGCCCACTTAAGCGGGCCATCATTTTTGCGCAGCATACTAATATAGACAGGCGCTGCGCCGCAGCGCGAAAGATTTGGAAATCTTGAGGGTGCGCCACCCCGTCACGCCTCAGGCGCGATATCATGGCAGGCTTGCATCGGCGCCCTGGCGCCCATGCTGTCGCTTGAATCGCGCTTGCCGGCTATGGTGTAAACTTAAAACATGCAGACTTACTTCTTTCTCATCGCCGCCCTGTTGTATGCGGTGTGTGCGTTGCTTCCCTCTCCCCGGGCCCGGCTCATTGCCAGCCTGACAGGCATTGCGTGGCTGGCGCACGCCGCTACGCTGTGGTTCGACCTGATGGCGCCGGGCACCTTGCGCTTCGGCTTTTCCGCCATGCTGTCGGCCGCGCTGTGGGTCTCTGTGGGCGCTTACTGGATAGAGAACCGCAATTTCAGCCTCGATGGACTGCGCCGCATGGTCATGCCCAGCGCCGTCATCGCCATAGGCCTGGCCTGGGCCTTTCCTGGGAGCCAGGTCAGCATGGACGGCAAGTCGGCCGTCTTTGGCTGGCATATCGCGGTCGCCGTGCTCGCCTACAGCACCTTGACGATTGCCGCCTTCCACGCCGTGCTGATGGCGCTGCAGGAGTCGCGCTTGCATACGCGCAGCGAAAGCCGGGGTTTCATCGGCAGCGCGCTGGACCAGTTGCCAGCCCTGCTGACGATGGAGAAGTTGCTGTTTCGCATGATTGGCCTGGGTTTCATCTTGCTCAGCCTGACGGTGCTGTCGGGCATCGTCTTTTCCGAACAATTGTTTGGCAAGGCTCTGAACTGGGATCACAAGTCCGTGTTTACCATGTTGTCGTGGCTGCTGTTTGCCTCCTTGCTGGCCGGACGCCGCTTCCGTGGCTGGCGCGGCAAGACGGCGCTGAGTTTTACCCTGGCTGGTTTCGCTACCTTGCTGCTGGCCTATGTCGGTAGCCGTTTTGTACTTGAAGTGGTTTTACACCGAGGATTCGCATGACACGTGTTTTGTTTTGGCTGGCGCTGGTGTTTCTGGTGCTGTTTGCTATCCGCAGCAAGATTCGCGGCATGCAGCAGCGCGCCCGTGAGCAGCAGCAACAGCCGCCGCACCCGTTTGCGCCGCCAGACCGGGTTCAGGAACTGCCTGACGCCGAGCTGATGCTGTGCTGCGCCCAATGCGGCGTGTACTATCCCGCGTCTGAAAACGTGCAGGCCAGGGGCCACGATTACTGCAGCCACGCGCACGCCACGCTGTAATAGATAGTGAGCGCAGGTGCTGCGCATTGCTCTTCCGTATCGTAACGTCCCCTTTTGCCCGCCAGGCGTAGCATCTGCACGAAGCGGCCCCGGTCGCCATCGCAGAAAGGCCAGCCCCATGTTCAGCTCCAGCCCCAGCTCCAGCTCGCGTACCGTGGCCGTCACCGACCAGATACCAGCCAACGGCAGGCCACCCGCGCTGCAATTGATCGGCAATTCGGCCGCCATGCAGGCGCTGCGCGCGCAGATTAGCCGCATCGCCCGCTGCGGTGCGCCGGTGGCCATCCGTGGCGAGTCGGGCAGCGGCAAGGAGCTGGCGGCGCGCGCCATCCATGCGCAGGGCGCGCGTGCCGGTTTCCCGTTTATCGCCGTCAATTGCGGCGCCATTCCCGAAGCGCTGATGGAGGCGGAGTTCTTTGGCTGCCGCCAGGGCGCCTATACGGGGGCGTTGCATGAGCGCCAGGGCCTGTTTCAGGCGGCACACGGAGGCAGCCTGCTGCTCGATGAAGTCGACGACTTGCCGCTGGGCATGCAAGTGAAACTGTTGCGCGCGCTGCAGGAGCGCCGCGTGCGCAAACTGGGCGGTAGCAGGGATGAGGCCGTTGATGTGCGCATCCTGTGCGCCAGCCAGCATGGCCTGGCGCGCGGCGTGGCGGCCGCGACCTTTCGCCGGGATTTGTATTACCGGCTCAATGTGATCGAGCTGGCGGTGCCGCCGCTGCGTGAACGGCTGGCCGATCTGGAGGTATTATGTGAGGCAATCCTGGCGCGCCTTTCGCCGCAGCAAGCCGTGCGCCTGGCGCCGCCCGTGCTGGCGGCGCTGGCCGGCTATGCGTTTCCTGGCAATGTGCGCGAACTGGAGAACCTGCTGGAACGGGCGCTGGCCTTTGCCGACGACGGCGTGATCGCCCCCGATGGCCTGGGTTTGCCATCGTTGGCTGGTGTCACGCCGCTGCGGGCGCCGCCGGCAATGCCGGAGCGGCAACTGTCCCTGCCGGGCATGGCACCGCGCAGCGTGGCGCCAGTCTTGCCGCTGGCATTATATTTATGCCAGGCCGAGCGGGAAATGATCACGCTGGCGCTGGTGCGGGAACGCTATCATCGTGGGCGGGCGGCGCGGCAACTGGGCATCAGCGTGCGCCAGTTGCGTTACCGGATGCAAAAGTTGACGATACAGGAGCCCCAGCTTGATGATGGCATGGAAGATAAATGACGATGGCTGGTGCGACGGCGCCGTGCGCTACGATTCGCCGTACCAGGATGCCCGCCCGGAAGGCGCGCAAATCGATTTGCTGGTGATCCATAACATCAGTTTGCCCGGCGGCCACTTCGGCGCGCCGCATGTGTCGGACTTGTTTACCGGCCGGGTAGATTATAATGCCGATCCTTCTTTTGCCGACCTGCGTGGTTTGCAGGTCTCGGCGCACTTTTTTGTGCGGCGCGATGGTGCGCTGCTGCAATATGTTTCTGCTAGCCAGCGCGCCTGGCATGCCGGTACGTCCACCTTTGAGGGCCGTCCGCAGTGCAATGGATATTCCATCGGTATCGAAATGGAAGGCTCGGACTTTGTCCCCTTCCAGGCACAGCAATATCGTGTCCTGGCGGCATTGACGGCGGCCCTGGTGGAGCGCTACGGACTGACCCAAGTGCGTGGTCATGAACATATCGCGCCGGGAAGGAAGACGGATCCCGGACCGTTTTTCGACTGGCATTTTTATCAAGAATGCTGGCTGGAAACCCTTGGCCGACAGCCTGCGTTAGCGCTTACTTCGCGGGCATTGGGCTTTCCATCCATGCCCTGAAAAGTCAACCGAAATCGTAGAAGAAAGTACAAAAAATTACGCCAACGGATGCCGGAAAACTATTGCATCCCATTTCGATGGGTACTACAATTAGTGAAGAAATCGAATTTAATAACTATATCTAGTGCCATCTCAGACGTTTTCAGAATTATTGTCAAAGCTATCCTGTTTGCCGGTATGGCAGCTGGAACTGGCGCTTCACCACCCTTGATCGTGTTTCGCGCCAGCCGGCAGTGAAGGTTGGCGGTATGAATTCTGACTTTGCATTATTTGCTATTTGGCAACAAAAATTACCTGAAGAAACCCTGAATATCGGGCGTTCTATTCAACCACACACACGCGGCAGCAAAACTGCAGGCTGACTTTAGCTGACAACGGGAGCTTCAATGCAATCACCACAAGATATTTCCAACCATCCAACGCCAGTATCGCCAGCGCCAGGCGCGGCCAATAGCGTGGCGAGCACGGGCGCAGCCATGGGCGACTATCGCATCATCCGCCGCAACGGCGCGGTGGTGGCATTTGAGCCTTCGAAGATCGCCATCGCCATGACCAAGGCGTTCCTGGCCGTGAACGGCGGCCAGGGCGCAGCCTCGGCACGCATCCGTGAACTGGTGGAACAATTGACGGACGGCGTCGTGGCAGCGCTGGTGCGCCGCCACCCGGGCGGCGGCACCTTCCATATTGAAGATGTGCAAGACCAGGTGGAACTGTCGCTGATGCGTTCGGGCGAGCACGACGTGGCGCGTGCCTACGTGCTGTACCGCGCCAAGCACATGGAAGAGCGCCGCCTGCAGAAGGAAGCGCAAGGCGGTGCCGCACAAGTTGCAGCGCCACAATTGAACGTGACCGATAACGGCGTACGCCGCCTGCTGGACATGCAGGAAGTGCGCGACCTGATCAGCGCCGCCTGCGCCGGCCTGGAAAAGCACGTCGATGCCGACGCCATCCTGGCCGAAACCGTGAAAAACCTGTACGACGGCGTACCGGTCGAAGAGCTGCACAAGTCGGCCATCCTGGCGGCGCGCGCGCTGATGGAAAAAGACCCGGCTTACAGCCAGGTCACGGCCCGCATCCTGCTGCACACGGTGCGCAAGGAAGTGTTTGGCAAGGAAGTGCCGCAAGCGGCTGCCGCCAGCGAATACCTGACCTATTTCCCGGCATACATCGCCAAGGGCATCGCCAATGACCTGCTGAACCCGGTACTGGCCAGTTTCGACCTGGAGCGCCTGGCGAAAGCCATCGTGGCCGACCGCGACTTGCAATTTGGCTACATTGGCCTGCAAACCCTGTATGACCGCTATTTCCTGCACATCCATGACGTGCGCATCGAAATGCCGCAGGCGTTCTACATGCGCGTGGCCATGGGCCTGTCGCTGAATGAAGCGGACCGCGAAGCGCGCGCCATCGAGTTCTACAAACTGCTGTCCTCGTTCGACTTCATGAGCTCGACGCCGACCCTGTTCAACTCGGGCACCCTGCGCTCGCAGTTGTCGTCGTGCTACCTGAGCACCGTTTCGGATGACCTGGAAGGCATCTACGACGCCATCAAGGACAATGCACTGCTGGCCAAGTATGCCGGCGGCCTGGGCAACGACTGGACGCCAGTGCGCGCCCTGGGCGCCCACATCAAGGGCACCAACGGCAAATCGCAAGGCGTGGTGCCGTTCCTGAAAGTGGTCAACGACACGGCCGTGGCAGTCAACCAGGGCGGCAAGCGCAAGGGCGCCGTCTGCGCCTACCTGGAAACCTGGCACATGGACATCGAGGAATTCCTCGATCTGCGCAAGAACACGGGCGACGACCGCCGCCGCACGCACGACATGAACACGGCCAACTGGATTCCCGACATGTTCATGAAGCGCGTCATGGAAAAAGGCGACTGGACCCTGTTCTCGCCGAGCGAAACGCCAGATTTGCACGACCTGGTCGGCAAGGCCTTTGAAAAGGCTTACCTGGGCTATGAAGCCAAGGCTGCCGCTGGCGAAATGCGTTCCTTCAAGAGGATCGCTGCGCTGGACCTGTGGCGCAAGATGCTGTCGATGCTGTTTGAAACGGGCCACCCATGGATCACTTTCAAGGATCCTTGCAATATCCGCAGCCCGCAGTCGCACGTTGGCGTCGTCCACAGCTCGAACCTGTGCACGGAAATCACCCTGAACACCGGCCCTGATGAAATCGCCGTCTGCAACCTCGGTTCCGTGAACATGCCGGCGCACATGAAAGAAGGCAAGCTCGATCATGTCAAGCTGGCCAAGACCGTGCGCACTGCCATGCGCATGCTCGACAACGTCATCGACATCAATTACTACGCCGTCGAGAAGGCGCGCAACTCGAACATGCGCCACCGTCCGGTTGGCATGGGCGTCATGGGCTTCCAGGATTGCCTGCACATGATGCGCATCCCGTTTGCCTCGAACGAAGCCGTGTCGTTTGCCGACACCTCGATGGAAACGGTGTGCTACTACGCCTACCTGGCGTCGACGGAACTGGCCGAAGAGCGCGGCCGCTATGAATCGTACGCCGGTTCGCTGTGGGATCGTGGCATCCTGCCGCAAGATTCGGTCAAACTGCTGGCCGAAGAGCGCGGCGGCTACCTGGAAGTCGATTCCTCGTCGGCCATGGACTGGACCCCGGTGCGCGAACGCATCGCCAAGTTTGGCATGCGCAACTCGAACTGCGTGGCCATTGCCCCGACGGCGACGATTTCGAACATCATCGGCGTGTCGGCCTGTATCGAGCCGACGTTCCAGAACCTGTATGTGAAATCGAACCTGTCGGGCGAATTCACGGAGATCAACGGCTACCTGGTGCGCGACCTGAAGGCACGCGACCTGTGGGATGAAGTCATGATCTCCGACCTGAAGTACTTCGACGGCTCTCTGGTGAAGATCGACCGCATCCCGCAAGACCTGCGCGATATCTACGCCACCGCCTTTGAAGTGTCGCCAAGCTGGCTGGTGGAAGCGGCTTCGCGTCGCCAGAAGTGGATCGACCAGGCCCAGTCGCTGAACATATACATGGCTGGTGCGTCGGGCAAGAAGCTGGACGAAACCTACAAGCTGGCATGGCTGCGTGGCCTGAAGACCACCTACTACCTGCGTACCATCGCCGCCACCCACATGGAGAAATCGACCTCCAAGACGGGCGCCCTGAACGCCGTGGCAGTCGACGGCGGCATGTCGGCCAGCGCACAGAGCGCCCAGGCAGCGATCGTGGCAGCAGCAGTTGCCGCCGCAGCGCCAGTGGTGGCAGCGGCAGCGGACGACGCCGATGGCGAAGCCTGCTACCTGCGCCCGGGTGATGACGGTTTCGAAGAATGCGAAGCCTGCCAGTAAAATTTTAGTTGTCAGCCCGGCACGGCCGGGCTGATTCAATGTTGTTAATGTCCGCATTGTCCGATACAACGGGCCTGTTGCGGAACGCCGGCACGCCGGCAAGGAAAGGAAGAAGATTATGTCGTTGTCATGGGATGATGAAACCACGTCGGCAGCTGTGCCGCGTCCGGCGCAGCAAGCGCCACTGGGAAATACCGATTTGAACCTGCCGGCCGGTGCCGAGCCGTCCGAAGCGAACGCCGAGCAAGTGGCGCGCCGCGTCAATGCCGATGACAAGCGCATCATCAACGGCAAGACCGACGTCAACCAGCTGGTGCCGTTCAAGTACAAGTGGGCGTGGGATAAATACCTGGCCGGTTGCGCCAACCACTGGATGCCGCAGGAAGTGAACATGCAGCGCGATATCGAGCTGTGGAAGAACCCGAACGGCCTGACGGACGACGAGCGCCGCCTGGTCAAGCGCAACCTGGGTTTCTTTGTTACCGCCGATTCGCTGGCCGCCAACAACATCGTGCTGGGCACGTACCGCCACATCACGGCGCCAGAGTGCCGCCAGTACCTGCTGCGCCAGGCGTTCGAGGAAGCGATCCACACGCACGCTTACCAGTACATCGTTGAGTCCTTGGGCCTGGATGAAGGCGAGATCTTCAACGCCTACAACGAAGTCAAGTCGATCCGCGACAAGGATGAGTTCCTGATTCCGTTCATCAACACCCTGACCGACCCGGCGTTTACCACCGGCACGGTGGAAAACGATCAGAAATTGCTCAAATCGCTGATCGTTTTTGCCTGCCTGATGGAAGGCCTGTTCTTCTACGTCGGCTTCACGCAGATCCTGGCGCTGGGCCGCCAGAACAAGATGATGGGCGCTGCCGAGCAGTACCAGTACATCCTGCGCGACGAATCGATGCACTGCAACTTCGGCATCGATTTGATCAACACGATCAAGATGGAAAACCCGCAGCTGTGGACGGCCGCCTTCCGCGAAGAGATCAAGGTCCTGTTCATGCAGGCAGTGGAACTGGAATACGCGTACGCCGAAGACACCATGCCGCGCGGCGTGCTGGGTCTGAACGCGCCGATGTTCAAGGGCTACCTGCGCTTCATCGCCAACCGCCGCGCCCAGCAGATCGGCATCGAGCCGCTGTTTGCGCAGGAAGAAAATCCATTCCCGTGGATGAGCGAGATGATCGACATGAAGAAGGAGCGTAACTTCTTCGAAACGCGCGTGACCGAATACCAGACCGGCGGCGCGCTGAACTGGGAGTAATCCTTCGCCATCAAACGCCCAAGGCGCCGTCACTGTGACGGCGCTTTTTTTTTGAATGCCTGGATGACGCGCGCATGTTCCCGCTGCCGCGCCAGCGGCGATCCGGGGCGAAAAGTACCGCTGCCGCAGGACGCGCAAAAAGCGCTATCGGCAAGCTTGCGCTGGTCACCTGCGCGGCGGAAAAAGCGTACCTAATCGAGCGATGCGACGAGGTCCACGCCAGGTTTTTCGGCTGTCATGAACGGCGCCATTGCAGGTGGAAAAAATCGTTTCCGGATGCGCTTGCCGCGGCATTTGCCGTGTGATTGTGCGATAGCACGCGTATCATGCAAAAAAGCCTGCGAAAACGCGTCGTGCCGGTTGCGCATTGACAAGGTTTTCGTGTACTTTATGAGATTGCAAATGCGAGCGTTAGAATGCGGGGTTTTTTAACCTGCGCGGTAACGAAAAAACCTCGCAAAACAGGGATACAGATTTACACGGATATGCACAAAACCACACCGTTTTCGTCTGCCGCCGTGCCCGAATTTTTTCAGGCATGGCGGTTTTTTATTTGACGTATCGGTGTTGTGGCGAGCGCGATGCGAGGAGCGAAAAAACGCACGGCATCGAAAACGAATGACCGAATTCAGACTTTGCCACCAGCTGCGAGATAAAGCAGGGTGGCACCGACGATGGCTGAAGTGCTGCAAACGTGAGGAGTTGCAGCAGTTCAGCTGGTGCCGAATTCATTAGCGCAAACGACCGTTTGTGCCGATGAATAATTCGCCTGGCCTATCCCTGTGGTGGGTCGGACGGGTTTAAATCTTGTAGCTTAAATTTCTCATCTCAGATGAAGGAGAGACAAATGGCAACAGCCGCTAAGAAATCAGAAGTAAAGAAACCAGCCGCCAAGGCTGCTCCTGCCGCGAAGAAGCCGGCAGCCGCAGCGAAGACGGTTGCCGCTAAACCAGCTGCCAAAGCCGCAGCAAAACCAGCCGCAAAACCAGTCGCCAAAGCCGCAGCCAAGCCTGCAGCAAAAGTGGCAGCAAAACCAGTAGCGAAAGCAGCAGCGAAACCAGCGGTCAAGGCCGCAGCAAAACCGGCAGCCAAGCCAGCAGCGAAAGTTGCAGCGAAACCTGTCGCCAAGGCGGCAGCCAAGCCAGCGGCGAAAAAAGCCGTTGCCAAGCCAGTGGCTAAAGCTGCAGCGAAACCTGCCGCCAAGGCAGCAGCCAAGCCAGCGGTGAAAAAAGCCGCAGCGAAACCTGCAGCCAAGGCAGCAGTTAAGCCTGTCGCCAAAGCGGCAGCCAAGCCAGCGGCGAAAAAAATCGTCGCCAAGGCGGTAGCCAAGACAGCAGCGAAGCCAGCAGCAAAAGCTGCAGCCAAGCCTGCGGCCAAGGTAGCAGCGAAGCCAGCAGCAAAGGCAGTCGCCAAGCCAGCGGCGAAAAAAGTTGTCGCCAAGGCGGTAGCCAAGCCAGCAGCCAAAGCAGCGGCTAAGCCAGCAGCGAAAGCCGCAGCCAAGCCTGCCGCCAAAGCGGTAGCGAAGCCTGCGGCCAAGCCGGCAGCGAAAAAAACCGTCGCGAAACCAGCAGCCAAACCGGTCGCCAAGGCAGCAGCGAAGCCAGCAGCAAAAGCTGCAGCCAAGCCAGCAGCGAAAGTAGCGGCCAAGCCAGCAGCGAAAGTAGCGGCCAAGCCAGCGGCCAAGGTTGCAGCGAAACCTGCAGCCAAGCCAGCAGCTAAAGCAGCAGCGAAACCTGCCGCCAAGCCAGCCGTGGCAGCAGCACCGATAGCCGCAGCGCCAGCGGCACCAGCCGCCGTGGCCGCCAAGAAGGCCGCGCCTAAAAAGGCCGCCCCGAAGAAGGCCGCTGTTGCCAAGCCATCGGCACCTATCGCACCTGTAGCAAAAACCGTGTTGGCACCGGCCGCAGCCTGGCCATTCCCAACCAGCACCCGCCCATCGTAATTCCCACGATACGGATGCCTGGATGAGGCAACACGCCGCTGTGTGACTCAATCACACAGCGGTTTTTTTTTGGAGAATTTGTCGTGCTGATCGTTATCCTTACATTGATCGTTGATACCATTGCCACATTGCTGGGCGGGGTCTTGCTGCTGCGTTTCTGGATGCAGGCGGTACGCGTACGCCCGCCATCGTCCGTGGCGCAATTCACCTTTCAATTGTCCGACTGGCTGGTGCGCCCCTTGCGCCGCGTGGTACCTGGCGTGGGCGGGTATGACTGGGCCAGCCTGATCGGCGCCTTCCTAATCGTCTTGCTGGCCAGTATGGTCTTGTTGATTTCCGGCTATCCCTTCGAGGCGGTGCTGCTCAAGTCGCTGCAACGCTTCCTGCAATGGATACTCTACGGTTTCATGGCCTTGCTGATCATCGAAGCCATCTTCAGCTGGGTTAACCCGCATGCGCCGCTGGCGCCGTTCGTCCGGGCCCTGAACGAGCCGCTGCTGCGTCCGATACGCAAAGTCGTGCCTTTGATCGGCAGCCTGGACCTGTCGCTGCTGGCGGCCCTGATCTTGCTGCAGATCGCGCAAGTGCTGGTGGGGATGATTTTTGTGGTGAGGTAAAACGAAGAGGCCGGCCTGGCGCTTGCGCACCAGCCGGCCTGGTTGACATATTAATAGCGGTAGCCGAACGCCGCTTCAAACTGGTCGGCGATGCTTGCTGGCGTAAACACATGGTTTTGCGCGCCCTGGGTGGCGATCTTGATGGCGCCCAGCAGGCTGGCCAGGCGGCCGCTGGTTTCCCAGCCCAGGTCGTTGGTAATGCCGAATAGCAAGCCCGCACGGTAGGCGTCGCCACAACCGGTCGGGTCCAGCACTTCCTTGGCGGCCACGGCAGGAATGTCGATGCGCTTGCCGTCCGTATAAATTTCCGAACCCTTTTCGCCGCGCGTGATGATCAGCGCTTCCAGGCGGCTGGCGATCTCCGGCAGGGTCAAGCCCGTGCGTTCCATCAACATTTCTATTTCATAGTCGTTGGCGGAGACATACGTGGCTTTGTTGATGAAGTCGATCAATTGTTCGCCGTTAAAGCGTGGCAACTGTTGACCTGGGTCAAACATGAAGGGAATGCCCAGGTCGGCCAGGTCGGCAGCGTGCTTGAGCATGCCCAGGTCGCCGTCCGGCGAAATGATGGCCACCTTGGCTGCGCCTGCATTGGCAACCGGGTTTTCATGCGCGAACGACATGGCGCCTGGGTGAAAGGCGTTGATCTGGTTATTGTCACTGTCGGCCGTGACGAAGCATTGCGCATTGTAGCTGTCGGCCTTGATCAGGATGTTGGCGGTGGGAATGCCCAGTTTTTGCAGGCGTTCCAGGTAGGCGGCGCTATCCTGGCCCATGACGCCGACGATGCGCGGGTCGCCGCCCAGCATTTTCAGGCTGTAGGCGATGTTGCCCGAGCAACCGCCGAACTCGGTGCGCATGGTGGGCACGAGGAAGGAAACGTTTATTTTGTGCAACTGGTCGGCCAGCAAGGACTCGCCGAAACGGCCGGGAAATTGCATGATGGTGTCGGTAGCAAGCGAGCCGCAGATCAACGATGTTTTAGTCATGATAGTGTGCTGTTAAGGGTAAAAGATGGCGATATGGTAGCCAGACGCCGTGAGTTGATCTAATGCAAAATACACTTTGATGGTTTGTTCCGAGCGCGGTGCCAGCCCCTTGCTGACGTCGATGCTGGCTGGCAGGTAGTCGCGCGGCGCGATGACACGGCGCAATACCGGCTTGTCATTGGCATCATTGAGGATCAGTTCGATACTGGGCCAGGCTTGCACGCTGCGGCTTTGGTTGCGCAGCAGGGACACGTAGGAGAAGGTCTGTTCCTTCAGGGTTTGCAATTCGCCCTGCTCGATGGACAGCGCCTCGATCTGGGCCGGCAAATCGACCTGGCAGCCGCTCAGCTTGCACAGCGCCACCAGGCTCGGCTTCCACTGAGGAAACTGCGCCGCCAGCGGATTGCGGAAGGTCGTCATCACTTGTACGAATAGCAGGATCAGCAGGGTGACCGAGCCGATGGCCATCGCCACGCGCAGGGCCTTGCCGCTCTGTTCGCGGTGCCGGCCCTGGGTCACGAAGGTCGGTTCGTCGTGGCTGGCAAGCGGCGCGGCTTCAGCGTCACCAGCGGCTTGATCCCGCGCAATGGCTACGGCGGGCAACGATGCGAATGATTGGTCGGAAAAAGTGGGTTCCTGGCGCACGGTGGCCGGTGGCACGGGCTTGTCCAGGCTGATTTTAGGCGCAACAGGCTGTGCTGGCGCAACGCCGGCTGCCAGGCTCGGTTCGCGGCGGCTGTCGCGCAAGTACGTGGCGAAGGCGGGCGCGTCATCGACCTGGCGGCGCTTGAACGGCGCCATCGGCTGGGGCAGCGGAGGTTCGGGCCGGTTGGCCGGTATTTCGACAGGCACATCGACAGGCATATCGACAGGCGCGTCGGCAACTGCATCGGCGGGCAGGCCGACGTCGAGATCAAGCTCGATGTGTTCGCTATCGTCCTCGTCTTCCTTGCGCTGCGCCGTTTCCGGCAGGATGCCGAACGGATCGAACGAGGTGTCGAAGTCGAGGCAATAGATGGGTTCGTCGTCCGTGGCGGACGGCAGGCAGTCTTCGGCCGGGTACGGGGAGGGCTGCGGGACGGCAGCGCCGGGGCTGGAGGTTAAAAACGGCGATGCCGCAGCTGGATCGACCAGTGCGGCATTGCCGTCAAAGACTTCCCTGCACGTGCCACAGCGCACGATGCCCCCACGTAACTTCAACTGGTCAGCAGCGACCCGAAATATCGTGTTGCAATGGGGGCATTTGGTGGCGAGGGCCATTGCTGTGCTTATGCACCTTCCGCGCGTGGCGCAGGGGCTTGCGTTGCACCCAGGCGGCCATGCAGCGCCACCCAGCCATCTTGCTCGGCCCAGACACCCAGCTCGATGAATGGCGCGTAGGCTGCGGCCACTTCTTCCGCCTGGCGTGCCAGCACGCCGGACAGGATCAGGGCGCCACCGTCAGCGACACGGCCCGAGAGCATCGGCGCCATCAGCTTCAATGGGCTCGACAGGATGTTGGCGACGACGATGTCAAACTTTGCCGTGGCGTATGCCGAGGTGGCAAACGTATCTGGCAGGAAATATTCGATGTCGCACTGGTTGCGTTCGGTATTGTCGCGCGCCGATTCGATCGCCTGCGGGTCGATATCGACGCCGACCACTGTTTGCGCGGCCAGTTTCTTGGCCACCATGGCCAGGATGCCAGAACCGCAACCGTAGTCGAGCACGCTCTTGCCGGGCGCGGGATGCGCTTCCAGCCACTCCATGCACAGGCGCGTGGTCGGGTGGCTGCCCGTGCCGAAGGCCAGACCCGGGTCCAGCTCCAGGATCAGGCCGTCTGGATCCGGTGCCTCGTGCCAGCTGGGCACGACCCAGATGTTCTTGCCGATGTGAATCGGGGCGAACTGCGACTGCGTCAGGCGCACCCAGTCCTGTTCTTCCACGTGACGCATGGTAAAAGCAGGTACCGTTGCCATGCCGACAGCTTGCGCGGCGGCCGCCACGATGGCGGCCTGGTCGGCGTCAACGTCGGTCAGCGCCACCACGCGGCTGCGTTCCCACGCCGCTTCCTTCGGTTCCATGCCGGGTTCGCCAAACAACGGCTGCTCGGCATCCGTGCCTTCATCGGCGTCTTCCACCGACACCGACAGCGCGCCCGCTTCCATCAGCGCGTCGGACATGGTCTCGGCGTTGTCGCGGGCGATTTCGATGACGATTTCGGTCCAGCTCATGCACCCGCCTTGATTTCGGATTTCTTGGCGATGCTGGGGCCGCCGCTATTCAGGTTCTTGCCCAGGTCTGGCATGTCGGCCAGTTTCTGTTCCAGGTAGTGAATATTGGTGCCGCCTTCGATGAAGCGCGCATCGATCATCAGTTCGCGGTGCAGGGCGATATTCGTGCTGATGCCTTCGACCACCATTTCGGACAGGGCGATCTGCATGCGGCGGATGGCTTGCTCGCGCGTGGCGCCGTAAGCGATCACTTTGCCGATCATCGAGTCGTAGTGCGGCGGCACGTAGTAGCCGGCGTAGGCGTGCGAGTCGACGCGGATGCCCGGGCCGCCTGGTGTATGCCAAGTGAGGATCTTGCCTGGCGATGGCGTAAACTTGAACGGATCTTCCGCATTGATGCGGCACTCGATGGCGTGGCCCGACAGCAGGACGTCGCGCTGGCGGAAACGCAGTTTTTCGCCAGCGGCGATGCGGATCTGTTCTTGCACGATGTCAATGCCGGTGATCATCTCGGTGACGGGATGCTCCACTTGCACGCGGGTATTCATTTCAATGAAATAGAACTCGCCGTTTTCGTACAGGAATTCAAACGTGCCGGCGCCGCGGTAGCCGATCTTGCGGCAGGCTTCGGCGCAACGGTCGCCAATTTTCTCGATCAGCTTGCGCGGGATGCCCGGCGCTGGTGCTTCTTCGATCACTTTCTGGTGGCGGCGCTGCATGGAGCAGTCGCGCTCGCCCAGCCAGACGGCGTTCTTGTGTTCGTCGGCGAGGATCTGGATTTCCACGTGGCGCGGATTTTCCAGGTACTTCTCCATATACACTTCGGGGTTGCCGAAAGCCGTACCGGCTTCCGTCTTGGTCATCGCCACGGCGTTGATCAGGGCAGCTTCCGTGTGCACCACGCGCATGCCGCGTCCGCCACCGCCACCGGCGGCCTTGATGATGACCGGGTAGCCGACCTTGCGGGCAATTTGCACGATCTCTTTCGGATCGTCGGGCAAGGCGCCTTCCGAGCCGGGCACGCAGGGTACGCCGGCCTTGATCATGGTTTGCTTGGCCGACACTTTGTCGCCCATCAAACGGATCGATTCGGAGCGCGGGCCGATGAAGACGAAGCCCGATTTTTCGACGCGTTCGGCAAAGTCGGCGTTTTCCGACAGGAAACCGTAGCCTGGATGAATCGCTTGCGCGTCCGTCACTTCAGCGGCGCTGATGATGGCGGGCATGTTCAGGTAGCTCAGGGACGACTGGGCCGGCCCGATACAAACGGATTCATCGGCCAGCTTGACGTATTTTGCGTCTTTGTCGGCTTCGGAGTGGACTACAACCGTTTTAATGCCCATTTCGCGGCAGGCGCGCTGAATACGGAGGGCAATTTCACCACGGTTGGCAATCAGGATTTTTTCAAACATGGTAGGTTCGCGAATGTCTGTGAGAGCCGGCGAGCCGGCGAAACAACAAGTGTGAGGGCTAAAACTGCAAACGGCCGTTGCCGGCCGTGTGGACTGGTTTTTAGCCGATCACAAACAAGGGTTGACCGAATTCGACCGGTTGGCCGTTTTCGACCAGGATCTGGGTCACGACACCGGCTTTATCCGAGTCGATTTCATTCAGAAGCTTCATCGCTTCGATGATGCACAGAGTATCACCTTCCTTGACGACGGAGCCCACATCGACGTACGCGGCGGTGCCGGGTGCGGAGGAGCGGTAGAAGGTGCCGACCATCGGCGACTTGACCACATAGCCGGTTGGCTCGGCGGCAACTTCTGCGACGGCAGGTGCCGGCGCGGCGGCTGGCGCGGCTGGCTGGTATTGTGCCTGCATGCCTTGCGGCTGCATCATGACCATCTGGTTTTGCGGCATGGCCGACGATTTGACGATGCGAACCTTGCTTTCGCCTTCGGTAACTTCCAGCTCTGCGATATCCGATTCGGCGACCAGGTCGATCAAGGTCTTGAGTTTTCGTAGATCCATGTAAAACCCCTAGGAATGTAGTTTGTTTTATGAGTGATGCGGTGATGTCCAAAAACCTATCGCCGCGCTAAATGCGTGCAGATCGCGTAGATTAACGCTTTTTAAGCACAAAGTCGATGGCAAGCCGATATCCTTCGATACCCAGGCCGCAGATCGTCCCCTGCGCGATCGCGCTGAGAAATGAGTGATGTCGAAACGTTTCGCGTTGATAAATATTCGAGATATGGACTTCCACAAACGGGATGGCGACCCCGGCCAGCGCATCGCGCAAGGCGACGCTGGTATGGGTCAGGCCGCCCGGATTGATGACGATGGCATCGATCCCTTCCGCTCGCGCGGCATGGATGCGGTCGATCAGCGCGCCTTCATGGTTGCTTTGAAAGCAGACCAGGCCGGCACCGGCCGCCATGGCTTGCGCCATCGCTGCCTGCTCGATATCGGCCAAGGTGCTGGCGCCGTAGACCTCAGGCTCGCGCGTTCCCAGTAAATTCAGGTTGGGACCGTTGAGCAGAAGGAGGTTTTTTGCCATGTATGGAAGACCGTTTTAGCGAAAGTTCCGCATTTTGCCGCCAAAGATACGCATTGGCAAGAGAAAAAGCACGCTCCGAATTTACAAATTGTCCAGATCGGCGCGCAACTGATCAAATTTCAAGCGTCCCAGATAGGTCTTTTTGACTTCGCCATCGGCACCGATCAGCACCGTAAAGGGCAAACCGCCCGTGGCATTGCCAAAATGGCGCGACAGGTCGGTACCGCTCATGCCGGAAACATAGACGGGATAGGCGATCTTGACCTTGCTGGCGAAAGTGGCAATATTGCTGGCCGAATCGATGCCGATGCCGATGACTTGCAAGTTTTTCGCCGCGTAGTGGCCTTGCACTTCAGATAACTCCGGCATTTCTTCCACGCACGGCGGGCACCAGGGCGCCCAGAAGTTCACCAGCAGGTTCTTGCCTTTCCATTGTGACAAGGCTTGCGTGGCGCCAGCCGCGTCCGGCAGCGACAGCGCATACAGTGCATTGACGGGACCCGTCATGCCAGGCGCGATCGTGGTCGTCAGCGGTGCCGATTTTTCTTTATGCATGCCCACATATGCGCCCATGCCGCCGAACATCAGGGCAACGATGGCGCAGGCGATCCAATTCTTTTTTGTCATATCTTTATCTATATCAGTGGTCAGTGTTGTCCGATAACTTATTGCCCAGGCTGGCGGAGAGCAGGCTGCGCAGTCCCGCGATATCGGTACGCAGCACCTTGCCGTCGGCCTTGGCTTTCAGCGCGCCGCGCATAGCGTCGAGTTCATACATGGCCGCGTGCACGCCTTCGCTTTTCCACAAGAAGCTGGCCGTCTCGACCGCATCATAACGCGCTCCCTTGAAATGTGGGCTTTCCGACATGTCCAGCAGCACATTTTTATTCAGCAGGAAGATGTGGATTTCCTTGGCGCTCTCGGCAAACAGCTGCAAATAGATTTCGTCGTGCGGACCCGCCGTGCCATTTAAGACGGGGCCGCTGAGCAGGGGATGAAATTGTTGCAACGCCTCCATCACCTGCAGCGCAATCGTGCGCAACTGGAACAGGCGTGCTGGCTGGCTATCGGCCAGGAACAGGGCGTTGTATTGCCGTAGCTGTTCTTCGATCATGGCGTTATCGGGCAGCACGTTGGGCCGGCCGGGCGCGTCCCCCAGCACTTGCCGCGCCGCCTTGCGCTTGGCGCTGCCATAGTCGGCGCCGTCCTGCGCCACCAGGCGCGCGGCAGCGGCGGCAATTTCCAGGCGCACCAGTGCGCTATCGTCAAATGCATCAGTCGTCATGACCGAGATGATACTCCGAAGCGGGAAAAGTCATGGCGTCGGGTAAAATCCCACACTTGCTCTTTTTTATCTCACCGTCTTACTTACTTAACCGCGTTCACCGCGCACCTTTCGCACTGATCACATGCATATTCATATCCTCGGCATTTGCGGTACCTTCATGGGTGGCCTGGCCGTCCTGGCCAAGGAAGCCGGCCATAAAGTTACCGGTTGCGATGCCAACGTCTATCCTCCGATGAGCACCCAGCTGGAATCGCAGGGAATCGAACTGATCCAGGGTTTTGACCCGGAACAAACCAGGCTGAACCCGGATTTGTATGTGATTGGCAATGTGGTGTCGCGCGGCAACCCGCTGGTAGAGGAAATTCTCAACCGCAGCCTGCCCTATGTTTCCGGCCCGCAGTGGATCGGCGAACATATATTACGCCACAAGTGGGTACTGGCCGTGGCCGGCACGCATGGCAAGACGACCACCTCGGCCATGCTGGCATGGATACTCGAAGACGCCGGCTACGCGCCCGGCTTCCTGATCGGCGGTGTGCCGATGAACTTTGGTATTTCCGCCCGCCTGAGCGGCAATATCGACGGTAAAAGCGCCGATTCGGACTTCTTCGTCATCGAAGCGGATGAATATGACACGGCTTTCTTCGACAAGCGCAGCAAATTCGTGCATTACCACGCGAAGACCGCCGTCATGAACAACCTGGAATACGATCACGCCGACATCTTCCCCGATCTGCACGCGATCGAGACGCAATTCCACCACCTGGTGCGCACCGTGCCCGGCATCGGCCGCCTGGTGTTCAACGGCGACGAAGCGTCGCTGCAGCGCGTGCTGGCACGCGGTTGCTGGAGCGAAAGGGAAAGCTTTGGCCAGGATGCCAACTGGCAACTGCAAGAGCAGGCCGATGGCAGCTTCGACGTGCATTTCAATGGCCAGCAGGAAGGCCATGTGGCGTGGGCCCTGACGGGCAAGCACAACCGCAGCAATGCGCTGGCGGCCATTGCCGCGGCGCGCCACGTGGGCGTGCCCATTGCCCAGGCGTGTGCCTCGCTGGCCACGTTTGAAAGCGTCAAGCGCCGCATGGAAGTGCGCGGCGTGGTCAACAACATTACCGTGTACGACGATTTCGCCCACCATCCGACGGCCATTGCCACCACCGTGGGCGGCTTGCGCCAGAAACTTGGCAGTAGCGGGCGCATTCTGGCCGTGCTGGAGCCGCGTTCGAACACCATGAAGCTGGGCGCCATGAAAGATGCGCTGCCGGGCAGCCTGAAGGATGCGGACCTGGTCTTCGGTTTCGGCAGCCAGCAAGCGCTGGGCTGGAGCCTGGGCGATGCGCTGGCGCCACTGGGTAATATCGCCAGCGCCTATGAAGAGATCGACGTGCTGGTGGCGGCCGTGGCAGCTGCCGCCCGTCCCGGCGACCAGATCGTGGTCATGAGCAATGGCGGCTTTGGCGGCGTGCACCAGAAATTGCTGGAGGCGCTGGGCCGATGATTCTGTATCTGCATGGATTGCGCTCGTCGCCACTGTCGATGAAGTCGCGCCTGCTGGCCGCGCAGATGCAGGCGCTGGACCGCGAGGCAGAGTGGCTGTGCCCGCAATTGCCCGCTTCGCCGAAGCTGGCCATCGAGCAAGCCTTGTCGCTGGTGAAAAACGTGGCGCCGGCGCAGTTGACCATCATCGGCTCTTCGCTGGGCGGCTATTACGCCACCTGGCTGGCCGAGCAGATCGGTTGCCGCGCCGTGCTGCTGAACCCGGCCATCGTGCCCTTGCTTGATCTGGAGCAACACATTGGCGTGAGCACCGAGTTTCATTCTGACAAGCCATTCGAGTTCAAGCGCGAGTACATCGACGAATTGCGCGCGTTTGCCGTGCCACACATTACTGAGCCGCAACGTTATTTCCTGATCGCCGCCACTGGCGATGAAGTGCTCGACTACCGCGACATGCTGGCGCATTATCAAGGCGCGCGCCAGATTGTTATCGAGGGCAGCGATCACGGCATCAGCGAATTTGCCGACTACGTTGCGCCCGTGCTGGCTTTTGCCGGCATCGATATCAAGCAAGCAACGCTGGAAGGCCCAGCCCGGTGAGGCCGGGTTCGCTGCGGCAGGCGCAGTGGCATGCGCATGTGAATGCCGTCAATGCACCACCCGCCTTGCGCCACTGGCTGACGGGCGGCGGCTCGCTGACGGCCAAGCTGACAGCGCACAGCCAGGCGTTTCGCGTGCAATGTTTGCACCAGGAAACGGTGCGTTGCCTCAGCGATGAAGCGGCCAGCATCGGCTTGCACCGCGCGGGCCGAGTCTGGGAACGCGAAGTGCTGTTGCGGTGTGATAATAGGCCGACCGTGTTTGGCCATACCGTCGTGCCCATGCAGGCGACGGCCACCGACTGGCCTTTGTTTTCCGCGCTGGGCGAGCGCTCGCTGGGCACGACTCTGTTCGGCGACCGCATGGTGCGGCGCGGTGCTCTCGAATTTGCCCGTTTGCGCGCCAGCCATCCGCTGGTGCAGCGGGCGCAAGCGGCGCTGGCCCTGGAAGGGGCGCGCTTTGATGCCAAGTCGCTGTTTTTTGCCCGGCGCTGCCTGTATCAGCGTCACCATGGATTGCTGCTGGTAACAGAAGTATTCTTGCCGGCGGTGTTTGAGCTTAGTGTCATACCTCGCACCGTTGCAACCGACACATTAATAAATAAAGCATAACAATGAATCTATTTTTTGAAGAATCCGGCGATTTCAAGGTCGGCACGGTCCTGTCGCAAGCGGGTGAAGCGTACCAGGTCGAAATGGCCAGCGGCAAGCGTACCAAGGTCAAGACCAAGGATGTGCTGTTGCAGTATGAAAAACCGGCCCCGGCCGAGCTGCTGGAGCAAGCCAAGGCTATTGCCGCCGGGATCGACCTCGATTTCCTGTGGGAAGTGGCCGGCGAAGACGAATTCGGCTTTGCCGAACTGGGCACCGAATATTTCGGCCATGCACCATTGCCAGCGGAAGCTGCCGGCCTGATCCTGGCCCTGCATTCGGCGCCCGTGTATTTCTACAAGAAGGGCCGTGGCCGCTACAAGGCCGCGCCAGAAGTATCCTTGAAGGCGGCCTTGGCCGGCATCGAAAAGAAAAAGCAGCAGGCGCTGGTACAAGCGGCGTATGTGGAAGAGCTGAAACAGAACCGCTTGCCCGCCTCGATGCAGGCGATGGTGCTGCAACTGCTGTTCAAGCCGGACAAGAACACGATTGAATACAAGGCGCTGGAAGCGGCGTGCTCGGAATTGCACACGACACCGGCGCGGCTGATGCTGGCCGCCGGCGGTATTGCTTCGCCGAAAGACTTGCACCTGTCGAAATTCCTCTTCGAAAATTTCCCCAAAGGCGCCGGTTTCCCGGCCGTGCCCGTGCCAGCGGTGACGGCCAAGCTGCCGCTGGCCGACGTGGCCGCCTTTTCCATCGACGACGTAACCACCACCGAGATCGACGATGCCTTCTCCGTGCAGCCGCTGCCCGATGGCACGGTCAAAGTGGGTATCCACATCGCCGCGCCGGGCCTGGGCATCCGCCCGGAAGACGTGATCGACAAGATGGCGCGCCAGCGCATGTCCACCGTCTACATGCCGGGCGACAAAATTACCATGCTGCCCGATGAAGTCGTGCATGCTTTCACTCTCGCCGAAGGCACGACCTGCCCGGCCCTGTCGCTGTACGCCACGCTGGACCCGAAAGCGGACTGGGCAGTGGTCAGCACGCAGACGCGCGCCGAGCTGGTGCCGATCGCCAGCAACTTGCGGCATAACCAGTTGGATGACCTGGTCAACGAGGAAACCCTGGCCAGCGGCGAGGGAGAGTATCCGCACAAGGCCGATTTCGCCATCCTGTGGCAATGGGCGCAGCAGCTGGAACAGGGCCGCATGAAGAAGCGCGAAGCGTTTGGCCTGAAGCCGGAACAGAACAACCGCGTCGATTTCAACTTCTATGTGGAAAACGACATCGTCACCGTGGCGCGCCGCAAGCGTGGCGCGCCGCTGGACAAGATCGTCGCCGAACTGATGATTTTTGCCAATAGTACCTGGGGCAAGATGCTGCACGACCATGGCGTGCCGGGCATCTACCGCAGCCAGGGCGGCGGCAGTGGCAATAGCTGGGCGGCAAAGATGCAAGTGCGCATGGTCACCCATGCTGCGCCACACCAGGGCCTGGGCGTGGATCAATACGCCTGGAGCACTTCGCCCTTGCGCCGCTACACGGACCTGGTAAATCAATGGCAAATCATCGCCTGCGCCGAACATGGCGTGACGGCGCCCCTGGTGGCCCCGTTCAAGCCGCGCGACGCCAATTTGTTCGCCATCGTCTCCGCATTTGATGCGGCCTATGCCGCGTATGGCGATTTCCAGTCGAACATGGAACGCTACTGGTGCTTGCGCTGGCTGGGCCAGGAAAACGCGCGCCAGGTCGACGCCGTCGTCCTGAAAGACGAAATCTTGCGCCTGGTCGACATTCCGCTGGTCATCAAGCTGCCAGGCATGCCAGCCGTGGCGCGTGGCGCCCAGGTAAAACTGGACTTGCTGCGCTGGGATGAAGTCGACCTGAGCATCGAAGCGCGCCTGCTGGAAATTGCCGCCGTGCCGGAGGTGGCGGCCGATGCCGAACTCGACTACGAAGAAGCCGTTGACGACGAAGCCGCTGACGACGGCGGCGTGGCGGCCGAGCCATCGCTCGATGCGGCCAACCAAGTCAGCGACGCCGACGCGGAAGTGGCTGAACTGGCCAGCGAAGATGTGGTCAGCGAGCCAGAGGTCAAGTAAAGACTCAAGTAGGCCGTGGGGCGGTGCTGAAAATGCGTTCCGGCGCCGCCCTTTGACGTAAAATTGAGCAGTCTTGTATCTTGTGCTTGTTGCGAACTGGGTTGCGCGTGAAGTCTTTCCAAGAGTATCGTTTCCTGATGATAGCCGTGGCAGTATCGCTGCTGGCGCACGGCGCCTTGCTGGCGATGCATTTTGTCGCTCCTGCACCGCAGCGTGCCGTCGCCACCGATCCCGGCCTGGAAGTGATACTCGTCAATGCCAAGCATGCGAACAAGCCACTGAAGGCCGATGCGCTGGCGCAAGCCAACCTCGATGGCGGTGGCCAGGCCGACAAGGGCCGTGCCAAGTCGCCTTTGCCGGACATGCGCAAGGTGGAAGAGGGCGACAGCGTCAAGGCGAGCGCCCGCCGCATCGCCGAACTGGAGCAGAAGCAGCAGGAGCTGCTGACGCAGGCGGCCAAGACTACACCCTACCGCGCCGCGCCCATCACCGAAAAAGACAAGCCCAATCCCCTGGCCACCGGTTCGGACTTGATGGAAAGCAGCAAGGCCATCGCCCGCATGGCGGCCGAGATCAGCCAGACCGTGGAAGACCAGAACAAGCGTCCGCGCAAGACCTTCATTACGCCCAGTACGCAAGAGGTTGGCTATGCCATGTATTACAAGACCTTGCAAAAACGCATCGAGGAAATCGGCACCTTGAATTTCCCGCAAAAAAATGGCCGCAAGATGTATGGCGAGCTGGTCGTGTACATTCCGATCTTCCAGGATGGCACGATTTACCAGAAAGAAGGCGGCGCCCGTGTCGAGCGCAGCTCAGGCAATCCCGCACTGGATGCGGCCGCCCTGGCCATCGTGCGCCGCGCCGCACCGTTTGGTCGTTTCCCGCCGAATATGTTGTCGAGCGACAAGGATGACCTGTGGGTGGTGATTACCCGATTCAAATTTACCCGCGAAGAAAAAATGGAAGCTAACCTGACTGGCGGCAGCAATTGAACACACACACGATAAATCCTGATCAATATTGCGTCTTCGGCAATCCGATCGCCCACAGCAAGTCGCCGCTGATTCACGCCGCCTTTGCCTTGCAGACGGGCGAGGCTATCGTCTACGAGCGCCGGCTGGCACCGCTGGACGGTTTTGCGCTGGCGGCGCGCACCTTTGCCGCCGAGGGTGGCAAGGGCGCGAATGTGACGGTGCCCTTTAAACTGGACGCGTGCGCGCTGGCCACCGAACTGACGCCGCGCGCGCAGGCGGCGGGCGCCGTCAATACCCTGCGTTTCGATGGTGAAACCATTCTTGGCGACAATACCGATGGCGCCGGCCTGGTGGCCGATATTGTGCGCAACGCCGGCATGGCCATAGCCGGCAAGCGCATCTTGCTGCTGGGCGCGGGTGGTGCCGCGCGCGGCGTGGTGCTGCCCTTGCTGGAACAGGCGCCACAGGAAATATTCATTGCCAATCGCACCGTGGCCACGGCCGAGGCGCTGGTGACGCAATTTGCCGAGTCGCTCAGCCACCCCGGGCAGTTGCGTGCCGGTGCTTTCGCACAGCCCGAGGGCCAGTTCGATATTGTCATCAATGCCACTTCGGCCAGTCTGGCGGGCGACTTGCCGCCCGTGCCCGTCAGTGTCTTCGGCAGCCAGACCCTGGCGCTGGACATGATGTATGGCGCGCAAGCCACCGTCTTCATGGATTTTGCCGCCCAGCATGGCGCGCAGGTGCGCGATGGCCTGGGCATGCTGGTCGAGCAGGCGGCCGAAGCGTTTTATGTGTGGCGCGGCGTGCGGCCGCAGACGCAGGACTTGCTGGCGCAGCTGCGCAGTGCCCTGTGAGCGGCGGCAAGAAGGGTATCCGCAGCGCCAGTCGCTACGGCTGGATCAAGTGGCTGTTCATCGTGCCCGTGCTGGCCTTTATCGTCGTGCAACTGTATTTCTTCCTGCAAATCTGCTGGTGGGTCGAGCATAATCCCGGCAGTACGGCTTTCATGCGCGAGCAATTATCTGCTTTGCAAGAGAAGAACCCGAATGCGACGATCAAGCAGACCTGGGTGCCGTACAACCGCATCTCGAACAATTTGAAGCGCGCCATCATCGCCTCGGAAGATGCGAATTTTTCCGAACATGAAGGCGTCGACTGGGATGCCTTGCAAAAGGCCTATGAAAAAAACACTAAAAAGCAAAAGGTCGTGGCGGGTGGCTCCACCATCACGCAGCAACTGGCGAAGAATCTGTTCCTGTCCGGATCGCGCAGCTATGTGCGCAAGGGCCAGGAGCTGATCATCACGTATATGCTGGAAAGCCTGATGGACAAGCAGCGCATTTTTGAAATCTACCTCAATGTGGTGGAGTTTGGCACGGGTATCTTCGGTGCCGAGGCGGCGGCGCGCCATTATTACCACGTCAGCGCGGCCAGCCTGAGCGCGGCGCAAGCGGCGAAACTGGCGGTGATGCTACCCAACCCCCGCTTCTATGACCGCCACCGCGATACGGGCTACCTGAACCGGCGCACCGGCGTGATCCTGCGCCGCATGGGAGCGGCTGCATTGCCCTGACGGCAGCCAAGGTTGCTTTGCATAAAATCAAAGCTGCATCATTGCCACTATTGCGGCGCAGCATCTTAATCCACCCATTTGGTGCAGCGCCGCGCATTTTCCATGAAAAAGGGCAGTGCAGGGGTGGTCGTGAAAAGGCCTTTGCGGGTACACTTGCGCTGTTTTCATTTTTGGCGCCAGCGCCAGCACATCACGATAACCTAACCTCCGGCTGAGAGCGCGCATGATCAATGTCTTTGTATTACAGAATGGCCGGCTCAACCAGGTGCCGATCGACAGCCGCGCAGACCTGGAAAACGCTGAACCGGTGTGGGTCGACCTGACCGATCCCACCGATGACGAACGGGCCTGGGTCAAGGCCATCTACAACGTCACCCTGCCGGGCGAAGACGAAGTCAAGGATATTGAAGCGTCGGCCCGCTATTACGAAGCGGAAAACGGCGACCTGCATCTGCGCACGGACTTTTTGCGCGAAGAAGACGATGGCCCGTCGCGTGTCATCACCGTGGCGTTCATTCTTGCCCGCAAGATTTTATTTTCCATGCATACGGACGACTTGCCCGTGTTCCGCCTGGTGCGCATGCGCGCCCGTTCGCGGCCCGGTTCCATCGCCGACTACATGGATGTGCTGCTCGATCTGTACGCTACCGATGCCGAATATTCGGCGGACGTGCTCGAAGGCATCTACCAGAACCTGGAAGAAGTCAGCACGCGCGTGCTGCAAAAGGAATTTACCGATGCGCATGCGGCCGAAGCGCTGAATGCTATTGCTCACGAGGAAGATTTGAATGGGCGTATCCGCCGCAACATGATGGATACGCGCCGCGCCGTGAGCTTCCTGATGCGCGGCCGACTATTGAATTCCGAGCAGTTCGAGGAAGCGCGGCAGATTTTGCGCGATATCGAATCGCTCGATGGCCACACGTCTTTCCTGTTCGACAAGATCAACTTCCTGATGGATGCCACCGTCGGCTTCATCAACATTAACCAGAACAAGATCATCAAGATCTTCTCCGTGGCCAGCGTCGCCTTTTTGCCGCCCACCCTGATTGCCAGCGTGTACGGCATGAACTTCAAGCTGATGCCCGAGCTGGAATGGTCGTTCGGCTACCCGTGGGCCTGGGGTTTGATGATCACCAGCGCCATCGCGCCATTCCTGTACTTCCGCCACCGCGGCTGGCTGAAATAAATCAGCAGCGCCGGGACGCTCCACAGCGTCCCGGCGGCGGCATTGGTCCACTGCCGATTTCAAGGCAAACGCAGAAAATTCAAAAATCAGCGATAATCAGTGGGTTTACGTGGTATTGAATTGGTATTTTTCGCTGCTGTCACTAATCTTGCCCCGCTTGCGCTCTTCCTGAAAAAAAGTATCACTATCTGTCCGCTTTTGGCGTGGCAGCGCCCGCCTGTTCCACCCATGATCGTTGCGACGCCAGCCTAGCCGGCTCGCCGCTGCATTCCCGTCACCGTTGTTCTTCTGGAGAGTCCATGTCTGATACCGCTACCACCCCACCGCGCTTTACCCATTTGATCAGCGACTGCGATGGCGTACTGATCGACAGCGAGGCCGTGGCCCTGCGAGCGCTGCTGGAGCTGCTGACGCCGCGCCTGCCGAACTTGCCCGAAGGCATCACCGTGCAAGGCTTGATCGAGCCGCGGCTGGGCCAGCGCCTGGTGCCGCTGATGCAGGATATCTACAAGGAACTGGGCTTGCCGCAATTGCCAGCCGACGACATCATGGCCATCGGCAATGCCGTCGATGCGGCCTGCGATGCGCAATTGCGCGCCGTGCCGGGCGTGGCGCAGGCGCTGGCCGCCATTCCCCTGCCCAAGGCCGTGGCCTCAAACAGCGTCAGCGCGCGCGTGCTGTCAGCGCTCGAACGCACCGGCATGGCACCCTTGTTCCAGAGCCGCGTTTTTACGCCGGACCTGGTGGGCCACGCGAAACCGCATCCGGGTGTCTACCTGGCGGCGGCGGCCGCCTTCGGCGTGCCACCCAGCCAGTGCCTGGTGCTGGAAGACAGCGTCACGGGCGTGACGGCTGCCGTGGCAGCGGGCATGACGGTATTGGGTTTCATTGGCGGCGGGCATATCGCCGCTGGCCAGGAGGAGCGCCTGAAGGCGGCCGGCGCGCAGGTCGTCTTTGCCGACATGGCCAGCCTGCCGGCGCTGGTGGCCTCGCTCATGCAGACCGCCGACGTGCAGCAAGCTGCCTGGGTTTAGCGGCAGGTATAGCCCCCATCGATCGGCAGGCTGACGCCGCTGATCATGGCGGCGGCGTCGCTGAGCAGGAATAAAATCGGTCCGGCCACGTCTTCCGGCGTGGCGAAGCGGCGCAGCGGAATAGCGGCGAGCATGGGATCGCTCTTGGCCGGATCGCGCCACGCCCGTTCGGCCATCGGCGTCAGGGTCACGGTGGGATTGACGCTGTTGATGCGGATGCCGTGCGGCCCCAGTTCCAGGCACAGGCTGCGCGTGATCGCATCCAGGGCGGCCTTCGACGCGCAGTAGGACAGATGATCGTCCAGTGCCACCAGCGATGCCTGGCTCGACACATTTACGATGCTGCCCGCACGCCCCTCGCGCAGCATGATCTGCGCCACATGGCGCGCCATCATGGCCGCGCCGCGTGCATTGACGGCCATCACACGGTCAAAACTCTCCGCATCGAGCGCCAGGCAGGGCCCAAGCAGCGCTATGCCTGAACAATTGACGAGGCCGTCGATGCCGCTCAGCGGGGCCAGCGCGGCCACCATGGCTGGCGTATCGCTGATGTCGAGCTGCAGGGGCTGGCATCCCGTCTCGTCGGCCAGCGCGGCCAGCCGTTCGGCGTTTTGCCCGATGGCGAAGACCTCGGCGCCGGCCGCGCGCAGCATGCGGGCCGCGACCAGGCCGATGCCGCTGGAGGCGCCCGTGACGATGAATTTCTTGTGGCGAAAATCGAATAGCATGCGGTATTTACTCCTGGTTGTCGCTGTGGATGCGGTGCATCAATGGTTGCAAGGCGGGATAGGCCTCGCAGTAGCGGGCGAAGGCGTGGCGGTAGGCGCTGCTGGCGGCGGCCTGCGGCGTGCTGCGCGGCACCAGGGTGACCCAGCCCCGCTGCGCCGCTTCCTTGCCGATCAGGCCCGTGCCTAGCGCCGCCAGCAAGGCCGCACCCAGCGCCGCTTCGACGTTTTCCGCGATGGTATAGACGGGATAGCCGGTGATGTCGGCAATGATCTGCATCCACAGGCTGGACTGCGCGGCGCCGCCGACGACGATCAGCTTGTCATCGAGCGCGACATTGCCAGCCCCCTTGGCGCCGGCCTCGATATTGTGTTTCAGTGCAAAACTGACTCCTTCCAGCACGGCCCGGTACAAATGGGCGCGTCGGTGATACAGGCTCAGGCCCAGGAAGGCGCCGCTGGCCCTGGCATCCCAGATGGGGCTGCGCTCGCCCATCAGGTAGGGCAGGAACAGCACGCCGTCCGAGCCGGGCGGGATTTCTTGCGCATAGTCTTCCATCAACTGGTGCACATCGGCATGGCCCAGCTGCCTGGCCGCCTCCACATCGGCTTGGCAAAACTCGTCGCGGAACCAGCTGACGGAGGCGCCGGCCGTAATGGCGCCGCCAAACACATACAGGTCAGACTGGCTGTTGAATACATGCGGCATGCTGATCAAGCCATGGCGGGCATCAACTTGCTGATGGATATAGCCCCAGCACATGCTGGTGCCTATCATCGCCACGTGCTGCCCGGCGCGGCTGGCGCCAGCCGCAAACGTGGCTACGGCCGCGTCCACGCCGCCCGCGATCACGGGGGTGCCGGCCAGCAGGCCAAGCTGCTGCGCCGCGAGGGGCAGCAGCGTGCCCACCACCTCGGACGAGTCGACCAGGCGCGTCGGCATCATGCGCGCGGGAATGCCAAGTTCCTCCAGCATGGGCGCTGACCAGCGGCGCGCGGCCAGGTCGTACACGCCACCGATATTGCCGGCCGAACTGTGATCGACGGCCACTTCCCCGCACAGCAGATAGTTGATGTAGCTGTTCGGCGGCAGGAAGTACTGCGTTTTTTCCCAGATGGCGGACCGGTGGCGCTTGAGCCACAGCATTTTGGTGTAGCCGTAATAGCTGTCGACGCCGTTGCCGGTGACGGCATACAGGCGTTCTAGGTCGACATGTTCCTTGACCCAGGCCACTTCCTCCGTGGCGCGGCGGTCCATCCAGATCAGGCAGGGATGCAGGGGTTCCATGGCGGCATCGACGGCAATGCCGGAGCCGCCATACAGGCTGCTGACGCAGATGGCCTTGATGCTTTCCGCCGGCAAGCCGCTTTTTAGCAGCACCTGCCGCACGCACGCCAGCACGGCGTCGTACCATACGGCCGGCCATTGCTCGGCCCACAATGGCCGGGGCGTGTCGACCTGGTAGCCGTGTGCATGCTGGGCCACGATGGCGCCTTTGCAGTCGACCAGCAGCGCCTTGGTGCTTTGCGTGCCGATGTCAACACCGATGACGTAATCCATGCCGGTTTTCCTTGTTTAGTTTTGCGTTGCCGGCTTCAGCAGCACCTTGATGGAATCGAGCGAATTGGCCAGCGCGAAGGCCTGTTCCCAGTCTTCCAGCGGGAAATCGTGCGTGACGATGCCTTTGGAAGTGACCAGGCTCCGTTCCAGCAAGTCGATGGCGATCGGGTAACAATATGGTCCCAGGTGGGCGCCGCGCACGTCGAGTTCCTTGCGGTCGCCGATGATGGACCAGTCGGCGCTGGTTTCCTTGCCGAACACGCTGAATTCCACGAAACGTCCCAGCTTGCGGATCAGGTTTAAGCCCTGCGTCACGCCCGCCGGCACGCCCGTCGTTTCGATATATACATCGCAGCCATAACCGTTCGTCAAGCCATGGATGACGGCCAGCGCATCTTCGCGGCTGGGATCGACGGTGACGTGGGCGCCAAACTGCCGCGCCAGCGCCAGGCGTTCGGGTACCAGGTCGATCACCACCAGTTTTTTCGGCGTCTTCAGCGCGGCGATCTGCGCCATCATCAAACCTAGCGGCCCGGCGCCGGCGATCACCACCACGTCGTCGAGTTGCACCTCGGCGCGGTTGACCGTGTGGATGGCGCATGCCATCGGCTCGATGATAGCCGCGTCTTCCAGCGAGATGCTGTCGGGTATTTTATGCACGCGGGCGGTGGGTGGGATGCGCATGTAGTCGGCCATGCCGCCATCGGCCACCTCGCGCTGAAAACCGAAGATGTTGTGCACTTCGCACATCCAATATTTGCCGGAGGTGCAAAAACGGCACTTGTCGCAAGGAACGATCTGTTCGGCGATGATACGGTCGCCCACCTTCACGCCGAAGTGCTGTTCGCCGTTTTCTCCCGCCTCGACCACGTAGCCGAAGAATTCATGGCCTGGCACCACGGGCGGCTTGACCCACGATGGCTGGCCGTCGCCGCCCCAGAACATGGCGGCGCCGGAATGGCATTTGCAATCGCTGGCGCAAATGCCGCAGGCGGCGATGCGGATGAGCAATTCATTCAGGCGCGGCCTTGGGCGCTGGATTTTTTGCAGGCGGTAATCTTTTGGTCCGTGGCAAACGACGGCTTGCATCTCGACTTCGGTGTACTTCATGTGAGGCTCCAGGTGGGGGAAGTTGTCAGGCGCGCTTGCTGCTGTTGCGGCTGATATAAATGGCGAGCAGGATGATCACGCCCTTGATGATGTTTTGCAGGTACGGCGAGACGCCCATCATGTTCAGGCCGTTATTGAGCACGCCCAGCATGACGGCGCCGATCAGGGTGCCGATGATGGAACCGCGTCCGCCCGTGATGGCCGTGCCTCCCATGACGACGGCGGCGATCGCGTCCAGTTCGAAGCCGATGCCGGCATTCGGCTGGCCGCTCATCAGGCGAGAAGTCAGCACCAGGCCCGCGATGGCGGCCGTGCAGCCGCTGAGCGCATATACCAGCAGCTTGTATCGCGCCACGCGCACGCCGCTCAGGCGCGTCGCCTCCTCGTTGCCGCCGATGGCGTAGATATAGCGCCCCAGCGGCGTGTGATCGAGCAGTACGTAGGCAATGACGAACACCAGCAACATGATCAGGATAGGCGTCTGCAGGCCCAGCACATTGCCGCGCCCAAAGAACTCGAACCAGTCCGGCAAGTCGTTGATCGGGTAGCCGCCCGTGTACAGCAGGGCCAGTCCCCGCGCGATGCCCATCGTGGCCAGGGTGACGATGATAGGTGGCATCTTGGCGTAGGCGACAAAAAAGCCATTGCCCACGCCAAAGGCCACGCCGACGGCCAGCCCGGCCAGGATGGCCAAGCCGGGTGGCAGGCCGGCCACCATCAGGCCGGCCGTCAGGGTGCCCGTCAGCGCCATCACGGAGCCGACCGACAGGTCGATGCCGCCGCTGAGGATGGCACACGTCATGCCGACGGCAATAATGGCGTTGATCGACACTTGCCGCGCGATATTGACCAGGTTATCGCTGGAAAAGAAATGCTCGGTGGTGAGTGCCATCGCCGCAGACACCAGCAGCAGGCCGATCAGCGGAAAAAAGGCGGGCGACTGTTTCAGCATTGCCCACAGGGAGCTTGCCGACAGGAAGGACGCGGCGCTGCGGCGCGGCGCGGCGAGCGGATCAGTGTTTACCGGCTGTTGCATGGCGCATTACCTCGCTAGAATGAATGGAAGCGCCTTCAAGCAGTGCCACGATGGCGCCCTGCTTGAACACGGCGACCCGGTCGCACATGCCGGTGATTTCCGGCAGTTCCGATGAAATCAGGATGATGGAATAGCCACCGCCGGTCAGTTCGCGCATCAGGCGGTAGATTTCCGCCTTGGCGCCCACGTCGATGCCGCGCGTGGGTTCGTCGAAGATGAGAATCTTGCAGTGATGGTTGAGCCAGCGGGCGATCACCACTTTTTGCTGGTTGCCGCCGCTCAGGGTGCCCACCCGTGTGCCCGGGCCGGGGGCCTTGACGCCTACCTTGGCCATCATGGCCCGGGTGGCGGCCAGCTCGGTCTTGCGATGGATCAAGCCATATCCTGTGTATTTCCCCAGGTTATTGATGGAAATATTTTCCGTGATGTCGAAATCGATGATCAGCCCTTCGGTCTTGCGGCTTTCCGGCAGTAGGCCGATGCCGTGCCACAGCGCATCGGCCGGATCGCGCAGGCTGGCCTTCTCGCCGTGGATGCTGATATCCTTGCTCCACGCGGGATGGGCGCCGATCACGGCCAGCGCCAGTTCCGTGCGGCCCGAGCCGACCAGGCCCGCAAAACCGAGGATTTCGCCCTGCTGCAGCTGGAAATGGTTGACGGGGCCATCCTTGCTGAGGCGCACATTGCGAGCGTCGAGCACGATGGGGGGCGAGGGTGGGCGTACAGGCTTGGCTGGAAAGCTCGCTTCGAGCTTGCGCCCCACCATCATTTCCACCAGTTGGCCGATATCGGTGGCGGCCACCTCCGTCATGCCCACGTAATGGCCATCGCGCAAGACGGTGATGCGGTCGCAGATTTCGAAGATTTCTTCCATATGGTGCGAGATGAAGATCATCGCCACGCCTTGCTGCTTGAGTTCGCGCATGATGGCGAACAGGTGATCGGCCTCGCTGGGCGTCAGGGTGGCAGTGGGCTCGTCGAGGATCAGGATGCGGGCATTGAGTGACAGGGCCTTGCCGATTTCCACGAACTGCTGCTGGGCGATGCTGAGCTGGCTGATTTCGGCCGACAGGTCGATATCGATGCCCAGGCGCGCAAAGATGGCGGCCGCCTGCCGGCGCATGGCCGTTTTCGACAGCAAGCCCAGGGCATTCGTCAGCTCGCGCCCCAGGAAGATGTTTTCCACCGCATTCAGGTAGGGAATCAGGGAAAATTCCTGGAAGATGATGGCGATGCCGGCGGCGATGGCGTCGTTATAGCTGTGAAAATCGCAGGGCTTGCCATCGACCACGATGCTGCCCGCATCGGGCCGGTAGATGCCGCTGAGAATTTTCATCAGGGTGGACTTGCCTGCGCCGTTTTCGCCCAGCAAGGCGTGGATCTCGCCCTGCCGGATCGTCAGGTTGATATCGCTCAATGCCTTCACGCCGGGAAATCCCTTGGTGATGTTTTGTAACTGCAAGATCGTATGCATGATGGACCCGGAGGAACAGTGACGCTCCCGCAGCCAGGCTGCGGGAGTGGTGAATCGCGGTTACTGCGGTGCTTACCAGCTGAAAGACTTGGCGCCCGCCTTGTCGACCAGCTTGACGTCGACGGGGATCTGCGCCGGCACGTTGGCGCCCCATTTTTTTGCCATGGCGATGCCCAGCGCCAGGCGCACCTGGTCGCGCGGAAACTGGGCGGCCGTGGCGATGAACTTGGAATTCGGTTTCAGCATCGCCTTGATCGCTTCCGGCGCGCCATCGACGCTGGTCAGTTTCACATCCTTGCCGCTCGCTTCGATGGCCGACAGCGCGCCCATGGCGCCGCCATCGTTGACGCTGAAGATGCCTTTCAGCTTAGGATGGGCTTGCAAGATGTTTTCCGTGACCGTCAAGGCTTGGTCGCGCTCCTGCTTGCCGTTCTGGGTGGTGACGATCTTGATGCCTGGAAAGGCCGCCAGCGCATCCTTGCAGCCGCGCACCCGTTCCAGGATGGGCACGACGGGGATGCCGTCGAGGATGGCCACGTCGCCCTTGCCGTCCAGGCTCTTGGCCAGGTAGGTGCAAGCGAGCTGGCCCGCATTGAAATTTTTCGAGCCGACGAAGGAATCGACGGGACCGTTGGCATTGGCATCGACGGCCACCACCACCACGCCGGCCGCGTTGGCCGACTTGACGGCCGACTGGATGCCCACCGAATCGGTGGGGTTGAGCAGCAGGATGTCGATCTTTTTCTGGATCATGTCTTCCACATCGCTGGTCTGCTTCGCCACGTCATGGCGCGCGTCGGTGATCACCACCGTGGCGCCGATGCTGGCGGCCGCCTCTTCCAGCGCTTTTTTCATGGTGATGAAATACGGATTGTTGAGTTCCTGGAAGGACATGCCGATCTTCAGGGGCGCCGCGCTGGCGGGCAGGGACAGGCAGGCGGCGCACAGGGCGGTCGTGGACAGGGCCAGCAATTTCTTTTGCATCATCATCGTCTCCTTGGTTTTTTAGAATGGTTTTTGTGATCGTCGTGGCAGCGTTGCCTTGCCTGCTGCCGGGGCATGAAGCGTAAGATCAAGTGACTGCGCAGGTCGATGCCGTGGCTATTTTCAAGCCGTCGTAGCGGCGAAATTTCGATGGCGAGATGCCTTTGTGCGCGAGGAACTGGCGGTTGAAATTGGACAGATTGTTGAAGCCCACCTGGTAGCAGATATCCGTGATGCTCAGTTCGCTGTTGCTGAGCATTTCGCAGGACAGCTTGATGCGCAGCAAGTTCACGTATTGCACAAACGAAATCCCCGTGTGCTTGCTGAACGAGCGCGAAAAGGAGCTGACGTTTTGCCCGATCAGTTCGGCCAGTGTCGATTCGCGCAGGTCGGCCGACAGGTTCTTGCCGATGTAGGCCAGCGCCAGGTTGATCTTCGAGGCCATGTAGCTGTGCGGATCGGGCAGGTAGCTTGGGCTCGACAGCTTCTTGCGTTCGCCGTCGCGCAGCAGCAGTTCCAGCAATGAAATGAAGAGCAGCACCCTGCGGCAGCCGCGCGCTTCCAGCAATTCCAGCATCAGCGGCCGGGCGGCGGCGCCCGCCTGTGGCGTGAACAGCAAGCCGCTGCGCGATTCGGCCAGCAGCGCCACGACCGGCTGCAGTTCGGGAAAGGTGGCGATGGCATTGGCGATGAACTCGGATGTAAATTGCAACACCAGGCAGCGCTGCTTCACGGGTTGGTTGTCGGGCAGTTCGCTGACCCAGTTATGCGGCAGGTTGGGACCGGACATGACCAGGTTGCCCGGCTCAAAATCGCCGATATAGTCGCCGACGAAATACTTGCCGGTGGTGTCGGTGATCAGCTGGATTTCATACTCGGGATGAAAATGCCAGCGTACCGTACGGTAAGGGTAGCCGTGCGACCAAGCCGTAAACGATTCATCGGGGTGTACGCAGACAACTTCGAGATCGGGTTTCATGGCGAGCTCCGCGCGGCTCAGACGATGGGTGGAAAAGCGCGGTGGCGTCGGGGTGTGGCGGTGGCAAGGCGGATGCGTGTCATGGCGTGTCTCCTGCTGGGTTATCGTGCGCTCCGGGCCTTGTTGCCAGCCGGGCGTGTTGTTGGCTTATGTGCTCATTCTATGCAGTTGACCTTGGCAGGGCCACTCATTACATGTGAGTAAACCGATACTTTTTTTGCATTTTCATGCCAGAGGAATGGAAAAAGTCAAAATTTGTGCATTGCGTCAAATGTTGTTGAGCAATAGCGACGGGCTGGCATCGGCCGCTGGCGCAGCGAGGGAGGTGGGGCAGCAGCGGCCAGGCGGGCCGCTGCTGGGGGCAGGCAGACGCGTGGGGATTACGCCAGTTTGGCGAAGACCTTGCGCGCAGCAGCGATGGTGGCGTCGATGACGGCATCATCGTGCTGCGCCGAGACGAAGCCTGCCTCGAAGGCGGCTGGGGCGAAGTAGACGCCTTCGTCGAGCATGGCGTGGAAGAAGGCGTTGAACTTGCTGCGGTCGCCCGCCATCATTTCCGCATAGCTGGTTGGCGGCGTGGCGCTGAAATAGATGCCGAACATGCCGCCGATGTAATCGGCGCAGAAGACCACGCCCGCCTCTTTTGCGGCCGCTGTCAGGCCCTCGGCCAGGCGCTGGGCCGTGGCGCCCAGTTGCTCGTAGAAGCCAGGCTGCTGGATCAGTTTCAAGGTGGCCATGCCGGCCGCCACGGCGACCGGGTTGCCCGACAAGGTGCCGGCCTGGTAGACGGCGCCCAGCGGCGCCATGTGGTGCATCAATGCCGCGCTGCCGCCGAAGGCTGCCACCGGCATGCCGCCGCCAATCACCTTGCCCAGTGCCGTCAGGTCAGGCTTGATGCCATACAGCGCTTGCGCGCCGCCCAGGGCCACGCGCAAGCCGCACATGACTTCATCGAAAATGAGCAGGGCGCCGTGCTGCGTGCACAGCTCGCGCATCGCCTGCAGGAATTGCGGCGTGGCTTTGACCAGGTTCATGTTGCCGGCCACTGGCTCGACGATGACGCAGGCGATCTCCGTGCCGAAGCTGTCGAAGGCGTCTTTCAGCTGTTCCACGTTGTTGTAGTCGAGAACCAGGGTGTGTTTCACAAAATCTTCCGGTACGCCGGCCGAGGTCGGGTTGCCGAAGGTGAGCAGGCCGCTGCCCGCCTTGACCAGCAGCGAATCGGCGTGGCCGTGGTAGCAGCCTTCGAACTTGACGATCTTGTCGCGTCCGGTGGCGCCGCGCGCCAGGCGCAGGGCGCTCATGGTCGCTTCCGTGCCCGACGACACCAGGCGTACCTGTTCGATCGACGGCACCAGGCGCGTGATCTCCTCGGCCATCAGCACTTCGCCTTCGGTCGGCGCACCGAACGACAGGCCCAGCGCGGCGGCATCCTGCACCGCCTTGACCACGTCCGGATGGGCGTGGCCGACGATGGCCGGGCCCCAGGAACCGATGTAGTCGATATAGCGCTTGCCGTCCGCGTCCCAGAAGTACGGGCCTTCGGCGCGCGTGATGAAGCGCGGCGTGCCGCCCACCGAGCGGAAGGCGCGCACGGGCGAGTTGACGCCGCCTGGCGTGGTTTTTTGTGCGCGGGCAAACAGGATGTCGTTCTGTGAAGTCGTCGTCATGATAATCGTGCCTTGAAAGTGGATCGTTGTCTGTGTCGTGATCTATGTCGTGATCTATGGGGTGATTATTGCGCGCCCGTCAGGCGCCGGTACAGCCGGTTCGGCACCAGCTTGCCCATGCCGTAACGCTGCGCATGCGCCAGCGCGCCAGCCGTGAATTCCTGCGCCGCCACGACCACCTGCGGCACATCGTCTTCATTTTCCGCCAGGGCTAGCAGGGCGGTGGCGGCGGCCGACAGGGTACTGCCGGCGCCGTTGAAGATGCCGGGCAGGTGGCGCCACTCGTCGTGGCGCACCACGCCGTCTTCGCCGAACAGGGTATTGGCGCGCAGCTTGCCTTCGGCCGTGCCGGACTTGCTGGCGTCGGCCGGCATGCCGGTGACGAGCACGTACTCGCAGCCAAGCGCCACCAGGTAGTCGACATCGTTTTGCAAGGTGTCGTCCGGGTCGGCGTCGCGCCAGGTTTCGGCCAGGCGTTCCAGTTCGTCCGGCGAGAGCACCAGCAGCGTCGTTTGCGGGATCAGCAACTGGCGCACGGCGGTGAGGATGTCTTCATCGTCCATGCCTTGCTCCGGCAGCGCCGAAATGAAGGGGTCGAGGATCAGCGGCACATTCGGATAGTCGGAGACGATTTCGGCAATCGCCGTGACGTTTTCCACGCTGCCCAGCGCGCCGATCTTGATGGCGGCCACCGACATGTCTTCGAGCAGCACGCGCGCCTGGTCGGAAACCCAGTCCGGGTCGACCGCCTGCACGTCTTCCACGCGCGCCGTATCGCTGATCAAGAGGCCCGTGGTGACCGACAGGCCGTGGCAGCCGAAGGCTGAAAACGTGGCCAGATCGGCCTGGATGCCGATCGCGCCGACAGGATCGGACACGCCGAAGCTTAATATGAGGGGAGAAGTTTGGTTTTGCACGGCGGGTAGATTAAGATACCTAATTCAGCATTTTACTTGATTGAAGGGTGACAGAACGTGAGTAGCAACGAAACAACGCAGCAATTCCAAACGTGGATGTGTCTTATTTGCGGCTGGGTTTATGATGAAGCGGCCGGCTTGCCCGACGAAGACATCGCTCCTGGCACGCGTTGGACCGATGTGCCGATGAACTGGACCTGCCCTGAATGCGGCGCGCGCAAGGATGATTTCGAAATGGTGTCCATTTAGTCAATCCTGATCAATTGGTCTGCCGTTGTCGCGCACTGGTGTCGTGGCAGCCTATGTTATGGTATGAAAGATTGCCGAATAATTAAATGACGAGTCCCTTACTGCCCGAGGCATCGTCCGATAGCGTGTGTGCCGGCGCCACGATCCTGGTCATCGATGACAGCGCCACGATACGCAGCGCTGCCGCGAAGATCCTGGGCGCGGCCGGTTATCGCGTGGTGGTGGCGGAAAATGGTTTTGAAGCGCTGGCCAAGATAGGCGACTGCCGTCCGGCGCTGATCGTGTGCGACATTGTGATGCCGCGCCTCGATGGCTACCGTACGTGCGCGCTGATCAAGGCCAGTGCGGCATTTCATGCCACGCCGGTGCTGATGCTGTCGTCGAAAGAAGGTTTGTTTGACCGCGCGCGCGGTGCCATGGCCGGCGCCAGCGCCTGCCTGGCCAAGCCGCTGGCGCCCGAGGCGCTGCTGGCGGCCGTGCGTCAGCACCTGGCCCGCCATTTTTAGTATGCTTTATTCACCGCAGCAAGGAAGTAAAAAAGAGATGGCCATACACACAATTCTGATCGTCGATGATTCGCCGACAGAGCGCTATTACCTGAGCGAGATGCTGGTGCGTGCCGGTTACGCCGTCGTCACGGCGCAAGACGGCGCCGACGCGTTGGCGCAACTGAAGCAGGCCAGGCCCGACCTGATCCTGATGGATGTGGTGATGCCCGGTGCGAATGGTTTCCAGATTACGCGCGCGATCGCCCGCGATCCTGAACTGCAGGACGTGCCGGTGATTATTTGCTCCAGCAAGAGCCAGGAAACGGACCGCATCTGGGGCTTGCGCCAGGGCGCGCGCGATTACCTGGTCAAGCCGGTGGTCGAAGCCGACCTGCTGGTGAAGATCGCGGCGCTGGCCTGACGCATGCGCACGATGCCCGGCAATGGCGTGCCTGCTCCGGCTTTGCTGGCCATGCCGCCGTTCGAGGCTGGCGCGCGGCAAGGACGCTTGCGCCAGTACCAGTTGCAATTGATCGAGCGCGTGCAGGCCGCGCGCAGTGGCGCGCTGGCGGCACGCAAGGAGCTGGGTGTGACGCTGGCTGGACGCTGCTGCCTGCTCGATTTGACGCAACTCGGTGAAATCGTCATTCCCACCGGCGTGCAGATCCAGGGCGTGCCGCTGGCGCAGGACTGGTACCTGGGCCTGGCCGCCATGCGCGGACGCCTGACGGCCATCATCGACCTGGCCCGCTACATGGGCGAAGCTGCCTGCGCGGCCGGCAGCGATAGCCGCATCATCACGTTTTCTCCCCGTCTGGGCATGAATTGCGCGCTGCTGGTCGAGCGCGTGCTGGGCTTGCGCCAGCAGCGCGGCATGCAGGCCATGCCATCGCAGAATGCACCGCCCTGGGCGGCGCAGACGCTGCGCGATAGCGAAGGGCAGCAGTGGCTGCGCCTTGACCTGGCGCAGCTGGCCCAATCAGCGCGTTTCCTCGATGCCGGCTTTGCCGGTGCCGCCACACGCAAGGATGATCACTGATGGGCGCCAATTCGCCTATCCTGGCGTCCGGCATGGCCGAGACGGACCACGCTGCGGGAGAGCTGGCGCTGCCGGCCGACCTGCCACTGCGCCTGCGCGACGCACTGGGGCGGCGCAAATCGCTGGCCAGCACGCCGGCCAGCGATTTGAAGCTGCCGCTGATCGGCCATTTTCCGTTGCAAAAACAATTGAGCATCCTGTCGACGCTGATGGCCATGAGCCTGGCCGCCAGCCTGCTGTTCGTTGGCTTGAATACGCGCAGCGGCAATATCGCCTCGGCACAGACGCAGCTGGCCAGCGATGCGCTGATGCATTCGCAGCGCATTGGCAAGGCTGCGCCGAACGCCGTGCAAGGCAATCCGGAAGCGTTTCGCCAGCTCGAGGAAAGCCGCAATGAACTGAACCAGGATTTCCGCCTGATGCAGCGTGGCGGCACCTATCACGGGCGCGACATCGGCGAATCGCGCTCAAGCTTGCTGGCGGCGGTGGCCGACGCGCGCAAGAAATGGGCCAGCAGCGACCGTGCGGCCAGCACCATCTTGCGCCTGAAGACGGAGCTGGGCGAATTCGACAAGACCTTGCAGCAATTGAACGCGCTGTCGCCCGCGCTGCTGGCGCAGACCGAGGAAATCGCCGCATTGAAGGTGCAGCGCGGCGGCAATGCGCGCGACCTGGCCGTCATCGGCCGGCTGATGATGCTGAGCCAGCGCATGAGCCGTAGTGCCAGCGAATTCCTCTCCTCCGGCAGCATCAGTTCGGAAACGGCGTTTTCGCTGGGGCGCGACACGACGTATTTCCGCACCGCCGTCGAAGGCCTGCTCAATGGCAGTGTCTCGCTGCAACTGGCGCCCACGCGTGATGTTGAATTGCGCGACCGCCTGATGGCGCTCAAGGCCAGCTTCGACAATTACCAGAAGCTGGTGTCGTCCATCCTCGACCGCCTGGATAAATTCAGTTCGGCGAAAAGTGCCGAGCAGCTGATTTTCAACGAGAACGAAGACCTGCGCCAGCGCCTGACCCTTCTGCAGCAGATGTACCACGCGAACCAGGAAGCGCTGGGCATTGCTTTCTGGCTGATGGTGGCCGGCGTGCTGCTGACCTTGATCGCGGCGGCCGGCATCGGCCGCGTGCTGCTGCAGGACTCCGTCAACCGCACGCGCGACGCCGAGCGCCGGCGCCATGAGGCGGAAATCCTGCGCCTGCTGTCGCAGGAAAAGGAAGAGCAGGCGAAGGCCAAGAATGACCAGAACCAGGCGGCCATCCTGCGCCTGATGAACGAATTGCAGAAGGTGGCCGACGGCGACCTGACGGTGCAGGCGACCGTGTCGGAAGACATCACGGGCGCCATCGCCGATTCCGTCAACTACACGGTGGAGGAATTGCGCGGTCTGGTGGGACGGGTGACTGCCACGGCAGAACAGGTGAACCGTGCCTCGACGCAGGCGCAAAGCATCTCCAGCAAGCTCTTGATCGCTTCGCAGCAGCAGTCGCGCGAAATCCTGGACGCCAGCGCCACCGTGGTGAAGATGGCCAATGCGATTACCGACGTGTCGAAATCGGCCAGCGTCTCGGCCGACGTGGCGCGCCAGTCGGTGGCAGCGGCGCTGCAAGGTTCGACGGCAGTGGAAAACGCCATCAAGGGCATGCATGAAATTCGCGAGCAAATCCAGGATACTTCCAAGCGCATCAAACGCCTGGGCGAATCGTCGCAGGAGATTGGCGAAATCACCGAACTCATTTCCGACATCACGGAACAGACGAATGTGCTGGCGCTGAACGCCGCCATCCAGGCTGCATCAGCCGGCGAGGCGGGGCGGGGCTTTTCAGTGGTGGCCGAGGAAGTGCAGCGCCTGGCCGAACGCTCGGCCGCCGCCGCCAAGCAGATCGGCGCGCTGGTGCGCACCATCCAGGCCGACACCCAGGATGCCACCCGGGCGATGGAGAAATCCACGCAGGGCGTGGTCGAGGGCGCGCGCCTGTCCGATGCGGCAGGTGCCGCCTTGAACGATATCAGCGAAGTGTCGAAACACCTGGCCGAGCTGATCCAGGGCATCTCATTCGCCACTGGCACGCAGGCCGGCTCGGCCAGCGGCGTGGCCTTGAATATCCAGCATATCCTGAGCGTGACGGAGCAAACCCAGGATGGCACGCAGCAAACAGCGCAATCGATCCATAAGCTGTCGATGCTGGCGCAGGAACTGAAAAACTCGGTGTCGCGCTTCCGCGTCGCCGCCTGAACGCCGCGCCAGTTCATGGCGCGGCGCGTTGTGCGTACCGATTTTTGCGCTACGATTTCTTTACCGAGGCATGCATGAGCACACCTGATAGTTTGCAGCAGTCCAAGCCGTTCGACAGCGAACCCCTGTCGTGGGTGATGGTGGAAATCGGCGAAGCGCTGGGCCGCTCGAAAACGGCCCTGTTCGAAGCGGGTGGCCGCGAGCGCGAGGAACGTGCCACGGCCCTGCAGCATGCACGCTCGCACTTGCATCAGGCGCATGGCGCGCTGGTCATGGTCGACGTAGCCGGCGCCAGCCTGCTGACGGCCGGTGCGGAACAGGCGCTGGCGCGTTTTCGCGACGGCAGCCTGGAATACACGGTGGATAACGCGCAGATCGTCGCCGAGCTGTATCAAGCCTTGACCGAATACCTGGAAGATCTGGTGGCCGGCACGCCGCCGCAGCCGACCCGCTTGTTTCCCTACTATCGCGCCCTGCAAACCATGCTGGGCATTGAACGCATCCACCCGGCTGACCTGTTTTTTCCATCATCGTCCGTGCTGGAAGGGCATGCCATCGCGCTGGCCGATGCTCCTCCGGCCGCCGATTATCCGGCCTGGCGTGGGTGTTTTGAAAAATCCCTGCTGCCGTTTTTGCAGACGCAGGATGACGAGGCGCGGCGCCAGCATGCCAGCGCCCTGCACGACACCTTGATCCTGGTGGCCGACGCGCAACTGGAAGCGCCGGCGCGCACCTTCTGGTTTGCCATGCAGGCATTTTCCGGGCTGGCGGCCAGTGGGCAGGTAACGCATGGCTTGAACGTCAAGCAGCTGTTTGGCTTGATCAACCTGCAATTGCGCCGCCAGGCGCAGGGTACGGCCAGCTTGCCCGAGGCGATGCTGCGCGACGCCCTGTTCTTCATCGCCGCAGCAAACGAGCCGACACCGGCGGCACGCCAGTTGCGTGCGGCTTTCGCGCTGGAAGGCATGGTGCCTGCCGACGTGGAAACGCGGCGCTACGGCCAGGTCGACCAGGATGCCTTGCAAGGTGCGCGTGCGGCCCTGGCGCAGGCGCGCGCCAGCTGGAGCCGTCTGGTGCAGGCCGATCTCGATCCCGCGCTGGGCGAGGATTTTGGCCAGTCGCTACAGGAGGTGGCGGCGCAAGCGGGCAGGTTAAAGCTGCCTGCCCTGGCCAGCCTGCTGCGCCAGTGCGCGGCCGTGGCGCAGCAAGCCGTGGCGAGCGGGCGCAGTGCGGCCCTGGAACAGGAAATCGGCACGGCGCTGCTGTTTGCCGAGACGGGCCTGGAGCAGGTGCGCCGCCTGCCGGACGATTTCGCGGGCAACGCGGAAACCATCGCCGCACGCCTGCAGGCGCTGCTGGCTGGCGAAGCACCTCCTGCCGCGATGGCTGGTGAACTGTCGCGCCAGATCGAACAGGGGCAGACCGTCGCCGCGCTGGCCGAGAATATGAAGACTGGCTTGCGCCAAGTGGAAAAACTCCTCAACGGGTACTACGCGGATGGCGCACGGCAAGTGCCCGTTGACGGCGTGGCGCCCTTGCTGCAGCAATTGCAGGAGCAGTTGGCGGGGCTGGGGCAGGAAGATGCCAGCGTCGCCGTGTTGCAGGTCGACGCGGCCGTGCGGCAGCTGCCCTCCAGCGTGGCACAGGCCGAACAGGCCGAAGCGCTCGACGAGATCGCGCAAAACGTCAGCGCGCTGGGCTTCTTTGTCGATATGCTTGGCCGCAATGCGCAAGCGGCCAAGGGACGTTTCCATTTTGACGCCGCCGCTGGCACTTTCCGCGCACTGCCATTTGAAAAAGTCGCCGCCGCCGGTACGGTGCCGGTGCCCCTGCTTGACCAGGCCCTTGCGCCTGCCGCGCCGTCCGCCGTGGATGCCGCACCAGCGGCGGCCGATGTCGATGCGGATATGCTCGACATCTTCATCGCCGAAGCGCGCGAAGTGCTGGTCTTTGTCGACACCACCCTGGCCTTGCCGCGCGAGCAGGCCACCAGTAGCGAACACCTGGCCATGCTGCGCCGCTCGTTCCACACCTTGAAAGGCAGCAGCCGCATGATCGGCCTGGCGCAGTTTGCCGAGGCGGCAGGTTCCATCGAACGTGTCATGAATACCTGGCTCGCTGAGGTGCGTCCCGCCAGCGACGATCTGTTCACCCTGCTCAATTACGGCTGGTACCAGCTCAGTGAATGGGTGGCCGAACTGGAAGGCGGCGCAGGGCGCGAACGCGAGGCCGGCATGCTGCTGGCGGCGGCCGAGCGCGTGCGCGAAGGTGGCCCATTCGAGCTGCGCAAGCCGCGCCCGGCTGCGCCCGTTTCCAGTACGGGCAACGTGATCGGTTTTCCGTCCGCCACCGCGCCGGCCGTGCGCGAGGCGCCCGACGATCACCTGAAGCACGTGGGCGAGCTGCGCATCAGCCTGCCCCTGTACAACATCTACCTGGCCGAGACGGACGAATTGCTGCGCGTGCTGATGCGCGATTTTGGCGAGTGGCGCCATGAACAGCGCGCCGTCAGCTTTGATGCGTTGCAAGCCGTGCATACGCTGGCGGGTACTTCAGGCACGGTGGGATTCCAGTCCCTGCGCGACCTGGCGCATGCGCTGGAGACGAGCATAGAAACGGTGGTGCCGCCACTGGCCGGTCTGCGCGATGCGCAGCACGACGTGCTGGAGCGCGCCACGCAGCGCATCGCGCAGATGCTGCAGGCGTTTGCGCTGGGCGACCTGGCGCCGCCGCAGCCGGACATGATCGAAGCGCTCAACGCGCTGTGGCGCGCATTGACGGCGCCGCCTGGCGAGAGCAAGGAAGATCAGCTCGATACCCTGTTTGCCGCCACCTATGCCAGCATCGTCGGTGCGCCGGTGCAGCCTGCCGCGCCGCTCGCCGAGGTTCCGGCGCCGCAGCTCGATACCCTGTTCGCGGCGACCTATGCCAGCATCGTCGCCGATGCGCTGCAGCCGGCTGTTCCCGTCGTTCCCACTGCGCTGGCGCTGGAAATCGGCACCAGCGATGACCTGTTTGACGCCGCCTTTGAGCACGCGCCGCTATTGGATCACGCGGCGCCCGAAACGCTGGCGCCAGCCATCATGCCGGCCGATGCGGCCGCGCTGCTGGCGGCCAGCGCCGGCATCAGCGACGAGCTCGACCTCGATTTGCTGTCCGTTTTCCTGGAAGAAGGCGCCGACTTGTTGCCGCAGATCGGCGAGGCGCTGCGCAGCTGGCAGCAGCAGCCGCACGATAGCGGCCAGGCGCAAATGCTGCTGCGTACCCTGCACACGGTGAAGGGCAGCGCGCGCATGGCCGGCGCCATGCGCCTGGGCCAGCATGCGCATGAAATCGAGACGCATATTGAAAACATGCTGCACGCCGGTACAGCCACGGCGCAGGCGTTCGAGGATTTGCTGGCACATTATGATCATGCGCTGCACCTGTTCGAGCAGTTGCAGCAGCCTTTGCTGCCTTTGCCTGGGATGGAAGACACGCCCGCCACCGAGCCAAAGGCGGCGCTGGTGCGGGTGCGCGCCGATATTCTCGACCGCCTGGTGAACCAGGCTGGCGAAGTGTCGATCACGCGCTCGAAAATGGAAAACGAGGTGGGTGTGCTGGGCGCCTCGCTGGCGGAATTTTCCGATAACCTGCTGCGCTTGCGGCGTCAGTTGCGCGAAGTGGAGATGCAGGCCGAATCGCAGATCGCCTCGCGCATGGCCGTGGGCAGCGAGCGCGATTTCGATCCGCTCGAATTCGACCGCTTTACGCGCTTGCAGGAGCTCACGCGCATGATGGCCGAAAGCGTCAACGATGTGGCGTCCTTCCATGAAAACCTCAGTCACAGCGTCGATGCGGTGACGGACGACCTGGTGCTGCAGGCGCGGCTGACGCGTGAGCTGCAGCGCGACCTGATGCAGATTCGCATGGTGCCCTTTGCCAGCATCGCCGAACGGCTGTTCCGCGTGGCGCGGCAAAGCGCCAAGGAAGTCGACAAGCGCGTCAATCTGGACATTCGCGGCGGCAGCGTCGAAATCGACCGCAGCGTACTCGAACGCATGGCGGCGCCGTTCGAGCACCTGCTGCGCAATGCCATCGTGCATGGCATCGAGCCGCGCGATGCACGCCTGGCGACAGGCAAGAGCGAAACGGGCGAGCTGCTGGTGCAGGTCAGCCAGCAGGGCAATGAAGTGGCGATCGCTTTTTCCGACGACGGCGCGGGCCTGGACCTGGAACGCATCCGCACCAAGGCGCTCGGCGCCGGCCTGGTGGCGCCGGACGCGCAACTGAGTGATGCGCAGGCGGCCGAGCTAATTTTTGCGCCGGGTTTTTCCACCGCCGACAGCCTGACAGAATTGGCGGGCCGGGGTTTTGGCATGGATATCGTGCGCTCCGAAGTGCTGGCCCTGGGCGGCCGCATCGAGACCGTTACGCAGGCAGGGCAGGGCATGCGCTTCACCATCCATTTGCCTTTGAGCCTGGCCGTCACGCAAGTGGTTTTGCTGGCAGCGAACGGAAAAACCTATGCCTTGCCGTCGGTGCTGGTGGAGCAGGTACTGCACCTGAAGGGCGAGCAGCTGGAGCAGGTGCAGGCGGCCGGGCGCATCGAGTCGCACGGCCAATCGCTGGCGCTGCACCACTTGTCGGCCATGCTGGGCGAGACGCCTGTGGCGCAGACCGTGCAGCGCTATGCTCCTGTGCTGCTGCTGAGGAATGGCAATGACCGGCTGGCGCTGCAGGTCGACGATGTGCTGGGCAACCGCGAGGTGGTGGTCAAGCATGTTGGGCCGCAACTGGCCCGCATGCCGGGGATCGCCGGCGCCACGGTGCTGGGCACGGGCGACATCGTGCTGATCCTGAACCCGGTGGCGCTGGTGCAGCACCTGGAACATCATCCGGAACTGCTGTCGCAGTACGTGGTGGCGTCGGCAGAGCAGCGTGCCGCCTCCAGCGTGCTGGCCGCACCGCGCGCCTGGGTAATGGTGGTCGATGATTCCTTGACCGTGCGGCGCGTGATGCAGCGCCTGTTCGAGCGCGAAGGCTACATGGTGTTGCTGGCAAAGGACGGCGTCGATGCGCTGGAACAGCTGCACGCGCTGGAGGCGCCGGCCATGCCGGCCTTGCTGCTGGTCGATGTGGAGATGCCGCGCATGGATGGCTTTGACTTGACGCGCAATATACGCAGCGACGACAAGACGCGCGCTATCCCGGTCATCATGATCACCTCGCGCAGCGCCGACAAGCACCGCACGCATGCCTTCGAACTGGGCGTGAATGCGTATTTCGGCAAGCCGTTCCAGGAAGATGAGTTGCTGGCGGAAGTCGACCGCTTGCTGGCAGGCAGCGCACTTACGTCACCGCCTTGAGCACCGCATAGCGCGCCAGGGTTTCCTTGCGCGCTTCGTCATGTTGCACGATGGGCTGCGGATAATCGCGGCCCAGCACGATATTTTTTTGCTCTAGCAGCATGCGCGGCACCAGCCATGGTGCATGGATTTCCTTGTCGCCCAGCGCCTTGAGCTGGGGCAGGTAGCGGCGGATGAAGCGTCCGCCCGCATCGAATTTCTCTGATTGCGTGATCGGGTTGAAGATGCGGAAGTAGGGCTGGGCGTCGCAGCCCGACGACGATGCCCATTGCCAGCCGCCGTTGTTCGACGCCAGGTCGAAGTCGTTCAGGTGCAGTGCGAAATAGGCTTCGCCACGGCGCCAGTCGATGCCCAGATCCTTGATCAAGAAGCAGGCAGTGACCATGCGCAGGCGGTTGTGCATGTAGCCGGTCTGGTTCAGCTGCGCCATTGCCGCGTCGACCAGCGGATAGCCGGTGCGTCCCTCGCACCAGGCCGCAAATGCGGCGTCGGCCTCTGGCCCCGTTTCCCAGGCGATGGCGTCATACGCGGGTTTGAAGGCGCCGCCTTCCACGTGCGGGTTCTGGTACAGGATCATGGCGTAGAAATCGCGCCAGATCAGTTCCGCCAGCCAGACGGGCGCGCCATCGCCGCCACCGCCCCGCTCCATCAGGTCGACGATGGTGCGTACCAGGTAGCGCAGCGAAACGGTGCCAAAGCGCAGATGCAGCGACAAATACGACGGTCCTTTGAGGGCAGGGTAGTCGCGCGCCATGTCATACCTGGCCGCGCGCGGCAAAAAATCCTCGAATAGCCTGCTGGCGCCCGACATGCCGGTGGGGATGGCCAGCTCGGCCAGGTTGCTGGCTTCGAAACCGAGCTCGGCCAGGGTGGGCAGGGGCGGCGTATCGGTTCGAGGCGGCGCCAGGCGGGCCGCATGCGGTTCAATGTCGAACGGCGCCAGGCAGCCAGTTTCGGCGCGCATTTTCTTCAGCCAGGCGTTCTTGTACGGCGTGTAGACGGTATACGGCTTGTGCGACAAGGCCAGCACCTCGTCTTTTTCAAAGATCACCTGGTCCTTGAAGCTGAACCACAGGCGTGCGTCGTCGGTCAGCGCGGCAGCCACGTTGGCGTCGCGGGCGATGGCTTGGGGTTCGTAGTCGTGGTTGGCGAAGACGGCGTCCACCTGCAATGCGGCCGCCAGGCGCGCAATAGCCTCGGCTGCATCGGCGTGCAGCACGATCAGGTCGCCGCCCAGCTGGCGCAGTTCGGCCGCCAGTTCGGCCACGCTGGCATGGATGAAGTCGACGCGCCGGTCGCGCCGTGGCAGCCCTGCCAGGATGGCGGTGTCGTAGATAAATACACAATGCACGGCCTGGCTCTGGCGCAGGGCGTGGTGTAATGCCGCATGGTCAAACGCGCGCAAATCGCGTCGAAACCACACCAGGGAAGTCTTGATGGTCATCATTTCGTGTATTCAGGGTCAACAATAGTCGGTTTTTCGTCGCCGCCGCTGCTTTATGGCCTCTTGCGTCGTGCCTTTGGCGTCGCTGCCGTGGCATTTCAGTGTAAACTAGTGGGCAGATTTGCCGTGTTTTACGTGCGACAACAGTTTTGCGATCAATCTTACAATGGATATGGCAATGCCAAGGATGGCGCTGGTAAATGCGCTGCCATTGGATGTTGCGCAACACGCAAAGCGTAATTTTATAATCGAATTTACAACAATAATAGCGTCCGGTACTCCGGCAACGTGCGGTCACAAGTTCCGCGCGGCGGGATTGGCCAGGCGTACGACAGCAGAGGTGAGCGAGACTTGCCAGTAAGCCACAGAGAGAGCATCGCGTATGAAGAAGAGTAAAATCGACCAGACTCTACCAGGGCATCGATTGATGCAGGGCGTTGGAGAGCCGGCTGCAATCGGTTCCTCCACCCTGAATCTGGCCAATCATTTCCTGATTGCGATGCCTGCGATGCAAGATCCCATTTTCGGCGGTACGGTTGTATACGTTTGCGAACACAATGAAAACGGCGTGCTGGGCGTCGTCATCAACAAGCCCACCGACATGACCATGGAAGTGCTGTTCGAACGCATCGACCTGAAACTGGCGGCCGGCAGCGACGCGCCCATCATCCACGAGCCGATCATGTTTGGCGGCCCGGTACAGGATGACCGTGGCTTCGTGCTGCATACGCCGGGGGCGCGCTACTCTTCGTCGCTGACGGTGACGGACGAAATCGCGTTTACCACCTCGATCGACGTGCTCGAAGCCGTCGCCAAGGGCGAAGGCCCCGAGCGCATGCTGGTCTCGATCGGCTACTCGGGCTGGAGCCCGGGCCAGCTGGAAGACGAGATTGGCCGCAACGGCTGGCTGACGGTAGGCGCCTCGGCCGACGTCCTGTTCGATTTTCCCATCGAACAGCGCTATGTGGCGGCCATCAAACTGCTGGGCATCGACCCCTTGATGCTGGCGAGCGAGGCCGGACACGCATGAGCGGCGACGCCATCGACACCGTCCTCGCCTTCGATTTCGGCCTGAAACGCATTGGCGTGGCCATCGGCAATACCATGATTTGCCAGGCCAAGCCGCTCAGCGTGATCACGGCCACGGCGAACGAGCCGAAGTTTGCCGCCATCGATAGCCTGATCAAGGAATGGGGCGCCAGCCGCATCGTGGTGGGCCTGCCCAGCCACCCGGATGGCACGGAACACGAGATGAGCGCGCGCTGCCGGCGTTTTGCCAACCAGGTGCATGGCCGCTTCAACCTGCCGGTGGAACTGGTTGACGAGCGCTATTCCTCGGCCGTGATCCAGGCCAGGCGCGGTGAAGTCATCGACGACCGCGCTGCCGCCGTCATCCTGCAGCAGTATTTCGACGCGAATTATTAATCTGACCTTTGACTCACTCCTGAATGATTAAGAACTCTATGCCGTATCCTACGAATCCTTCCCAACTGGACGCCGAGGCCCTGTATGCGGTCTTGCTGCAACAGGTGCAGAGCGGCCTGGCGGGCATCCCTAACGTGGCCATCGTGGGCATCCATTCGGGCGGTGCCTGGCTGGCCGAACGCCTGGCGCGCGACCTGAACCTGCCGGGCCGCCTCGGTGTGCTCGACGTCTCGTTCTACCGCGACGACTTCGCCCAGAAAGGCCTGCATGCGGACGTCAAGCCGACGCAGATCGCCTTCGACGTGGCCGGTGCCACCATCTTGCTGGTCGACGACGTGCTGTACACGGGCCGCACTACGCGCGCGGCCATCAACGAATTGTTCGACTATGGCCGTCCGGCGAAGATCATGCTGGCGGCCCTGGTCGACCGCGGCGAGCGCCAGCTGCCGGTGGCTGCCGATTTCGTGGCCGCCTTCACTGCCGTGCCGCCGGGCCAGGCCCTGGTCCTGAAGCAAGCCGACGATGGAAAATTCACGCTCACCATAGATACCCACCATGCTTAACCCGCAACTGAATAAACACGGCGAACTGCAGCATCTGCTGACGATCGAAGGCTTGCCAAAGTCTATCGTCAACCACATCCTCGACACCGCTTCCTCGTTCGTCGGCATCTCCGACCGCGACGTCAAGAAGGTGCCGCTGATGCGCGGCAAAAGCGTTTTCAACCTGTTTTTTGAAAACTCCACGCGCACCCGCACCACCTTCGAGATCGCATCAAAAAGATTGTCGGCCGACGTCATCAACCTCAATATCCAGGCTTCGTCGGCCAGCAAGGGAGAGTCCCTGCTCGACACCATCGACAATCTGTCGGCCATGCATGCCGACATGTTCGTCGTGCGTCACGCGCAGTCGGGCGCGCCCTACTTGATCGCCAAGCACCTGATCGACACGAAGCAGCCGCACGTCCACGTGGTCAACGCCGGTGACGGACGCCACGCGCATCCGACCCAGGGCCTGCTAGACATGTACACGATCCGCCACTACAAGAAGGATTTCACCAATCTGACCGTGGCCATCGTGGGCGACATACTGCATAGCCGCGTGGCCCGTTCCGATATCCACGCCCTGACCACCCTGGGCGTGCCGGAAGTACGCGCCATTGGCCCGCACACCCTGCTGCCGAGCGGCCTGGAGCAAATGGGCGTGCGCACCTTCACCAACATGGATGAAGGTTTGAAAGGCGTCGACGTCATCATCATGCTGCGCCTGCAGAACGAGCGCATGAGCGGCGCGCTGCTGCCGTCGGCGCAGGAGTACTTCAAGAGCTATGGCCTCACACCCGAGCGCCTGGCGCTGGCGAAACCGGACGCCATCGTCATGCATCCGGGCCCGATGAACCGTGGCGTGGAAATCGATTCGGCCGTGGCCGACGGTCCGCAGGCGGTGATCCTGCCGCAGGTGACATTCGGTATTGCCGTACGCATGGCGGTGATGAGTATTTTGGCTGGTAATCAGGGCTGATAGCCCAAGGACGAGTAAGCAAGCATGACGACACTACATATCAAGAACGGCCACCTGATCGACCCTGCCAATGGCATCGATGGCTTGCAAGACCTGTTCATCGGCGACGGCAAGGTGCTGGCCGTGGGCAGCGCGCCCGCCGGTTTCAAGGCCGACACCACATTTGACGCGGCCGGCCTGGTGGTTTCCCCTGGCCTGGTCGACCTGTCGGCACGCCTGCGCGAGCCGGGTTACGAATACAAGGCGACCCTGGAATCGGAATTGCAGGCGGCCCTGCAGGGCGGCGTCACGAGCCTGGTCTGCCCGCCCGATACCGACCCCGTGCTGGACGAGCCGGGCCTGGTGGAAATGCTGAAATACCGCGCCAAGACGCAGAACAAGGCGCATGTGCACCCGCTGGGTGCGTTGACCATGGGCTTGAAGGGCAAGGCGCTGACGGAAATGGCAGAACTGACGGAAGCGGGCTGCATCGGCTTCGCGCAGGCGGAAGAGCCGATCGAAGACACCACCGTGCTGCTGCGCGCCATGCAGTACGCGAATACCTTCGGCTACACCGTCTGGCTGCGTCCGCAGGACCCGCACATCGGCCGCGGCGGCATCGCCCATAGCGGCCCGCTGGCCTCGCGCCTGGGCTTGTCGGGCGTGCCCGTCATGTCCGAAACTATTGCGCTGCACACGATTTTCGAGTTAATGCGCGCCAGCCGCGCGCGCGTGCACCTGTGCCGCATTTCATCGGCGGCCGGCCTGGAACTGATCCGCGCGGCGAAGGCCGAAGGCTTGCCCGTCACCTGCGACGTGGGCGTACACCATGTACACCTGACTGACGCCGACATCGGTTTCTTTGATTCAAACGCCAGGGTGACGCCGCCGTTCCGCAGCCAGCGCGACCGCGATGCCATCCGCGCCGGCCTGTTTGACGGCACGGTGGACGCCATGTGCTCGGACCACACGCCCGTCGATGACGATGAAAAGTTGCTGCCGTTTGGCGAAGCCTCGCCCGGTGCCACGGGCTTGGAGCTGCTGCTGTCGCTGGCCCTGAAATGGGCCGACGACTATGCCTTGACGCAGCCGCAGGCGGGCGCGCGTCCGCTGGCGCGCGCCGTGGCCAAGGTCACGTCCGATGCGGCCAGGGTGGCGGGCATTCCGGCCGGCAGCCTGGCCGTGGGCGAAGCGGCCGACATCTGCGTCTTCGATCCAAACGCCCGCTGGACGGTGTCCTCGGCGTCGCTGGCCAGCCAGGGCAAGCACACGCCATTCCTCGGCTATGAGCTGGGCGGCATCGTCAAGGCAACCATCGTGGCCGGACAGGTGGCGTTTCAGCGCTAATGCGTTATGACTGCCGGGGATTGTTCCCTTTGTCCCCGGTATTTAATTTGGTGTGATTTGAAACTTTTGCTTACCTACCGCCTTGCGCGCATCGCCATTCACCTGAGCTGCGGCATGGCCAAGAGCGCAGTGCTGTTCCCCTGGCTGGACCTGGAAGGGCGCAACTGGCGCATTCGCCGCTGGTCCACGCAGCTGCTCGATATCTGCGGCGTGCACGTGGAGCAGCCAGCCGCCAGCCAGCCAGCCATCGCGCATGCGATGGTGGTGGCGAATCACGTCTCGTGGCTCGATATCTTCGTCATCAACGCCATCCATCCCTGCCGTTTCGTCGCCAAGGCGGAGATTCGCGCCTGGCCTATCCTGGGCTGGCTGGCGGGACGTGCCGGTACTATCTTCATTTCGCGCGGCAGCAAGCGCGATCTGCGCCTGATCTTCCAGGGGCTGGTCGACAAGCTGCGCGCAGGCGAGCGCGTGGCGTTTTTCCCGGAAGGCACCACTGCAGCGCAAGGGCAGATACTGCCGTTTCACGCGAACCTGTTCGAGGCGGCCATCGACGCGCAAGTGCCGGTGCAGCCGTTCGCGCTCGTGTATGTGGATGAAAAAGGAGCGCTGTACCACGCCGTCGACTTCATCGGCGAGATGAGCTTCGCGCAAAGCATGGTGGCGATCCTGAGCGGCCCGCCGATTACCGCGCGCTTGAGCTGCCTGGCGCCCGTGGCGACGAGTGGCGCGCACCGCCGGGAACTGGCGGCGGCAACGCAAGCTGCAGTGGCCGCTGCGCTGCCGCTGGAAAAGGCTGCTTAGTTCTTCACATGCAGCCAGCGCGCGTGGGCGGCGCGGGCCAGGTAGTCCAGGATGAAGCCCAATATGCCGATCAGCACGATGGCGGCCATCAGTTCCGAGTACGCCAGGCGATCGCGCGTATCGAGGATGAAGTAGCCCAGGCCGGCCGAGACACCCAGCATTTCCGCCGGCACCAGCACGATCCAGATGATGCCAATGGCCAAGCGCACGCCCGTCAGGATGTCGGCCGTAATGCCCGGCAAAATCACCTTGAAGACGATCTCGCTGCGTGTGGCTGACAGGCTGCGTGCGAGCAGCAGCCAGTTCGGATCGAGCCGCGCCACGCCGGCCGCCGTATTGAGTAAAATCGGCCAGACGGCCGCAAACGCCAACAGGAAATACACGGGCGCGTCTCCCACGCCCAGCACCATCACGGCAATCGGCATCCACGACAGCGGCGAAATCATGCGCAGCAGCTGGAACAGCGGCATGGCGGCGCCGGAAAAGCTTTTCGACATGGCTACCAGCACGCCCAATGGCACGCCGATGACGATCGCCAGCCCCAGGCCCACGGCTACCCTTTGCAGGCTCAGCACCACGTGCAGCCAGATGTCAAGGCCGCCCAGCATTTCCCTGAACGCCAGCGCCGTCGGCAGCGGCGCAAAGGCATTGGCGATCGGCGTGGATTTCTCCAGCGCCGTCACGCCCAACGACCATAACAGCAAGGCACAGGCCAGCCCGACCAAGGGCAGGCCGAACTTCGTGAACAGCTTGTTTGTCATCGTCAGACCGCCACGGTTTCGCTGCGCAGCAGGTTGGCGGGCAAGCCGAAGGCGGCTGGACCGCCGACGGCCGTGATAGCCTTGCGCACGAAGCGGTCATCGACCAGGTCGCGCGCGGCGAATTTCGGATCGAGGTTGGCCAGGAAGCGCGTATCGCCTTCGACCTTGGTGCGGCCGATGGCGCGCACCATTTCTTCCGTGTACGAGGCAAACGGATACGGCTGGAAGTCGATGCGGCGCTGCTGCCAGTTCTTGTGCACGATCAGCCCCTGCTTTTCGTAGCTGGCGTAATCGGTGGTGGCCAGTACCTTGGTCAGCACTTGCAGCGGATGCGGCGTGTAGCGGTGTTCGCCCACGTTCGACAGCAGCTTGGCCGTGTCGACCTGGTTCGAGCGCGTCCACAGCTGCGCCTTGACGATGGCGTTGGTGACCTTCTGCGCCCATTCGGGACGCGTGTTGATGTCGCGCTCGGAAAGGAAGGTGACGCAGCAGGCGTGGTTTTTCCACACGTCGCCCGAAAAGCGCAGGATCTTGCCGATGCCAGCGTTTTCCGCCGCCGCATTGAATGGCTCGGCCACGATGTAGCCGGCGATGGACTTGCTGGCCAGGGCGGAGAGCATTTCGGCCGGCGCCAGCACGATCAGGTTGACTTCATTCGGCTTGATGGCTGCGTTGCGCGCACGCGTAACCGGCGTGAGGCCATTGGCGCTGAGGATTTGTTGCAGCAGGATGTTGTGGATCGAGTACCAGAACGGGATGGCAACCGTGCGTCCGCCCAGGTCGGAGACCTTGTTGATCTCGTTGGCCACCGTCAGCGCGGAACCGTTGACGTGGTTCCAGGCCACGACTTTTGCCGGGAACTTGGCGCCGTAGCGCACCCACAGGGTGGCCGGCGAGAGCAAATGGATGACGTTGACCTGGCCGGCCACGAACGCTTCGATGATCTGCGCCCAGCTGCGGAACAAACGTGGCGTTTCGGCTTGCAAGCCTTCGGCTTCGAACAGTTTGCGGGCATGGGCGACGAGCAGCGGCGTGGCATCGGTAATCGGCAGGTAGCCGATTTTCACGGGCTGGTCGTCGCCTTTCGGGCCTTGTTGGGCCATGGCGTCGCCGGCGAACAATAGCGGCGAGGCGACGCTGGCCGTGGCCAGGGCCGACATGCGCAGGAAGTCGCGCCGCGTCAGGCCGCAATCGCAATCGGACGAGGCGCAGATATGCAGGGGTTTGTTCTGGTCTTGGAAGGACATGGGAGTGCTCCGGTCAATTAAAGGGGGGCGAAAGAGGGCTGCTGATCCTGTCTTTGCAGCGTCTGCAGGGCGTCGAGGATGTCCATCTTCAGGGCGATGACGTCGGCGCTGTGGCCGATCCTGGGCTGGGCGATGGCGACTGGCCACTCGCGTACGATGTTGCCTGGCTTGCCGCCCATGAGCAAGATGCGGTCGGCCACCAGAATCGCTTCGTCGATATCGTGCGTGACCAGCAGCACGGCCGTGTGCCAGCGGTGCACCACGTCCACCAGCAGCGATTGCATCTCGGCGCGCGTGATGGCGTCGAGCGCGGAAAACGGCTCGTCGGCAAACAGCAGTTCCGGCTCGCGCGCCAGCGCGCGTGCCAGCGCCACGCGCTGCGCCATGCCGCCCGACAGCGCGGATGGATACAGCTTTTCGCGGCCCGTCAGCCCTACCGCTTCGATGGCTTGCGCCACGCGCGCCTGGTGCGCTGCGCGCGTCAGCTGAGGCTGGTGCCTGAAATCCAGGCCGAAGCCGGCGTTGCCCGTGACGTTCAGCCAGGGCAAGAGGCTCGCTTGCTGGAAGACGAGCGCGCTGCGCGGGTCAGGTTCGCGCATGGGTGTGCCGAGAAATTGAATATCGCCCGTGGAGGGCGGTTGCAAGCCGGCCAGCACGCGCAGCAGGCTCGATTTGCCGCAGCCGCTGCCGCCCAGCAGGCAGACGATTTCGCGCTTGCGCACGCCCAGCGAGACGTGTTGGAAAACGGGCGCGCTGCCCGGATAGGCATAGGCGAGGTCCTGCGCCTGCAGGGCCCAGTCCTCGCGCTCTGCTGCTGCCGTCATGCCTGCGCTCCCACCGCTGTCGCCGCCTGCTGGCTGTCGAATAGCTGCAAGGCCGCCTGCAATTGCGTCAGGCTGGGCGTGACGATAGGGATGAACGACGATTCGCGCCAGCGGCGGGCAAAGCCCTGCTGCTCGGCGTTCAGGTAGGCGCGCCCGCCCATGGCCTGCAGTTCCAGCATCAGCGCCTGCTGCAGTATCTCGGCCAGCTGTATGCGCAGGCGGAACATGGCCGGTGCCTGCGTCTTGAAGCGGCCGTCATGCACGCCGGCCAGCAAGGTGTCGACGGCCGTTGCCAGGGTGGCTTGCAGCGCTTCGATGCGTGGCGTGAGCGCGTTGCGCGAGCCGGCGGAAATCTGCGCCGCCTGCGCCAGGCTGGCGCGCGCCAGGCCAATCGACAAGCCGCACTGCATGCCGAGAAAGGCTGGACGTACCTGTGGCAGCCAGGCCGGCGCGTCGTCGCTGATGATGTCCGCGGCGGGGATATGCACCTGCGCCAGCTTGACGGATGCCGTATTGCTGCCGCGCAGGGCGATCAGGTCGAGGTCATCGCTGCGCTGCACGCCTGCCGCGCAGCTGTCGAAAGCCACGATGACGGGTGGTGCGCCGTCATTTGGCGCCACGGCGGCCGCCGCGACAAAGCCCGCCTTGCGCAAGTTCGTCACCCAGGCCAGGCCACCGTCAACCAGCAAACCATCGGCATGGCGCGCGCCCGTGATTTGCAGCTGCTCGATGCCGGACAAGAATTTCATGGCATTCGACAGGCCGCTGGCGCCCGCCTGCGTGCCCGCCAGCAGGCCTGGCAAGCGGCGCTCGGCCAGTGCGCGGTTCTCGCTTTGCAGCAGGAATTCGATGAAGCAGCGCTGGCCCCAGAAGACAAAGGCCGCCGTCACCGATTGCTCGGCTACCCTGGCGATGGCGTGGATGGCGTCACGCACGTCGCCGCCCGCGCCACCGTGTTCCCGCGGCACGCCAAGGCGCAGCAGGTTGTCGCCAGCCAGGGCCGGCAAGACAGTTTCAGCCAGTTGCGGCGATTCATCGAGCTGGTCGGCATGCATGTGCAGCCAGTGACTAAGGTTAGGCATCATGTTCGCCATCTCAGACGGCGCCGGGTAGGTAGGGTGTCAATTGCGGGTTGACGGGGGTGCCGGCCAAGCTGTTGGAGAAATTGCACAGGGTGGCCAGGCTGATGCCCAGCACCACTTCCAGCGCCTGCTGTTCGTTGTAGCCGGCGGCCAGGAAGGTTTGATATGCATCGTCGCTGACGGCGCCGCGCGTGGCGATGACGGCCGTGGCGAAGGCGGCGACGGCGTCCAGTTTGTTGTCGCCCGTAGGTTCGCCATGTTGCAGGGCACGCACCGTTTCCGGCGTCTGGCCCGCTTTTTTCAGCGAGATGGCGCTATGGCCAGCGATGCAGAAATCGCAGCCGTGGATGCGCGCGGCCGTGATCTGCACCACCTCGCGTTCCATCAGGCTCAAGCTGGCGCGGGCATTGATGCTTGATACGGTCAGATAGGTTTCCAGAGCCAGCGGGGCGTTGGCCAGGACGCCGATCAGGTTGGGCAAAAAGCCATTGTTGGCGATGGCTTTTTCCACGAAGGGACGGCTGTCGGTCGGGGCGGTATCAAGAGTATGCAGCGTCAGACGGGACATGGGGTGCCTTGCTAAGTTGGTAAGTAATCCATGCATTATATCGGCCATGTCGTGCGCACAACAGACGTCAGCGTCGCCCTTTTGTGCTCGTTCGTCCTTGATTTTGCAAACCTTGATCTCAGCTGGCCAGTTGACGCAGGCGCTGGTCGCGGCGATAGGCACCCGGCTGTTCGCCCGTGACGCGCTTGAAGGCGCGCGTAAAGGCAGCGTGCGAGCGGTAGCCCACCAATTCAGCCGCGCGTTCGACGGAAACGCCATCGTGCAGGCGCCGCGCCGCGATCTTCATGCGCAGCAGGAGCAAAAACTGGGCTGGCGGGTGGCCGCTGGCGCTGGCAAAATGCTTGCAGAAGCTGGCGCGCGACATGCAGGCGGCCTTGGCCATGTTCTCGATCGACCAGTCGGCTGCGGGGGCGTCGAGCATGCGTTCGAGCAGCGGCGAAAATGCGGGCTGGTGCAGCAGCGACAGCAAGCCTGCCGCCACCTGCTCACCTTGCGCCACATGGCGGATCAGGTAAAAGAACAGCAGTTCGACCAGGCGCGAGGTCAAGGGCGAGGGCTGTTCCGGGTCGCCACCTGCTTCCGCCAGGATCAGGTCGAACAGTGCCGTGGCGGCGCTGAAGGCGGGGGCGTCGCCGCGTATCAGCAAATAGGACGGGAACGAGTCGACGATCAGCGCGGAGAGGGCGCCGCGAAACTGGAAGAAGCCGCAGGCGAGCGCTGTTGCCGGGCTCTCCGTGGACGCCTGCAGCGGCAGCATGGCTTGCGCGCTCACCGCTTGCAGCGGATCGCTGTAGGGACTGAGGAAATGCGGCAAGTCGCGCAGCAGGAAGACGCCATCGCGTGGGCCGAGCGCAATCGGCGCCGCGCCATCGAAATGCAGGTAGCAATGGCCATCGAGCACCAGATGAAAGCTGCCCAGTTCCCGTCCCGCCGTGGAGGCGCGCCAGCGGCCGCAGTACTGGCCCACATGCAGTACGGCAGTGTCGAGTTCCAGGCTGCCAAGCAGCCAGCGCGCCAGCCTGTCGGTATCAGCATTCATTGGAGAGTCTGGGAAAAAATAGCATCATACGGTGGCCGCCGCCATGCGCCAACGACGTATTTTGCCTAAGCATATGCGCAGGATGACGCTTACTTCTTGCCGCTGTGCTGCTGGAAGGCGGGACAACTGACCTGCAGCAGCGAGCGGTCTTCCAGGCATACGGCGGATAATTGGCCGCCCCAGACGCAACCGCTATCGAGACCGATCAAGTCGGGCCGCAACTGCAATCCCAGCGCCGACCAGTGGCCGAAGACGACGGTGTCGCCAGCGCTTTGCCGGCCCGGCACGTCGAACCAGGGAAGCAGGCCGGAACCTGGCGGGGCGCTACCGCTTTCCTTCATCTTGAAGTCCATCACGCCGTCTTGCGTGCAAAAGCGCAGCCGCGTCATGGCGTTGATGATGCAGCGCAACCGGTCGGCGCCCTGCAGGTCATCGCGCCAGGCGGCTGGCTCGTTGCCATACATCGTGCGCAAAAAATCCACCCAGCCATCACTGCACAGCATGGCCGAGACCTCGCCGCTCAGGGCCAGCGCCTGCTGCGCGCTCCATTGCGGCAGCAAGCCTGCATGCACGAGCAAGTGGTTTTTGTGCTGCAGGGCGAGGGGGCGGCGACGCAGCCAGGCGATCAATTGCTCGCGGTCGGGCGCTTCGAGGATCTCGGCCAGGGTATCGGATGCGTGCTGCGGACGGATGCCGTTGGCCACGGCCAGCAAATGCAAGTCGTGGTTGCCCAGGACGCTGTCGGCCAGCCCTTGTTGCGCCAGCGCGTAGACATGGCGCAGGGTGGCCAGCGAAGCGGGGCCGCGGTTGATCAGGTCGCCCGCAAACAGCAGCCGGCAGGGACCGTTTGCCGAAGCCTGGATCCGTTCGACCAGCTCGACGGTCTGTGCATGGCAGCCTTGCAGATCGCCGATAAAGTAGGTTTTCATATGTTATGAGGAGAAGGTGGAGCGACGTGCATGAACTATAAACATGCATGATGCCTGAGGTGGAGCCCATTGCTATAGTATGCGCCTGATTGCCTCAGCGGCTGGAGCGGATTGAAAATGCCGGGACGGATTACTGTCTGGCCATTTTTCGGTTTATTTCTTTGCTGCTGTTTTTAGCACCAGCTGTTTTATATTCATATGCATGTCCCTGTCGCTGAGAAAAGGGGATTGCCATGAATTTTTCGGCCATCGCAATAGACGTGGGTGGATCTTTAAAAATACCATTCCGGCCATGTTTATTAATTATCCATTATTCTTCTGCGCTATTCTTCATTTAATCTTCATATGGCACATGTAAATAATCACCTGAATATGCTGAGAAAGTTGATTAATTGTGCGCCCGACGCACATATGTTTTTATAATGTAGTATATTTCACTGGATTTTATTATTTAGATTAATGTAAAGGATGTAAGCGATGGATTTGTCAACGATGACGATGCTGGAATTGCGCAAACTGGAAGATAATGTCAAGCAGGAATTGAATGGCCGCGAACGTGAAGATTTGAACAAGGCGCGCGAACAGATCATGGCCATCGCGCAGCAAGCGGGCATCCCCCTGAAACAGCTGATTCTGGATGGCCTGCATCCGCGCACGGGCAAAGTCGCGGTACGTTATCGCAACCCGGACAACGCTGCGCAGCAGTGGACAGGCCGTGGCCGCCAGCCGCTGTGGGTCAAACAGTGGGTGGAATCGGGCAAGCCGATCGATCTGCTGCGCGTATAATTTGGTATACTCTTGGCGCAGTAACAAGCTTTTTGCTTGTGACGCTCCTTTTTGTCCTAACTCTTTATACCGACCAAACCATGCTTCCATTGTCAAAAACGATCTTCAAAGCCTACGATATTCGCGGCGTTATTTCTAAAACCCTCGATGCCAGCGTGGCACGCAAGATCGGACAGGCATTTGGCCAGGCAGCGCTGGCCAAGGGTGAACAGCGGGTCGTGATCGGCCGCGATGGACGCTTGTCGGGACCTGAATTGACGGCGGCGCTGGCGCAAGGCTTGCAGGCCGCAGGCGTCGATGTGGTCGACTTGGGCGTAGTGGCCACGCCGATGGTGTACTTCGGCACCAACGTGCTCGATACGCGCTCCGGCATCATGGTCACGGGTAGCCATAATCCGCCTGACTATAATGGTTTCAAGATGGTGCTGGCAGGTGAGGCGATTCACGGCGAGGCGATCCAGGCGCTGTACCACAGCATTGTCGCCCACGATGGCAGCGATAGCACGACGCCGGGCAGCTATGCCACGCACGATATCCGCGCCGCCTACCTGGCGCGCATCCTGGGCGATGTGAAGCTGGCGCGCCCGATCAAGATCGCCGTCGATTGCGGCAATGGCGTCGCTGGCGCATTTGCGGGCGACCTGTTCCGCGGCATGGGCTGCGAAGTCATCGAACTGTTCTGCGAAGTCGATGGCAATTTCCCGAACCACCATCCCGATCCCGCGCATCCGGAAAACCTGCAAGACCTGATCCGCTGCCTGGCCGCGACGGATGCCGAAATCGGCATCGCCTTCGACGGGGATGGCGACCGCCTGGGTGTGGTCACCAAGGATGGCCAGATTATCTACCCTGACCGCCAGATGATGCTGTTTGCCGCCGATGTGCTGACCCGCCATCCTGGCGCGCAAATCCTGTACGACGTGAAATGCACGCGCCACCTGGCGCCGTGGATCAGCCAGCATGGCGGCGTGCCGCTGATGTATAAAACGGGCCACTCGCTGGTCAAGGCCAAATTGCGCGAGACGGGTGCGCCGCTGGGCGGCGAAATGAGCGGCCATATCTTCTTCAAGGACCGCTGGTACGGTTTCGACGACGGCCTGTATTCGGCCGCGCGCCTGCTCGAAATCCTCACGCGCGAAGCCGATCCGTCGGCCCTGCTCAACTCCCTGCCGCAGTCCGACAGCACGCCGGAACTGCATCTGGAGCTGAAGGAAGGCGAAAATGTCGCGCTGATGGACATGCTGCGCCGCGACGCCGTTTTCCCTGGCAATGAACAAATCATCACCATCGATGGCCTGCGCGTGGAGTATGCGGACGGCTTTGGCCTGGCCCGCTCGTCGAACACCACGCCGGTGATCGTCATGCGCTTCGAGGCGGAAACGCCGGCAGCCCTGGCGCGTATCCAGGGCCAGTTCAAGAGCGTGATCCTGGCTGCCAAGCCAGATGCTATATTGCCGTTCTAATAGCATGACCGGTCAACCTGGTGCACAGGCGCCCTTGAAAATCCTGCTGGTGCGGGTGTCTTCGCTGGGCGACGTGCTGCATAACCTGCCGATGGTGGCTGATATCGCCCGCCATTATCCAAACGCCACCATCGACTGGGTGGTCGAGGAAGGCTATACCAGCCTGGTGCGCCTGAACCCGCGTGTTGGCACCATTTTCCCGTTCGCGCTGCGGCGCTGGCGCAAGAGCCTGGGCAAGAAAGAGACGCGCGCGGAAATCGCCGCCTTTTTCCGCAGCTTGCGCCAGACGCGCTACGATTATGTGTTCGATACCCAGGGCTTGCTCAAGACGGGCATCATCATGGGTGCGGCGCGTCTGGCGCCGCGCGGGCAGAAGGTTGGCCTGGCGAACGGCAGCGAAGGCTCCGGTTACGAAGGCATTTCGCGTCTGTTTCATAGCAAAAGCATTCCCCTCGACCCGCGCACGCATGCGGTAGCGCGTGGCCGCCTGGTGGCCGCTGCCGCATTGGGCTACACGGTCGATACGCCGGCCGATTTCGGCTTGCCTGAAGTGTCGGGCCGCGAAGCGCGGCCGGACTGGATGGGTGCGGCGCCATATTGCGTCTATTTCCATGGCACGGCGCGTGACGCCAAGAAGTGGGCGCCTGAAAACTGGATCGCGCTGGGCCAGGCACTGGCGCCTATGCCCATCCTGCTGCCCTGGGGTTCGCCCAGGGAGAAGGCGGAGGCTGAGGTGCTGGCGGCTAGCCTGCCGCATGCGCGCGTGCTGCCGAAACTGTCGATGAGCGACGCCACCGTGCTGGCGCGCCATGCGGCGCTGGTGATCGGCGTCGATACGGGCCTGACGCATATCGCTGCCGCTTTCCTGCGTCCGACGGTGGAAATCTATGCCGATTCGCCGCTGTGGAAGACGGAAGGCAACTGGTCGCCGAAAATCATCAACCTGGGCGACAAAGGTGCGCCGCCCGGCGTGCCGGAAGTATTGGCTGCGGCACAGCGCCTGCTGGCCGAATATCCTCCCGCCTGACTTCAACCTTAAACAATCATGCGACTTCTTTATACCCTTGCCTGGTGGCTGGCCTTGCCCCTGGTGCTGGCGCGGCTATGGCTGCGCGGACGCCAGGAGCCCGGCTATCGCCAGCACTGGGGCGAACGCCTGGGCTTGTATGGCCGCCAGGCCAAGCCTGTTCCTCCCACGATCTGGCTGCACGCCGTCTCCGTCGGCGAGACGCGCGCGGCGGAACCGCTGATCGATGCGCTGCTGGCCGAATGGCCCGAGTACCGCATCGTCCTCACGCACATGACGCCTACGGGGCGCGCGACCGGTAAAGCCCTGTTCGCCAAACACGGTGCGCGCCTGGTGCAAAGCTATCTGCCGTACGACACGGGCGCCATGCCCGCCAGTTTCATCCGCCATTTCGCGCCGCGCATCTGCATCCTGATGGAGACCGAAGTGTGGCCGAACCTGATCCACCAGTGCAATCGCCACGGCGTGCCCGTGGTATTGGCCAATGCGCGCCTGTCGCAACGCTCGCTGGGCAAGGCGCAGCGCCTGGGCACGCTGATCGCCGATGCCGCGCGCGGCATCACCCTGGTGGCGGCGCAGACGCCGGACGACGCGCAGCGCGTGCGCCAATTGGGTGTGCCGGACGTAGTCGTCACGGGCAGCATCAAGTTCGACGTCGTCGTGCCCGATGCGGGCCTGGCGACGGGCGCCTGGCTGCGCGGCATCATCGATGCACCGGCGGGCAAGCGCCCCGTGCTGCTGTGTGCCAGCACGCGCGAAGGGGAGGAGCAACTGATTCTCGACGCCTTGCTGCGCGCCCGCTTGCCCGATGCTGCGCTGCTATTGCTCGTGCCGCGCCATCCGCAGCGCTTCGATGAAGTAGAGCAGATGGTACTGGCGCACGGCCTGGCCGTGCAGCGCAGGTCCAGCCTGACGCGCGATGCTGCTGTTGCGGCGGGCACGCAAGTGCTGCTGGGCGATTCGATGGGCGAGATGTTTGCCTATTACGCGGCCTGCGATTGCGCTTTCGTGGGCGGCAGCCTGTTGCCGCTGGGCGGACAAAACCTGATCGAGCCGGCGGCGCTGGGCAAACCCGTGCTGATCGGCCCGCATACCTTCAACTTTGCGCTGGTGACGCAGCAGGCGATCGCCGCCGGCGGCGCGGCGCTGGTGGCGGATGCCGATGCGCTGATGGCGCAGGCATCGGCATTGCTGCAAGACCCGGCGCGCCTGGCGTCGATGGGAGAAAAAGCACTGGCGTTTGCCAGCCAGCACCGTGGCGCCACGCCGCGCACGATCGCGGCCATTCAACCTTTGCTGCCAGCTTAATTGAACAAGACAGGGAGTTCCTGCGAGCGCTTCCTCAGCGCCTGCTTGGCGCCATCGTAGTCGGGATAGATCGATTCCACGGTGGCCCAGAAACGGGGGCTGTGGTTCATTTCCAGCAGGTGCGACAGTTCATGCGCCACCACGTAGTCGATCAGCGGCAAGGCGAAGTGGATGAGCCGCCAGTTCAGGCGGATCTTGCGCTCGATGGTGCAGCTGCCCCAGCGCGTGCCGGCCGACGATAGCGACAGCGCATCGTAGCGCACGCCCAGTTTTTCCGCGTATAAGTCGAGCCTTGCCTCGAACAACTGGCGCGCCTCGTGCTGGAACCAGGTTTTTACTTTTTCCTTCAACTGCAGTTCGCTGCCCGCCGGCGTGACCCACACGTGCAATTCGTTGGTGTCGCGCTGGAAGCTGGCGCGGTGGCGTGGCGCCTGGTGCAGGCGCAGGGTGATCTCGCCACCGAGATACGGCAGCACGGCGCCATCGACCCATGCCACGGGCTGGCGCTGCTGGCGCTGCACCTTGCGCTCACCGCGTTCCAGCAGTTTCGAGACAATCCAGCCTTGCTTGGCGCGGATGGCGTTGTCGATCTCGGCCAGAGTGACGCGCTTGGGCGCGGTGACGCGCAAGCCGTTATCGTCGATCATGAAGCCGATCGAACGGCGCGTGGAGCGGCGCAGGGCGAATTCGACGAGGTGGCCGCCCAGCTGCAGCTGGCGCAGTGGCGGGCCATCGGCGCTGCGTGGCGGGGAAGGCAGGGGAGGGACGGATGGCTGATTGGGCGGTGGCGCAAGAGCGACCACCGGTGGTGGCGGCAACGCTTTCGCCACAGGCGGCGCTGGCGGTGCCGTGGGGCGCACCGCCGGGGGCGTGCTGGTCGAGACGTCGTGCGCGAACAAATCCAGTTGTTGATCGCCGACCTTGATGGTCTTCATCTGCTGGCGCAGAGTCGGCTCCTGGATGACCGCGCTGATGCCGTCTAGCCAGCGTTGTAGGCGTGAGGCGAAATGACGCGCATTTCTGATTCTATCCAATTTTCCACCTGTTGCATCATGCTGTCCGGGGTTTGCCCTTCCGGCGAAATCGGTTTGCCTATCGAGACCGTGATCAATCCCGGGCGTTTGAGAAATGACTGCTTGGGCCAGCACTCGCCTGAATTATGCGCGATGGGCACCACCACGGCGCCCGTGGCGATGGCCAGGCGCGTGCCGCCACTCTTGTACTGGCCTTTTTGTCCGACCGGAATGCGGGTACCTTCCGGGAACATGATAATCCATTGACCGTCGGCCAGGCGGCGCTTGCCATGCGCCACGACGCTTCTGAACGCGTGCTTGCCCTGCTTGCGGTCGATGGGGATCATGCGCAGCAGCGCCATGGCCCAGCCGAAGAACGGGATGTACAGGATCTCTTTCTTGAACACATACACCAGCGGACGGGGCAAGCTTGGCAGCAAGAAGATGGTTTCCCAGGCCGACTGGTGCTTTGACAGCACGATGGCCGGCGCATCGGGGAAATTCTCGGCGCCCTTGACTTCATAGCGGATGCCGCAAATGACCTTGGCACACCACAGGATGAACACATTCCAGCGCGAGGTGACCCAATAGCGCTTGTTGTAGCTCAATGGCGCGGCAAAAAAGCACACGCAGGCCCAGACGATGGTGGCCACGATCATGATGATCATGAATAGCAGGGATCGCAGGAACAGGGAAATATTACGCAATGCGGTTCTCCGAAAATTAGATACTGAATGCCACGCTGAGCGCTGGCGCAGTTGGCGCCTTGAGCAGGTGGCTGACTACGGCGGCCAGGTCAGGGAAGACCTGGGTGCCGGGTGGCAGGCCACCCGTTTCCTTGGTTTTTTCGCCCTTGCCGGTCAAGACCAGGTAGGGCACGCAGCCGCTGATGAAGCCGGCCTGCAGGTCGCGCAGCGAATCGCCGACGGTGGGCACGCCTTTCAGGCTGGTGTTGTAGCGCTGCGAAATTTCATGGAACATGCCCGGCTTGGGCTTGCGGCAGTCGCAATTGTCCGCGCCCGCGTGCGGGCAAAAGAAGATGGCGTCGATATCGGCGCCCACTTGCTGCGCCAAGGTGTGCATCTTCTGGTGGATCGCGTTCAACACCGTCATGTCGAAGTATTCGCGCGCGATACCCGACTGGTTCGAGGCGATTACCACGCGATAGCCAGCCTGGTTCAGGCGGGCGATCGCTTCGAGCGAACCGGGTATCGGCAGCCATTCGGCCGGCGACTTGATGAAATCCGGCGAGTCATGATTAATGACGCCGTCGCGGTCGAGAATAATCAATTTCAGCGCCGGAATGCCCATTATGCCGCCAGCTTGGAAATGTCGGCCACGCGGTTCATCATGCCGTGCAAGGAGGATAGCAATGCCAGGCGGTTGTTGCGCAGGGCGACATCCTCGGCCATCACCATGACGTCGTTGAAGAAGCCGTCGACATCGTCGCGCAGCTGCGCCAGGGTTTGCAGGGTGCCCGCGAAATCGCCTTTGGCGAACGCCGCATCGACTTCCGGCTGCACGCGCGAGACGGCGGCGGCGAGTTTTTTCTCCGCCTCGTCCTGCAGCAGCGCCACGTTGACGCCACCGGCGGCGACCTGGCTCACGGCTTCCTCGTTCTTTTTCAGGATGTTCGTGATGCGCTTGTTGGCAGCGGCCAGTGAGGCGCTTTCCGGCAGGGCGGCAAACGCCTGCACCGCTTCCAGGCGCTGCACGATGTCGTCCAGGCGGTCCGGGTTTTGCGCCACGACCGCTTCGATTTCATTGGGCGAGAAGCCGCGTTCGCGCAGGATGCCGCGCAAGCGGTCGAGCATGAAGACGGTAACGTCTGCCACCGGGTCCTTGAAGCCGGGAATGGTGGAAAATTGCGCGGCGGCGTCCAACAGCAAGCCCTGGATCGACAGGGGCAAGCGTTTTTCCAGCAGCATGCGCAGCACGCCCAGGGCGTGGCGGCGCAGCGCGAATGGGTCCTTGTCGCCCGTTGGCGCGAGGCCGATGGACCAGATGCCGACCAGTGTTTCGAGTTTGTCGGCCAGGGCCACGGCGGTGCCGGTGGCGGTAGTCGGCAGGCTGTCGCCGGCAAAGCGCGGCTGGTAGTGCTCGGAGGCGGCCAGTGCCACTTCCTCGGCTTCGCCGTCATGGCGCGCGTAATACGTGCCCATGATGCCTTGCAGCTCGGGGAACTCGCCCACCATGTCGGTCAGCAGGTCGGCCTTGGCGAGGCGCGCGCCGCGTTCGGCCAGGGCCACGTCGTAATGCAATTTGGCGGCGATGGCGCCGGCTAATGCCGTTACTCTTTCCGTGCGGGCCGCTTGCGTGCCCAGCTTGTTGTGATACACCACGTTGGCCAGCAGCGGCAAGCGCGACTCCAGGGTTTTCTTCTTGTCTTGCTCGAAGAAGAACTTGGCGTCGGACAGGCGCGGGCGCACCACGCGCTCGTTGCCGCCGATGATGTGCTCCGGCGTGCTCGTTTCGATGTTCGAGACGATCAGGAAGCGCGAGCGCAGCTTGCCGTCGCTGTCGGTCAGCGCAAAGTACTTCTGGTTCGTCTGCATGGTGAGGATCAGGCATTCCTGCGGCACGGCCAGGAATTCTTCCTCGAAGTGGCATTCATACACCACCGGCCATTCGACCAGGCCCGTCACTTCGTCGAGCAGCGCTTCGGGCATCAAGACCTGATCAAAGCCAGCTTTTTCCAGCAACTGGCTGCGGATACGTTCCTTGCGCTCTTCGATGCTGGCGATCACGCTGGCGTTCAGAATCAGGGAAGCGGCATAGTTTTCCGCGTGCTTGATGGTGATCGGCGCGCCATCGGTCAGGAAGCGGTGGCCGAGGGTATCGCGGCCAGCCGTCAAGCCCAGCAGGGTCAAGGGCAGCACGTTGATGCCGTGCAGGGCGATCAGGCTGTGGGCCGGGCGCACGAATTGCACGGTAGTGCCGTCCGGGCGCTGGTAGCTCATCAGCTTTGGAATCGGCAGCTTTGCGCTCGACTCCGTCAACGCGGCTTGCGCGCCCGTTTCAAGCTTGCTGCCTGGCGCCGTGTAGGTGTAGAAGAAGCTTTCAGCCTTGCCGTCAGCGGCGCGTTCGAGGTCGGCGACCGTCAGCTCGGGGAAACCCAGCGCGGCCAGTTTCTTGGCCAGTGGCGGCGTGCCGTTGCCGTTCGCGTCCAGCGCCACGGAGACGGGCAGCACTTTTTCGCGGATGGATTTGTCGGGCGAGACTTCACGCACATTAGTGATGGAGACGGCCAGGCGGCGCGGCGAGGCGTAGCTGGTGGCGACGCTGTCGGCTTCCAGGAAGTCGCGCGATTTCAAGCCGTTGACAATTCCGGCGGCAAAGGCGGCACCCAGCTTGGCCAGCGCCTTCGGCGGCAATTCTTCGGTCAGCAGTTCGATGAGCAGTGTTTGGTTCATAGTGTTTCTTGTCTGGTACGGCGGTGTAGTGGCTCGAATTAGGCGGCGGGTTTTTCTGCGCCAGGCAGCATCGGGAAACCGAGGCGCTCGCGCGAGTCGTAATACGCTTGCGCCACCAGGCGCGACAGGGTGCGCACGCGGCCGATATAGGCGGCGCGTTCCGTCACCGAAATGGCGCCGCGCGCGTCCAGCATGTTGAAGCTGTGCGAGGCCTTCATGATTTTCTCGTAAGCGGGCAGGGTCAGTTGCAGCTCAATCAGGCGCTTCGCTTCCGCTTCGTAGTTGCCGAACTGCTCGAACAGCAGGTCCGTATTGGCGTGCTCGAAGTTGTAGGTCGATTGCTCCACTTCGTTTTGGTGGAACACGTCGCCATACGTCAGCTTCTTCGTGGTGCCGTTTTCTTCCCACTCGGTCCAGACCAGGTCATACACGTTTTCCACGCCCTGCAGGTACATGGCCAGGCGTTCGATGCCGTAGGTGATCTCGCCCAGTACGGGCTTGCAATCGAGGCCGCCCACTTGCTGGAAGTAGGTGAACTGCGTCACTTCCATGCCGTTCAGCCAGACTTCCCAGCCCAGGCCCCAGGCGCCCAGGGTCGGGCTTTCCCAGTCGTCTTCGACGAAGCGCACGTCATTCTGCTGCAAGTCCAGTCCCAGCGCGGCCAGCGAACCCAGATACAGGTCGAGGATATTTTCCGGCGCCGGCTTCAGGACCACCTGGTACTGGTAGTAGTGCTGCATGCGGTTCGGGTTTTCGCCATAGCGGCCATCCTTCGGGCGGCGCGATGGCTGCACATACGCGGCGCGCCAGGGTTCCGGGCCGATCGCGCGCAGGAAGGTCCCGGTGTGGAACGTGCCGGCGCCGACTTCCATGTCGTAGGGCTGGAGCAGGGCGCAACCTTGCTTGTCCCAATAGGTTTGCAAGGTCAGGATAATTTGTTGAAATGTGAGCATCGTATGAGTTCGCCGCGCGGACAGGCTGCGCTTTGTTAAGGTTTGCTTGAAGCCCGGGCGCATGCTTTGCTAGTAAAGCGCGCCCGGGCCGGAGTTTTGCTAATTTTAGCGGTTTTTACGGACCCACTGTGACTCTTCGGACAATATCGCCCGCTTATTCCTGCACGGCGGCGCCACGGCGGGCGGCGCGCGACAGCAGGAAGGCGGTCAACAGGGCCAGTGCGGCCAGGGCCAGCACCAGTTTATTGCCGTACAGAATGTATGGCGTCATGCCGCCCATGCCTTGCACCTTGGCCGCCAAGGTGGCTTGCTGTTCCGGCGGCAGCAGGCTTTGCACCACGCCCTTGCCATCGATGACGGCGGTGGCGCCCGTATTCGTCGAACGCAGCATCGGGCGGCCCGTTTCCAGGCTGCGCATCTGCGATATCTGCAGATGCTGGGGGATGGCGATCGAGTCGCCAAACCAGGCCAGGTTCGAGATATTGAGCAACACCGACGCCGACTGCCTGCCATTGCGGTGGGCGCTGGCCAGCTGGCCAGCGATTTCTTCGCCAAACAAGTCTTCGTAGCAGATATTGGGCAGCACCAGCTGGTCGCGCACGGGCAACGGCGCCTGCACCTCGGCGCCACGGCCCATGTCGCCCAGCGGAATGGCCATCATGGCGACAAACCAGTGCAGGCCGGGCGGCACGAATTCGCCAAACGGTACCAGATGGTGCTTGCGGTACTGGTAGTACGGGCCAGCCATGTTGTTGGGCGAAATCCCCAGTGCCGCATTGTAGAAGCGCTGCTGCTCGTCGAGCACCGGCATGCCGAGCAAAATCGTGCTGCCCGTCTGCTGCGCGTAAGTGGCCAGGCTATCGAGATAACCGGGCGGCAGCTGGTGCGGCAGCACGGTGACGGCTGTTTCCGGCGTGGCGATCAGGTCGGCCGGCGCGTTGGTGATGGCCGTTTGGTACATCTGCAGCGCGCCGAGCACGAAGCCGGGGTCGAATTTCTGCTGCTGTGGCACATTACCCTGCAACAGGCGCACCGTGATGGCGCGTCCGACAGGATGGGTCCAGTTCACCTGTTGCAGGCCCAGGCCGGCCGCGTACAGCGCGATTACGCCGCCCAGTGCGACCCAGCGCGTGCGGTGCGTGAGCAGCAGCAGGGCGCCGGCGGACAGGGCCGCCAGCCAGCCCAGGCCATACGCGCCTAGAATCGGTGCGTAGCCGGCCAGCGGGCTGGTATTGTGGGCGTAGCCCGTGGCCAGCCACGGAAAACCCGTAAACAGCCAGCCGCGCGTCCATTCGAACAGGGTCCACGTGGCAGGCAGCACCAGCAGGGTCATGGTGGGCAGCGACAATACCCAGCGGCGGCGCAGCCAGGCGGCCGCGCCCATGGCCAGCGCCACGTAAATGGCCATCAACAGGGCCAGCAGGGCCACGGCGATGGCCGCCAGCGGCGCGGCCATGTCGCCATAGCGGTGCATGGAGATATATAGCCAGTGCGTGCCGGCCGCGCACCAGCCGAAGCCATAGGCCCAGCCGATCAGCGCGCCGCCCTTGACGCTTGACGCGCGCAGCACCTGGTAAAACAGCACGCCCAGGCTGAGGATTTGCAGTGGCCAGTAGCCGAATGGCGCGAACGCCAGCACCGCGACGGCGCCGGCGATGGCGGCAGTCAGCATGCGCGCCCACGTGCTGCGGGGCGGTTTGGCGGGGGCGTTGGGGTCCAAGCGTCTGAAACGCATTTACAGCACGCGCATGTCAGAGTTCCAGTTCTGGCACGTTGGGCAGGCGTTCGACGAGCAGCACGTGCACCTGGCGCGCGTCGGCGCGCAGCACCTCGAAGCGCAAATTGCCCAGGTCGAAGATATCGCCCTTGTGCGCCATGCGGCCCAGGTACTTCGAGACCAGGCCGCCGATGGTGTCGACATCGTCGTCCACCAGGTGGCTGCCCACTTCTTCGTTGAACTGGTCGATCTCGGTCAGCGCCTTGACGCGCCAGCGGGGGCCGAACTGGCCTTCCTTGAGCGAGAGGATGTTGTCCTCGGCTTCGTCGAAGTCGTATTCGTCCTCGATATCGCCGACGATCTGTTCCAGCACGTCTTCGATGGTGATCAGGCCGGCGACGCCGCTGTATTCATCGACGACGATGGCCATGTGATTGTGGTTGGCGCGGAAATCGCGCAGCAGCACATTCAGGCGTTTCGATTCGGGGATGAAGATGGCGGGGCGCAGCATGTCGCGGACGTCGAAAGTCTCTTCAGCGTAATAACGCAGCAAGTCTTTCGCCAGCAGGATGCCGATAACCTTGTCGCGCTCGCCTTCGATCGCGGGAAAGCGCGAGTGGGCAGTGGACAGGACTTCGGGCATCCATTCCTGGATCGGCTTGCTGATGTCGATGACATCCATTTGCGAACGGGGAATCATGATGTCGCGCGCACAGAGATCCGATACCTGAAACACGCCTTCGATCATCGACAGGGCGTCGGCGTCGATCAGCTTGCGTTCATGCGCATCGTGTAGAACATCGAGCAATTCTGCACGGTTCTCTGGCTCGGGGGAAATGAGTGCGGTCAGGCGTTCAAACAGTGACCGGTGGGGCTTGACGTCAGTTCTGACGCCACTAGGGTGCTCGGGCATAGGAGGCGTGAGCCGTTGTTGCGAAGGGTTATAGGATACACCAAAAGTGGGGCAACACCGGATTTCCCCGCTTTTGATGTAAATTTAACACGCTTACTGCGCCGTTGCACGACGTTTCAGGCATCCGGCCCCAGCACGCGCTGGCGCAAGGCCGCCACGTCAAGCTGCCAATCGGCAAAGTGTTCGCTGTCCTGCCACAACTGGCGCAGTTCCGACGATTCTGCCGTGATGCGCTCGAAGGCCAGGCGCGCCTTCTCCAGCAGCGGCGGCGTGACTTTCTTCTTGCAGGCAGCCACCCATTCATCGACTTCGGCGGTGGCCGGATCGTCCTCGCCGGGTTTCCCTTGCAGACGGGCGATCACCTCCAGCGCCGCCAGCGCCTCGGCGGCAAATGGCGCTTCCAGTTCCGCCTCCGCGCTGTCGATGACGTTGTCGAGCGTGGTCTCGACCAGTTCCAGCGTTGTATATTCGTGCAAGTCCTGCGCCCAATCCATGGCGTAGTCGTTGCCGAAGGCGTCGATGGCCCATGTTCCCATGATGTGTCCTTGTTGCGTGCGTGATCGATGGCGCTATTGTGGCATGCCCGGGGCGGCGGCGAGCACCTGTTCGCGCAGCCAGCGCAAGCCGGAGTCTTGCTCGCTGCGGGGATGCCAGGCCAGCGACAGGTCCAGCGGGGGCACTGCCAGCGGCAAGTCGAAGGTATCGAGCTGGCCCTCGAAGCGGTCGAGGAAGCGCGAAGGCAGGGTGCAAACGAGGTCGGTGGCGGCCAGCATGGGCGGCACCAGGTTGTACTGCGCCACGGCGACGGGTACGCTGCGCGTGCGGCCGTGCTGCGCCAGCTGATCGTCCATGAAGGCGTGGAAGCTGCCATTGGTGGAGACGACGATGTGGCGCAGCGCGCAATACGCGTCCAGGTCCAGCGGCCTTGTACCGCGCGGATGGCCCTTGCGCTGGGCCATGCGGTGCTGCACCAGCAGCACGGGCGCGCTATGCAAGTTGGCGGGGATGAAGCGGCTGCCGCCCACCAGCAAGTCGATCTCGCCCCGCTCCATCTGCCCCGCCAGATGTTCGGTTTCGGGCGTGCGGAAGGCCAGCTTCAGCTGCGGCCCGCCGCTGGCCGCCACTTGCTGCACAACGCCGAGCATCAGCATCAGCACCGCGTTGTCGTTGCCTGCAATGTGGAAGGTGCGCTCGGCCGTGCGCGGGTCGAACGGCGGCGGGTCGCGCCGCACGGCTTGCCCCAGCATGGCCAGCGCAGCGCGCAAGGGCGATTGCAATTCGAGTGCGCGCGGCGTGGCCAGCATGCCGCGGCCAGCGTCGGCCGGCACCAGCAGGGCGTCATCGAACAGCGCGCGCAAGCGGGCCAGCTGGGCCGACATGGCGGGCTGGCTCAGGTGCAGGCGCGCTGCCGCGCGCGTCACATGTTTCTCTTCTAATAAAATATCCAGCGAGACCAGCAAGGGTAGGTCGACACCACGTATATCCAGCATTTGGATGGCTCCAATTAAAATAATCGATTTCACTTATGCATGATAAACGGGTTTACTGGCGCATTATCTTTTGAAAGGCGCACATGTTTTCCATGAAACCCCTGGCCAGGTTGTTAGCAACTTCGTTGACTGGTTTAACGCTCTCCCACGCCGCGCTGGCCGCCGTTCCGTTCGACCAGGGCCAGGCACCCGGCATCTACCGCATGATGCTGGGCCAGTTCCAGGTGACGGCCCTGTCGGACGGCACGGTCACCATCGCGCTCGACAAGCTGTTGACGGAAATCAAGCCAGCCACCCTGGCCGCCAGCCTGCGCGACAACCATTTGGCGCCAATGGCGGAAACCTCGATCAACGCCTTTCTGATCAATACGGGCAAGCAGCTGGTGCTGGTCGATACGGGCGCCGGAGATCTGTTCGGCCAGCCCATGGGCGCGCGGGCGGGCCGCCTGCAGCGCAGCTTGCGCAATGCGGGCTATACGGCGGAACAGGTCGACTTTGTTCTGCTCACGCACATCCACGCCGACCATTCCGGCGGCTTGTCGCACGATGGCCAGCGGCTGTTCCCGAATGCGCACGTGTATGTGGACCAGCATGACGCCGATTTCTGGCTCAATAGCGCCAACCAGGCCGGTGCTGCCGAAGGCCAGCGCCACGGTTTCGACGAGGCCCAGGCGATGCTGGCGCCCTACGTGGCAGCAGGGCGCTTGAAGCCATACCAGGGCGGTGACGAAATCGTACCCGGCATCCGCGCCGTGCCGGCCTATGGCCACACGCCGGGCCACAGTTATTATATGGTGGAGAGCGGCGGGCAGAAATTGCTGCTGCTGGGCGACATGCTGCATGCGGGCGCCGTGCAATTCCCTCATCCAGGCACCACCATCCTGTTTGACGTGGACGCGGCCGGCGCCAAGGCGCAGCGGGCGCGTGAAATGGCCGATGCCGCCAGCAAGGGCTACTGGGTCGGCGCGGCGCACCTGAGCTTCCCCGGCATCGGGCATATCGTCAAGGATGGCAAAGCAGACGCCTATCGCTGGGTGCCGGCCAATTACAACGCATGGTAGGGATGTAAAAAAGCCGGCTTGGGCCGGCTTCGTTCACTGTGACTGCTGATCCGCGTACGGGTCTGCAATGCCGAGTTTTGCCAGGATGTCCGTTTCCAGCCCTTCCATCTCGGCCGCTTCCTCGTCATCCATGTGGTCGTAGCCCTGCGCATGCAGCACGCCGTGCACGATCAGATGGGCCGTGTGCTCTTCAACGCTCTTCTTTTGCTCCGCAGCTTCCTTTTCCAGCACGTCCGTGCACAGGATGATGTCGGCGCGCGTCGGCTCATCGTCCGCCAGCTCTTCGCCTTCGTTGTAGGCAAAGGTCAGCACGTTGGTGGCGTAGTCCTTTTCGCGGTAGTCGCGGTTCAAGGCACGGCCTTCCTCTGCGTCGACGAAGCGGATGGTCAATTCGGCTGGCGCGAACAGGGCCGCCTTGACCCAGCGGCGCACTTTTGGCCGCGTGATCAGCGTTTCCAGGCGGGCATCCGGGTATTGCACGGACAAGGACAGTTTATTTTTTTCGGACATTTTTGGCGGCAGCTGGTTTGATCAAGGGAGTGAGCAGGGCGGCGTCGGTGCCGGTGGCCTGCGCCGTTTCATAGGCGTCGACGATGCGCGCGACAAGCGGATGGCGCACCACGTCGGTGCTGTTAAATTGCGTGAAGCCGATGCCGCGCACGTCTTTGAGCACTTGCACGGCATCGATCAGGCCACTTTTCTGGCTCTTTTGCAGGTCGACCTGGGTCACGTCGCCCGTCACCACGGCCTTGCTGCCAAAGCCGATGCGCGTCAAGAACATCTTCATCTGTTCGACGGTGGTGTTTTGCGCCTCGTCGAGGATGACAAACGCATGGTTCAGGGTGCGCCCGCGCATGTAGGCCAGCGGGGCGATCTCGATCACCTGTTTTTCGAACAGTTTTTGCGTGCGGTCAAAGCCCAGCAAATCGTACAGCGCATCGTACAGGGGGCGCAGGTAGGGATCGACCTTTTGCGCCAGGTCGCCCGGCAAAAAGCCCAGGCGCTCGCCCGCTTCGACGGCAGGGCGCGTCAGGATGATGCGCTTGACGGCGTCGCGTTCGAGCGCGTCGACGGCGCAGGCGACGGCCAGGTACGTCTTGCCCGTGCCAGCCGGGCCCACGCCGAAGCTGATGTCGTGTTCGAGAATGTCGCGCAGGTAGGCGATCTGGTGCGGCGTACGGCCGCGCAGGTCGCTGCGCCGTGTTTTCAGCACGGGGCTGGCGATGTCCGGTTCCACAAACGTGCTGATGGGCGCGCTGGCATGGTGCTCCGAGGCGGCCGACAGGCCGGCGCGCTGCTCGACCAGGGCCAGCTGCACTTCTTCCAGCGGCACGACCTTATTGGCAATGGCGTAGAACTGCTCGAGGATTTCCACGGCGCGCGCGGCGTTGCTGCCGCCGACGATGAATTTCTCGCCGCGGCGGAAGATCGTCACGTCGAGGGCGGCGGAAATCTGGCGCAGGTTTTCATCGAGCGGTCCGCACAGGTGCGCCAGGCGCGTGTTGTCGAGCGGTTCGGGGATGAAGTAATGCGGCTGTATCGGGGCTTTGGTTTTCAACTGGCTCTTTTCAATGCTTGGGCGCCAGCGACGAGTTCGCCGCGCAGGGTGTAGGAATGGCTCTCGGTGATGCGCACGTCGACCAGCTGGCCGATCAGTTGCAGAGCATCGGGGCCGGCGTCAAAATTGACCACGCGGTTGTTTTCGGTGCGCCCTTGCAGTTCGCTGTCGTCCGTGTCCTTCTTCGAGCGGCCTTCGACGAGGATGGTTTGCACGCTGCCCACCATGGCCAGGCTGTACTTGCGCGTGTTGGCGTCGATGGCGGCCTGCAACTGCTGCAGGCGGGCCAGCTTGGTTTCATGCGGCGTGTCGTCTTCCAGGCTGGCGGCCGGCGTGCCGGGGCGCTTGCTGAAGATGAAGCTGTAGCTGTTGTCGAAGCCAACGTCGGCAATCAGCTTCATCATGGCGTCGAAGTCGGCCTGGGTCTCGCCAGGAAAACCCACGATGAAGTCCGAGGAAATGGCCATGTTCGGGCGCACGGCGCGGATGCGGCGGATGATGGACTTGTATTCGAGGCCCGTGTAGCCGCGCTTCATGGCGCCGAGGATCTTGTCGGCACCGTGCTGCGCCGGCAGATACAGATGGTCGACCAGCTGCGGGATCTTGGCGTAGGCGTCGATCAGGCGCTGCGTGAATTCCTTCGGGTGGCTGGTGATGAAACGCATGCGGGCGATGCCGGGGATGTCGGCCACGTATTCGAGCAGCAGGGCGAAGTCGGCGATGTCGCCGCCTTCCATCACGCCCCGGTAGGCGTTCACATTCTGGCCCAGCAGGGTGATTTCCTTGACGCCCTGGGCGGCCAGGCCAGCCACTTCCGTCAACACGTCTTCGAAGCGGCGCGAGACTTCTTCGCCGCGCGTGTAGGGCACCACGCAGTAACTGCAGTATTTGCTGCAGCCTTCCATGATGGAGACAAACGCCGAGGCGCCGTCCACCTTGGCTGGCGGCATGTGGTCGAACTTTTCGATTTCCGGAAAGCTGATGTCGACCTGCGAAGTGCCGCTGGAGCGGCGCAGGGCGATCATTTGCGGCAAGCGGTGCAGGGTTTGCGGGCCGAAGACCATGTCGACATACGGCGCGCGCTTGACGATGGCGTCGCCTTCCTGCGAGGCCACGCATCCGCCCACGCCAATCAATAGATTCGGGTTGGCGAGTTTGAGCTCGCGCAGGCGGCCCAGGTCGGAAAACACTTTTTCCTGCGCCTTTTCGCGCACGGAGCAGGTATTGAGCAGGATGACATCGGCTTCTTCGGGGTGTTCCGTGCGCACCAGGCCATCGGAGGCGCCCAGCACATCGGCCATCTTGTCCGAGTCGTACTCGTTCATCTGGCAGCCGAAGGTTTTAATGAATACTTTTTTCTGCATGGAGTCGGGTACTTTATTGGTTGTGAGCGGTAGTGCGCTGCAAATAAGAAGGCTGGGCAGGATGCGGCAGCGCAGGGCGTCGCTTAGGGCGGGGTGCCATGCAAGAGCGCGTGGATGACCGGCCGGGCGCACCTGGCTGCCCGGTGGCAGGCTCGCTGCAAGTTCAGGCCATAGTTTAGCGTAAATCGCCTGGTCCGGCCATGTTGCACTTACCTTGCCGACAAGGTTTCGGCGCGCCTGCGCCGCTCATTGCAGTGATGCCATAAAGCATTTGTTACCATATAGCATCATTGATTTGTAACAAGTTGCTGCAAAGCCTTGTGTGCGGCCGCAGGCGTCCTAATGTGTTGAAATGGCATCGTTGTTTACGCAACCAGCACCTTAATTGATATTTAACAATCGAGAAGGTTGTGCAAGGCGCAGATGCTGCCTGTTTGGACTAGTATATTGTCTCATATGCAATTCATTTCAGCCAATTGCAGTACGTTTTACTCACGCGGCAAGCTGTGCACGTCGGCTGGACGTGGCTGTGCGAGTCCTGTGCAGGCAGCACGATAGGAGGTGTAGGGGCTGACGGTTTTTGAAATACTTTTAAACACTCTAAGCCAGCCTTAAGTTCGTATCGCCATTCTTTCAACATTCACTAGACGAGGAAAAATCATGGCACATCATGCATTAGCATCGCAAGAGACTTACAACCCTAACCACCTGCTGGACATTCTGCTGAGCAAGATGCAGTTGAAAAACGACGCAGCCCTGTCGCGCCTGCTTGAAGTGGCGCCACCGGTCATCAGCAAGATTCGCCATCACCGCTTGCCGGTCGGCGCTTCCCTGCTGATCCGCATGCACGAAGTAACGGGCATGAGCATCCGTGACCTGCGCGACTTGATGGGCGACCGCCGCACCAAGTATCGTTTGTCCGACGCCCAGGGCCGTCCAAAAGCGGAAGACCGCGGCGATGCGCAAGAATCGAATTACGCGCACTGATGTGGTGGTCGCGCGCTGACTGTGCCGCTTGCATATTTGCTGGTGGTAACAGGCTGGCGTGGACCGGGCAGAATGGAAGTAAAGCAGTACCCATAGCGGCTTTCGCCTCGCAGCGAGAGCCGTTTGCGTTTACGGCGTTTACGGCTTTGCTTGCTGAATCAGCTTAATAATGCCGTCGTAATTTCGTCGTAGCGCAGTTCCGTTTCGCGGAACAGTTGCAGATACGTTTCCTCTTCCAGGCCCAGCGCCTCCCACGCGACCAGCGAGACGCGCGGCACCATGTCGTCGCCCGCCTGCGCCAGGTCCAGCGCGCAGACGATGGCATTGGCCACGTGGATCAGCGCTGCCAGGAAACCGGCGCCCGGCGTTTCCGGTTGCAGATAGTTGCCGATTGCCAGGCGCATGGTGTCGGAAAAATTCCAGTGCTCGGCCAGCGCCACGCCCGCCTGCACGTGGTCCACGCCCAGTACGCTTCGCTCGGCCTCGAGCAGGCTGCAATCGTTCGCCGCCTGATGCGCGATCACTTGCGCGTACTGGGCGGGAAAGCTGCTGACCAGCACCAGGCGGCCGATGTTGTGCAGCAAGCCGGCCGTAAAGGCGTAATCCTGGTTGAAGCGGATCTGCCGCGCCAGCACCTTGGCGCAGCCAGCCGTGGCCACCGAATGGCGCCAGAAGGCCTTGTCGTCGAAGCCCGGACAGCGTCCTTCCGGGAAGCAGCCGGTAATGGCGGCCGAGGTGATCAGGCTGCGCGTGGTCTGGAAGCCCAAGTACGTGATGGCTTGCTGGATGGTGGTGGCTTTTACTTGCAAGCCGTATTGCGAGGAGTTGGCCAGGCGCAAGGTTTTCGCCGTCAGGGCCTGATCGTACGAGACTTTTTTTGCCAGCACGGAAATATCCACGTCTTCCTGGTCGATGCTGTTGAGCAGTTCCATCACCACGGCGGGCAGCGAAGGCAGGTCGTCGAGGTGGGCGACGATGTCGTCGAACGTCAGCTGGGCACTCATGCCGCGCCTCCCGTGTCCAGGCGGTACGCCGTCACATAGCTGCGCAGCAAGGTGGTGGCGGCCTCCCCGGGATCGTCCGGATCGTGCTTGCGGAACAGATAAGCCAGCCGTTCGCGGTAGGCTGCCTGCTGTGCGGCCACTTCCTCGGGCGGCGGCGGCGGCGCCTGGATCGGCAGCATGTCGATGCCATGGCGCGGCATCAGGGCCAGCATATTTTCTGTCAGTACCGCGCCTTGCGGCAATAGTACCTGTCCATGCGCATCGAGCAAGACATCCGACAAGACCATGCCAGGACGAACTTGTTCCAGGGGTAGATGTTGATGCGTGACCGCCATGACGACTCCTTTGATGATTGCGGGATATTACCATTGCCTTGGCGCAATGTCTCAACCTGCATCAATGTCCGTGCTGATGACAGGGCTGCTGTAAATCTTGCCAATAAGCATGTCATACCGTACATTTCATCCAGGCTGTTGCATTGCTGACGTATCTGCGCCCGCGCCGCGGGCCGGCGGCTGGCCCCGGGAGTGTTGATTGATGGTGAGTATCCAAGTCCGGCTGACCATGCTTTTTGTCGTGATCGTCACTCTGGTGCTGGGCATTTCCGGCAGCTATACCCAATATACCCTGAGCAAGGAGCTCGAATCGGGCAGCGCGCGCCTGCGCAGCGGCGTGCTCACGCGCTTGCAGACCAGTTTGCCTTCGGCCCTGTGGGACCTGGATAAATCCAAGGTCGACAGCATCGTCGCGGCCGAAATGCTGCCGCCGGAACTGGTCGGCATCCGCGTGTATGACGCTTCGGTGGGCCTGTTCGCGGGCGAAGTGCGCGACGCCACCGGCACCCTGGTGCCTTTGGAGGCGGAGGTGGCCATCGGCGGCACGCCCGTCGAGGCGCCGCTGGTATTTCGCGATGCCATGGTGGCCACCGGCGCCAAGCCGGTGATCGTGGGCAAGGTTATCGTCAATTTCAGCCGCGAGCAGATCGAGGCCACCTTGCGCAGCGAAGTGCGGCGCAAGGTGGTGGAGGTGTTGCTGCTTGACATCATTCTCGTGGGTGCCCTGGCGCTGAGCCTGCGCATCGTCTTTGGTCCCTTGAAACAGTTGCGCGACGGCTTGGTCGATCTGGCCACGCGCGGCAGCGACGAAGTCGAGGAGCTGCCGGAAAACCGGCGCGACGAACTGGGCGATGTGATTCGCGGCTTCAATGCCGTGCAGCGCAAGCTCAAGTCCATTATCGAAGGCAGCCGCCAGGCCGAAGATGTGGCGCGCCGTTCGCAGCAGGAAACGGCGCAGGCCATGGATGAGCTGCGCCGCGCACAGGAATCGTTGCTGCAGTCGGAGCGGCTGGCGTCGCTGGGCAGCCTGGTGGCCGGCGTGGCGCATGAAATCAATACCCCGGTCGGCATCGCGCTGACCAGTGCTTCCGTGCTGAAGGAAGCCACCGATGCCATCAGTGCGAAGGTGGCGGGCGGCGTCGTGAAGAAGACCGATATCGTGCGCTACCTGGAGACGGCCGGCGAGAGCGCGCGTTTGATCATGAACAATGCCTACCGCGCCGCGCACCTGATCCACAGCTTCAAGCAGATTGCCGTCGACCAGGTCAGCGAGGCGCGCCGTTTGTTCGAATTGCGCGACTATATCGGCGAAGTGATATCGAGCCTGCAGCCCACCTTGAAAAAGACGCGCATCGCCATCGATATCGATTGTCCGCCAGACATCATGCTCGACAGCTATCCCGGCGCGCTGGCGCAGGTACTGACCAATCTGGTGCTCAACTGTGTCGAGCACGCCTTCGATGCGGACACGGCCGGCAGCATCCATATCGGCGTGCGCCCCGACGGCGGCTGGATAGCCATGCAAGTGCGCGACAATGGCCGCGGCATCGCGCCGGACATGCTCGACCGCGTCTTTGACCCGTTTGTCACCACGCGGCGCGGGCAGGGTGGCACGGGACTGGGTCTGAATATCGTATTCAACTTGATTGCCAAGCAGTTTGGCGGCACCATCACGGTCAGCAGCACGCTGGGGCAGGGCGCCGTGTTCCTGCTGCGCCTGCCCAAGGTGACGCCGTTGCCGGAAGGCGCTGCCAGCGCAGCGGCCGGCCTGGCATAGGCAAGGAGAAAAGCATGGAAAATGGTCAAAACAGTCAGCAAGTGGCATTCTTGCGCGGTATCAATGTGGGACGCGGCAAGCGGGTGGCCATGGCCGACTTGCGCAAGCTGCTGGGCGACCTGGGCTTTGCACAGGTGCGCACGGTGCTCAATAGTGGCAACGTGGTGTTTGACGCCGGCAAGGTGGCGCCAGCGGACGCTGCCGCACGCATCGAAGAGGCACTGGTGCTCAAACTGGGCGTGGCGGCGCGCGTGACGGTGTTGTCGGCCAGCCAGTTTGCCGAACTGATGGCGCAAAATACCCTGGTACCGGCGGCCGATGCGGCCCGTTTGCTGGTGCTGGTGCTGAACAATCCGGCCGATGTGCAGCGCCTGGCGCCGCTGTTGCAGCAGCCGTGGCAGCCGGAAGCGCTGGCGCTGGGCCAGTGGGCCGCGTATGTCTGGTGTCATGATGGCGTGCTGGCCAGCAAAGTGCTGGCGGCGCTGGGCGCCTTGCTGGGTGATGGCGTCACCTCGCGCAACTGGGCTACCATGCTTAAATTGAAACTATTGCTGGACGGGCCCGAAGTGGCCGCGCATGCCAGCGTCAAGGAGACATAATGGCGCACATTACTGGGCAATTCGACGTTGCCATCAGCCCGGAAACGTTGTCGGACACGGCCGCGCAGTCCGGATTGGGGCGTTTGTCGCTGAATAAGCGCTACCACGGCGCCCTCGATGCCAGCGCGCAGGGCGAAATGCTCAGCGTGCGCGCCAGCGTGGCCGGTTCGGCCGGCTATGTGGCGCTGGAGCGGGTCGACGGCACTCTGGACGGACGCCGGGGCAGTTTTTATCTGCAGCACAGCGGCAGCATGACGCGCGGCACTCCTACCTTGTCGGTCACGGTGGTGCCCGATACGGGCACGGGCCAGTTGCTAGGCCTGTCTGGCAGCCTGGCCATCCGCATCGAAGGCGGCAAGCACTATTACGACTTCAGCTACGACATTTCTGAGGTGCAATGAACTGGGATATCGTCAAGGGCGTCTTGATTTTGCTGCTCGCCGTCAGCGTGGTGGGCACGGCCTTCGTACTCATTTCCGCATCCGGCCCGGACAAGGCGGGCTGCATCGCGCGCGCCCTGAAGTCAGGCATTCCTGTCGGTAATATCGAAAGAGTCTGCCGCTTGCTCGACAAGTGACGCCGCTAAAAAAAATCCGCGCAAGGCGGAATTTTTTTACGGCAGTGCTATCGCACCGTCAACATTGGGTCAGCTATCGAATTTTTCCTGTTTTTCACTGTGCATGCCAAACGCCAGCAAGCCCAGTCCCACCAATAACATCGAGACCATGCTCGCTTCGGGCACGGGCGGCGGCACGTTCGCTTGCTGTGCGGCCGGGGGCGCGGCGGCTTTGAACGGCGCCAATGGATTCTGGTGCGCGCCAGCGCTGCTCCAGTGCATGGCTGCATTGACGCTGTCGCCCTGGGCCAGCAGGCGCGCATACGGCAAGTCCGGCGTTTCCCAGCCGGTATAGTTATTCAGGCTGATGCTCTCATCGATCGCGATACGCTCGCCTGCTTCACGCAGCTTGCCGGCGTCGCTGACTGCCGCCGCGCTCCATGCACTGGCCGACAGCGCCAGCATGGCCACGCAAAGCGGCTGAATTATCCTCATCTTGATCTCCCTGGTTCACTGTTTGGCGCAGCCGAGAGCGGCTTGCGCATGGACAGACAATGCGCCTGTACGGGGGCGCATCATGATTTTTCTGTTGACACCTTATTACATCACAATTCATGGCAATTTTGCTACATATATTTGTTATTTATTACGAATATTTATCATTATGATAGCTGCAATGCTATCGTTGCCACGCACTTCGCATGAGCCCGCTATCGGGCGGAAAACACTGTTGTTTTCTGGAGCGAATGGCCAGCAGGAAAACAATATATTGATTAATATATTGTTTATCGGATGATGTTCAACACTACCGCCTGTGGGAGGGCATGATGGAAACTGTCGCAACGCAAGAAGCAGATTACAACCTCGACGCCATGCGCGAATCGGCCTATAAGGCCAGCTCGCTGCTCAAGACCATGGGCAATGCCGACCGCTTGATGCTGCTGTGCCAGCTATCGCAGGGCGAGCATTGCGTCAGTGACCTGGAGCAAAAAGTGGGCATCGGCCAGCCGACCTTGTCGCAGCAGCTTGGCGTGCTGCGCGAAGAGATGCTGGTGGCCACACGGCGCGACGGCAAGCAGATTTATTACCGCGTCTCCAGCGCGCCCGTGCTGGCCGTGCTGCAAGTGCTGTATGCGCAATTTTGCGCGCCACGGCCCCTGTTCAACGACGAAGCGTACTGAGATCTGCCATGCATATCGACTGGCAGCACTTCACGCCGTGGGTTTCGCTGGCCGGCGGCATGCTGATCGGCCTGGCTGCCGCGATGTTGATTTTATTCAACGGCCGCATCGCCGGCATCAGCGGCATCGTGGGCGGCGTGCTGCGTCCGCGCCAGGGCGACCTGGGCTGGCGCATCGCCTTTCTGGCCGGCCTCATCGCCACGCCCCTGCTGTGGCAGTGGTGGCACTCCTTGCCGCCAGTGCAGATCGACGCGGGCACACCTGCCCTTGTCGTCGCCGGCTTGCTGGTCGGCGTGGGCGTACGCTATGGTGCCGGCTGCACCAGCGGCCACGGCGTGTGCGGCCTGTCGCGTTTGTCGCCCCGCTCGCTGGCGGCCACCGTCGCCTTCATGGCGGCCGGTTTCCTGACCGTCTATCTGCTGCGCCACGTATGCTGAAAATGGTGTTCTCCCTGTTGAGCGGCCTGGTCTTTGGCGTGGGCCTGATCGTCTCCGGCATGAGCAACCCGGCCAAGGTGCTGGGTTTTCTCGACCTGGCCGGCGCCTGGGACCCGTCGCTGGCGTTGGTGATGGGCGGCGCCATCGCCGTTGCCATGCCCGCCTTCTGGCTGGCGCGCCGGCGCCAGCAAGCGATCCTGGGCGGGCCCATGCAATTGCCGGGCGCGCGCCAGATCGACCGGCGTTTAGTGCTGGGCAGCCTGGCCTTTGGCGCGGGCTGGGGCATTGCCGGTTTCTGTCCCGGTCCCGCCCTGGTATCCCTGCTGGCAGGGCAAGCCAAAGCCTGGATATTCGTGTGCGCCATGCTGGCCGGCATGGCCCTGTTCGAGGTGCTGGAGTGGAACAAGGCACGCCGCAAGGCTGCGCCTGCCGCCTGAGACGGTACAATCTGGCGCATCGCCACTCAGGATGCCCCACTTACCATGAAGACCGTGATTCAACGAACAAGCATGCGCGCCGCCTTGCTGTGCAGCGTGCTGGCGCTGGCTGCCTGCGGCAGCTTGCTGAAGAAAGAGGCGCCACCGCCGTCCGCGCCCGTGGCCGACACCTTGCCCAATCCGCAAGTGCTGCTGCTGGGCGAGGTGCATGACAATGCGCAAGGCCACCGCCTGCGCATGGCCGAACTGCAGCGCCGCGTGGCTGCCGGCTGGCGTCCCGTCATTGTCATGGAGCAGTTCGACCGTGAAAACCAGGCATTGCTGACGCGCGCTGCGCGCGAATGCGCCGACCCCGACTGCATCATCCGCGTCATGGAACAGCCGCGCTGGGACTGGAGCTTGTACCGGCCCGTGCTGGACCTGGCCATCAGTTACCAGTTGCCCCTGATCGCCGCCAATCTGTCGCCCGTGGATGCTTCGCGCATCGTGCGCGATGGCATCAAATGGTCGATGCCGCAGGCCATGCTTGGTACGTATCTGGCCACGCCCGTGCCGGCCGATATCCTGGAAGGGCAAAAGAAGGAAATCCAGGAAAGCCGCTGTAATATGCTGCCCGACATGATGCTCGACGGCATCGTCAACGCCCAGGTGGCACGCGATATCTGGATGGCTAAGCTGATCCGTGACCAGGCGCCGCGCGATGTGGTGTTGTTGGCCGGCAATGACCACGTGCGCAAGGATATCGGCGTGCCCCGCTGGCTGAAATTGGCCGACCCGCAACTGAATGTGCGCAGCATCGGCTACCTGGAGCAGGGCGGCAGCAGCTACCGGGGGGCGTTTGACTTGACGCAAACCATGGCGCCGCAGCTGCGGCCTGACCCTTGCGCGAAGTTTAAATAATCATTGCTGCACACGCACCAGGGCGCTGACCCGGCTGGCCGTTTCCAGCAGTTTCGGCAAGCTGTGCTCCAGCAGATGCGCCACGGACGGCCCCGCCGTCTGGCCGCTGACATTGATCGCCGCCACGACTTTGCCGCTGCGATCGAACACCGGTGCGGCCAGGGAGACCAGGCCCTGTTCCAGTTCCTCTTGCACCAGGCTCCAGCCCTGGCGGCGCACCTGGGCAATTTCTTCCATCAATGCATCGATATCGACCAGGGTGGCCGGCGTCAGTTTCAATAAGGCTATCTTCGACAGGCGCGCGCGCAGGGCATCGGGCGCCAGGCCTGAGAGCAAGACCCGGCCCATCGAGGTGCAGTACGCGGGCAAGCGGCTGCCGATGCCCAGGTTGATCGACATGGTGCGGTGCGCGGACAGGCGCACCACGTAGACGATGTCGTCGCCGTCGAGCACGCTGGCCGAGCACGACTGGCGCAAGGATGCCATCAATGCTTCCAGCAGCGGCTGCGCCTGCGTCCACACTGGCAAGGAAGACAAGTAGGCGTAACCTAGGTCCAGCACCTTCGGCGTCAGACGAAACAGCCGCCCGTCCACTTCCACATAACCGAGATGCAGCAAGGTGTGCAGGATGCGCCGCGCCCCGGCGCGCGTCAGTTGTGCGCGCTCGGCCACTTCGCTCAGGGTTTGCCGCGGCGCCTCGGCGCCGAAGCTGCGCAGCACGGCCAGGCCGCGTGCAAACGATTGCACATAGCTGTCGCCGGGACGCGGCGCGGCGTCGGTCGCGGCGGGTTCTTCAGCGGAAAGTGAGGCGGTGCGGCGTTCGCTCATGGGGATTCCAATTCGTCAAGGTGGCAATTATAGCCATGTGGGTGGTCGAAACGGCAAATTGACAAGCGCGGTAATCAAGCATATTCTCACGAATAAGTTCTAAATGCGAATATTTGTTCTACCTACGAACAAATGACTGACTGGTTTTATTTGGAGGAGACAGAAGATGATCGATAAACTGCGTTCCAGCGTCCTTGATGCGCTGGCCGATATTCACGATGGCGCCACCGTCATGATTGGCGGCTTCGGCGGCGCCGGCCAGCCAGCCGAGCTGATCGATGGCTTGATCGCCCACGGCGCGCGCGAGCTCGTCATCGTCAACAACAATGCGGGTAATGGCGATACGGGCCTGGCTGCGCTGCTAAAAAACGGGCAAGTGCGCAAGATCATCTGCTCGTTCCCGCGCCAGGCCGATTCCCACGTGTTCGACGCCCTGTACCGCGCGGGCAAGCTGGAGCTTGAATTGGTGCCGCAGGGCAACCTGGCCGAGCGCATCCGCGCCGCCGGCGCCGGCATCGGCGGCTTCTTTACGCCCACGGGCTATGGCACGGACTTGGCCAAGGGCAAGGAAACGCGCGAAATCGACGGCCGCATGTATGTGTTCGAGTCGCCCATCCACGCCGACTTCGCCCTGATCAAGGCCGAGCAGGGCGACCGCTGGGGCAATTTGACTTACCGCAAGACGGCGCGCAACTTCGGGCCGATCATGGCCATGGCCGCCAAGGTCAGCATCGCTTCCGTACATGAGGTGCTTGACCTGGGCAGCATCGATCCCGAACACGTCATCACGCCGGGCCTGTTCGTGCAGCGCATCGTGCAAGTGCCGCGCACGGCCACCGGCCCCGCCGGCTTCAAAGCCGCTTGAAAGAGAGTCAACAATGAATAAATGGAATCGAGACCAGATGGCGGCCCGCGTGGCGGCCGATATTAATGAAGGCGCCGTGGTCAACCTGGGCATCGGCTTGCCGACCCTGGTGGCAAACCACTTGCCGGCTGGCGCGGACATCATCCTGCACAGCGAAAACGGGGTGATCGGCATGGGTCCGGCACCGGCGCCCGGCGAGGAAGACTACGACTTGATCAACGCGGGCAAGCAGCCCGTTACCTTGTTGCCCGGAGGCAGCTATTTCCACCACGCCGACAGCTTTGCCATGATGCGCGGCGGCCACCTGGATATTTGCGTGCTGGGCGCCTTCCAGGTGTCGGCCACGGGCGACCTGGCCAACTGGCACACCGGCGCGCCAGACGCCATTCCCGCCGTGGGCGGGGCCATGGACCTGGCTATCGGTGCGAAGAAAACCTGGGTCATGATGGAACTGCTGACCAAGGCGGGCGAGAGCAAGCTGGTGCAAAACTGCACCTATCCTCTGACGGGCATCGCCTGCGTCAGCCGCATCTACAGCGACCTGGCCGTGATCGACCTGTCGCCCGAGGGCGCCGCCGTGATCGAGCTGGTCGACGGCATCAGCTTTGAGCAGTTGCAAGCCTTGACGGCCGTGCCGCTGACGGACGCCCGCTAATTCACTATCAATAAACTTTCTTGGAGGAAAGCACATGACTCACGCCTATATCTGCGACGCCCAGCGTACGCCATTCGGCCGCTACGGCGGCAGCCTGTCCGGCGTGCGCGCCGACGACTTGGGCGCCGTGCCCATCCGTGCCTTGATGGCGCGCAACCCGAACGTGGACTGGGAAGCCGTTACCGACGTGCTGTACGGCTGCGCCAACCAGGCGGGCGAGGATAACCGCAACGTGGCGCGCATGGCGGCCTTGCTGGCCGGCTTGCCGATTGCCGTGCCGGGCGCCACCCTGAACCGCCTGTGCGGCTCGGGCCTGGACGCGGTCGGCAGCGCGGCCCGCTTCATCAAGAGCGGCGAGGCGGGCTTGATGATCGCCGGCGGCGTGGAAAGCATGAGCCGCGCACCGTTTGTGATGGGCAAGGCCGACAGCGCCTTTTCACGCGGCATGAAAATGGAAGACACGACCATCGGCTGGCGCTTCGTCAATCCCCTGATGAAGGCGCAATACGGCGTCGACTCGATGCCGGAAACGGCGGAAAACGTGGCGACCGAGTTTGGCATCAGCCGCGCCGACCAGGATTTGATGGCCTTGGCCAGCCAGGTAAAAGCCCTGGCCGCGCAAGAGGCGGGCGTGTTCGACAGTGAAATTTGCCCCGTCAGCATCGCCCAAAAGAAGGGCGAGCCGATTATCGTCAGCCGCGATGAACACCCGCGCGCGACCACCCTGGAAACATTGACGAAGCTCAAACCCGTCGTGCGTGCGGACGGCACGATTACGGCCGGCAACGCTTCCGGCGTCAACGATGGCGCGGCGGCCCTGCTGCTGGCCGACGAGGCCAGCGCGGCGCGTTTCGGCCTGACGCCGCGCGCGCGCGTGGTGGCCATGGCGACGGCTGGCGTGGCGCCCCGCGTCATGGGCATCGGTCCCGCACCGGCCACCCTGAAAGTGCTGGCCATGACGGGCTTGACGATGGCCGACTTCGACGTCATCGAACTGAACGAAGCGTTTGCCGCGCAGGGCCTGGCCGTGATCCGCCAGCTGGGTTTGCGCGACGACGATCCGCGCATCAACCCGAACGGCGGCGCGATTGCGCTCGGCCATCCGCTGGGCGCCTCGGGTGCGCGCCTGGCCATGACGGCCGTCAACCAGTTGCATCGCACGGGTGGGCGCTATGCATTATGTACCATGTGCATCGGCGTCGGCCAGGGCATCGCGCTGGTGCTGGAACGGGTCTGATCGTTCCTTTGGATAATGCAGTCAGTAAGTATTTATGCGTATGGCCAGTGGCCGCGCAGCGCTATTACTAGCGCGTATGATGTAAAACCAGCCTGGGCAATCAGGCTGGTGTTGGCTTTTTTACACGAACAATAAGACTGATATGACTACCCCCGATACTTCGCACGACATTGCACAGCTGACTTCCCAGCAGCGCATCAAGGCCATCATTGGCGCTTCCTCCGGTAACCTGGTCGAATGGTTCGACTTCTACATTTATTCCTTCTGCGCGCTGTACTTCTCGCACGCCTTCTTCCCTTCCGGCAACGCCACCACGCAGCTGCTGCAGACGGCCGGTATCTTTGCCGCCGGCTTCCTCATGCGCCCCGTGGGCGGCTGGCTGTTTGGCCGCATCGCCGATAAATACGGCCGCCGCCAGTCGATGATGATTTCCGTGCTGATGATGTGCGGCGGCTCGCTGATGATCGCCGTGTTGCCCACCTATGAAACCATCGGCGCTTTCGCCCCATTCCTGCTGCTGGTGGCGCGTCTGTTCCAGGGCTTGTCCGTGGGTGGCGAGTACGGTACCAGCGCCACCTACATGAGCGAAGTGTCGGAACCGGGCAGACGCGGTTTCTTTGCCTCGTTCCAGTACGTGACCCTGATTGGCGGCCAGCTGCTGGCGCTGCTGGTGCTGGTGGTTCTGCAGCAATTGCTGACCCTGGAAGAGTTGCGTGCCTGGGGCTGGCGCATCCCGTTCGTCTTTGGCGCGCTGGCGGCACTGGTTTCGCTGAACCTGCGTAAATCGCTGACGGAAACGACCACTGCCAGCGAGCGCAAGGACAAGGACGCGGGCAGCCTGCGCGGCTTGCTCAAGCACAAGCGCGCCTTCGTCACCGTGCTGGGCTTCACGGCCGGCGGCTCGCTGGTGTTCTACACCTTCACTACCTACATGCAGAAATACCTGGTCAACACGGCCGGCATGGATACCAAGACGGCCAGCGCCGTCATGACCTGCGCCCTGCTGGTGTACATGATCTTGCAGCCCGTGTTCGGCGCCTTGTCGGACCGTATCGGCCGCCGCACCTCGATGCTGTTCTTCGGCGGCCTGGCCACCCTGTGCGTGCTGCCCATCATGCATGCGCTGAAAGACGTCACCAGCCCGTACGCGGCGTTCGGCCTGATCATCATCGCCCTGGCCGTGATCAGCTTCTACACCTCGATCAGCGGCTTGATCAAGGCGGAAATGTTCCCCATCGAAGTGCGCGCGCTGGGCGTGGGCCTGTCGTATGCGGTGGCCAACGCCCTGTTCGGCGGCTCGGCCGAATACGTGGCGCTGCAGTTCAAGGCCTGGCACGTGGAAGAGTACTTCTATTGGTACGTCACCGGCATGTGCCTGATTTCCTTCATCGTCGCCATCCGCATGCCGGACCCAAGCCGCTCGGGTCTGCTGAAATAAATGTTGGCGTAAAATAAGTGGCACTGCGTGGGCGGCACCGCGGTGCCGCCTTTTTTCTTCCCGCCTTTCCACCGTGCCGATCAGGAGTTTCCATGCCGTATGTTATTCCCGCGCCCATCCAGCCCAGCGTACCCGTCACCGGCAGCGACGCCAGTTTCCCCGTCCACCGCGTGTATTGCGTGGGCCGCAACTATGTCGACCACGCCAAGGAAATGGGCCACACGGGCCGCGAGGCGCCGTTTTTCTTCATGAAGCCAAGCGACGCCGTGCTGCCGGTAGCGGCGGGCACGACGGGCGAACTGCCGTATCCATCGCAAACGCAGGATTTCCAGCACGAAATGGAGCTGGTAGTGGCCATCGGCAAGGGCGGCAGCGATATCGCCGTGGCCGATGCGCTGAGTCACGTGTGGGGCTACGCCGTGGGCCTGGACATGACGCGCCGCGACTTGCAGGGCGAAGCGAAAAAGCTGGGCCGCCCCTGGGATACGGGCAAGGCGTTCGAACATTCGGCGCCCATCGGCCCTATCACGCCTATCGAGCAGGCGGGCGATATCGGCGCTGCTGCCATCACCCTGCGCGTGAATGGTGATCTGCGTCAAAGCAGCAGCATCGGCATGCTGATCTGGAATGTGGCCGAAACTATCGCTGACCTGTCGACATACTTCCGCTTGCAGCCGGGAGACCTGATCTACACGGGCACGCCGGCCGGCGTGGCGGCCGTGCAGCGCGGCGACGAGCTGGTGGGCGCCATCGACGGCCTGGATACATTGCGCGTAAAAATTGTATAAATAAGCGTCCTGGCGCACAGCACGGCAAGCCCGCATGGCATAGCATCGCCCTGCGGGCTTTATTTTGACTCAGGAGACAGTCATGATGATGGATAGCTATTCTGTAGCGCAACCGGCGCGTGCCGAGATCGACGCCTTGACGGGCCCGGCCTTGCTGGAATTCGGTACGGGCTGGTGCGGCCATTGCCGCGCCACTCAGGCGCCACTGGCGGCCGCTTTCGAGCAGCATCGCGCAGTGCCGCATATTCGCGTGGAAGATGGCCCCGGCCGGGCACTGGGGCGCTCGTTCAGAGTCAAGCTGTGGCCAACCCTGATTTTCCTCAAGGATGGCCAGGAAGTGGCGCGCCTGGTGCGTCCGCTCGACGGCGCGGAGATCAGCCAGGCGTTTGCCCTGATCGGTGCATAGTTTCTTGCCGCACAGCAGCACTGCGCGTATCATAGGCCGCTACAGCAAGATCAACCGCATCCCTGACCGGATGTAGGCGCGATCATCGCCGGCCCGCTCCACCCGGAGGGGCCGCAGGCAAGGATTCACCACAAATGACCGATGCCGCGATGCCGATGCGCGGGTCTGGTACGGAATGCCTGGCGATACGCCGGGCCTGAACCACGTCGCACATCCCCTGACGACCTTCCTGCCGTGCCCCGGATAACCGGAGGCGCACGACCGTTGTTTCTCTAATCAGCACTGATCGCAGCGCGATGACGCGCGTTTGTTCACCGTTGCCTGCCGATAATGGCGGCGTGTTGCTGCGTGGAATTTGTTTGCGAATTTAATAGCAAATTCGCAGTAAATACACCCGCGCACGGCTATGATATGGCAACAGCGCGCCTAGACACGTGCTGTGCTGCTGCCTGAAAAAACATCCAGAGAATGGCCTTTAGACACCCTCCCCAAGGAGCGCAGTAAATGAGCACCCCCCCCAAGAAAAATTCCCCCGGCACGGTGCTGTTCGCCAGCCTGATCGGCACTACCATCGAGTTCTTTGACTTTTATATCTACGCCACCGCCGCCGTGCTGGTGTTCCCGAAACTGTTCTTCCCTGCCGGCGACCCGTCGGCCGCCGTGCTGCAGTCGCTGGCCACGTTTGCCATCGCCTTCTTCGCCCGCCCCATCGGCTCGGCCGTGTTCGGCCACTTCGGCGACCGAGTCGGCCGCAAGGCCACCCTGGTGGCAGCCTTGCTGACCATGGGTATTTCCACCGTCATCATCGGTTTGCTGCCCACGTATGCCGCTATCGGCACCATGGCGCCGCTGCTGCTGGCGCTGTGCCGTTTCGGCCAGGGCCTGGGCCTGGGCGGCGAATGGGGCGGTGCGGTGCTGCTGGCGACGGAAAATGCGCCACCGGGCAAACGCGCCTGGTACGGCATGTTCCCGCAACTGGGCGCGCCGATCGGCTTCTTCCTGTCGGGCGGCATCTTCCTGCTGCTCAGCGAAACCTTGACCGATGAGCAATTCTTCAGCTACGGCTGGCGCATTCCCTTCCTCGCCAGCGCGCTGCTGGTCGTCGTCGGCCTGTATGTGCGCCTGAAGATCACGGAAACGCCGGACTTCCAGAAAGTGCTCGACAAGAACGAACGCGTGAAATTGCCCGTGGCCACCGTGTTCAGCCAGCATGGCCGTATGTTGTTCCTGGGCACCATTATCGCCCTGGCCACCTTCGTGCTGTTTTACCTGATGACGGTGTTCGCGCTGAGCTGGGGCACGACCAAGCTGGGCTTCACGCGCAAGGAATTCCTCATCGTGCAGCTGTTTGCCGTGCTGTTTTTCGCCTTGACGATTCCATTCTCGGCCGTGCTGGCTGACCGCCGCGGCCGCCGCACGACCATGATCTGGGTCTCCGTTGCCATCGCCATCTTCGGCCTGGTGCTGGCGCCCATGTTCGGTTCGGGCGTGACCTGGGAAGTGACGCTGTTCATGGCCGTCGGCCTGGGACTGATGGGCATGACCTACGGTCCGCTGGGCACCATGCTGTCCGAGCTGTTCCCGCCCGAAGTGCGCTACACGGGCGCTTCGCTGACGTTCAACCTGGCAGGCATTTTGGGCGCCTCGCTGGCGCCCTACATCGCCACCTGGCTGGCCACCAACCATGGCTTGCAATACGTGGGTTACTACCTGTCGCTGGCGGCCGTGCTGACCCTCGCCGCATTGTTGATGGTAGGCAAGCCAAGAGCGGGCAAGGAAGCCTGGGAATAAGGGCGTAGTCTGCAGATGAAAAAAACCGCCAGTTCTGGCGGTTTTTTTTCATGCTGCCGGTGTTACCACTGCGGCGTGTACTTCAGGGTGAACTGCACGTTGCGCGGATCGCCAAAGTAGTTGTTGCCACCCGTGTCGTTATACGCGGGGATGACGTAGCGCTTGGCGAAGACATTGTTGACATTGAGCCGCGCTTCAGTTGCGTGGCCAGCTGGCTGTTCCAGCTGCCGTACAGGCATTTCTAGCGCATATCGTACGTGCTGACGGAGGTCGTGCCGCGCGCGGCTGCGTAGAAATGAAAAAACCCGCCGCTGCGCGAGGCAGGGACGGGTTGATCAATACTGCAAATTCTTGGTGGTGATAGGTGGACTTGAACCACCGACCCCAGCATTATGAATGCTGTGCTCTAACCAACTGAGCTATATCACCAAACAGACCGGCGAAACCGGATGCTGGTTATGCAGCAATGGCCCAGTTTGACTGCCGCTGGGCCATTGCTGATTGTTCTTTGGTGGTGATAGGTGGACTTGAACCACCGACCCCAGCATTATGAATGCTGTGCTCTAACCAACTGAGCTATATCACCCAACAGCCGAGCATTATCCGGTCTTCCCATTTCCTTGTCAATGCTGGCGCAGAAAAATGTGCGGATTTTTCTGTGTCCGCAAGGGGTATGGTTACTTTAGCAATGGCTGGATCTGCGCCAGCATGGCCGCAGCCGGGTCGGCGTCCAGGCAATCGATGACGATACGCTGCGGCATCGAGCGCAGCCAGGTCAGCTGGCGCTTGGCCAGCTGGCGCGTGGCGATGATGCCCGTTTCGCGCAAGGCGGCGCGGTCGATACGCCCGTCCAGGTAATCCCAGGCCTGGCGGTAGCCCACGCAGCGCATGGATGGCAAGCCCGGATGCAGGTCGCCGCGGCGGCGCAAATGCCCCACTTCATCGAGCAGGGCATCGTTCTTCAGCATGGCGTCGAAGCGCGTGGCGATGCGCGCGTGCAGCACGGCGCGGTCCGAGGGTTCCAGCGCGAACGACTGCAACTGGAACGGCAGCACGGTCTTTTCGCGCAGGGCCAGCAAGGCCGACATGGGCTGGCCGGACAAAACGATGATTTCCAGCGCGCGCTGGATGCGCTGCGCGTCGTTTGGTGCCAGGCGCGCGGCCGTGACGGGGTCTTGCCCGGCCAGGCGCGCATGCATGGCGGGCCAGCCGATGGCGGCCGCTTGCTCTTCCAGCTGGGCGCGCAGCGCGGGATCGGCGCCCGGCAAATCGTCGAGGCCATCGGCCAGGCCCTTGAAATACAGCATGGTGCCGCCGACCAGCAGCGCCAGCTTGCCGCGCGCCGTGATGTCGCTCACCAGGCGCAAGGTGTCGTTGCGGAACTGCGCCACCGAATAGGCGTCCAGCGGGTCGATGATGTCGATCAGGTGATGCGGCACGCAAGCCAGTTCGTCGGCCGTGGGCTTGGCCGTGCCGATATCCATGCCCCGGTAGACGAGGGCCGAATCGACGGAAATGATCTCGGACGGGATGGCCTTGGCGATGGCCAGCGCACTGGCCGTCTTGCCGCTGGCCGTGGGGCCCATGATAGCGACGGCCAGGGGGAGGTGTTGGGTGATTGTCATGGTGTTTTGTGATGTGTTTGCGATGGCCACCCCAGCTTGTGCCGTTGGGGTGAAAGTTACTGCCCGCGCAGGAAGAGTTTGTCTAGGGCGTTAATCTCGACCTGCACCCACGTCGGCCGGCCGTGGTTACACTGGTCGGCGCGTTCCGTGCTTTCCATCTGGCGCAAGAGGGCATTCATTTCCTGTACCGACAGGATGCGGTTGGCGCGCACGGCCGTGTGGCAGGCCAGGGTGCCCAGCAATTCGTTCTGGCGCTCGATCAGCACGCGCGAGCCGCCGTATTCGCGCACGTCGCGCAGCACGTCGCGCGCCAGCGTTTGCGCGTCGGCGTTTTTCAGCAGCGTCGGCACCGAGCGCACGGCCAGGGTGGTGGGCGAGATGGCTGCGATGTCAAAACCCAGCGCCTTTAACGTTTCCTGGTTTTCATTCGCGGTCGACACTTCGATGGCGTCCGCATAAAACGTCACGGGGATCAGCAAGGCTTGCACCTGCATGTCCTGGCCGGAAACCTGCGCCTGCAGCGCGTTTTTCAGCTGTTCGTACAGGATGCGTTCATGCGCGGCGTGCATGTCGACCAGCACCAGGCCCGTGGTGTTTTGCGCCAAAATATAAATGCCGTGCAGCTGGGCCAGGGCAAAGCCCAGCGGATACTCTTCGCGCGCCATCGCTTCGGGCGAGGCGATATACGGTTCCACCTGCGTGACCGGCGAGCTGGCTACGCCGCTGCCGCCGAACAGGGCGCCATAGGCCGCCGTGTCCTGGGCGACACCTGGCGCATCGGCAAAGAACGGGTGGCCCGCGCCGGGCGTTGTCGGGGCATAAGTATGCGTAAATTGCGCGCCAAACGAGGTTTGCGTCTGTTCGCGGCGCCAGATGCCGGGGGCGCCATCGCCACTCAGGGTGGAGGCGGCCGGCAAGGGTGCTGGCACGCTGCCGAATGCCGTGGCCGAGGTTTGCGCCAGGGCACGCTGCACGGCGTGAAAAACGAATTGGTGCACCGAGCGGCTGTCGCGAAAGCGCACTTCGATCTTTGACGGATGCACGTTGACGTCCACCAGGGCCGGGTCGAGGTCGAGCGCCAGCACGTAGGAGGGGAAGCGGTCGCCATGCAGCACGTCCTGGTAGGCCATGCGCACGGCATGCACCAGCAGCTTGTCGCGCACGAAGCGGCCGTTGACATAAAAGAACTGGCCGTCGGCGCGTGCCTTGGAAGCCGTCGGCAAGCCGGCAAAGCCGTGCAGGCGCAGGGTGCCGGCCGATTCGTCCAACGCCAGGCGCGCTTCGGCAAAGTCATTGCCCAGGATGTGGGCGCTGCGCCTGGCCAGTTCGCTGATATTCCACTGGTCGATGGTGCGGCCATTGTGCGACAGCGAGAACGAGACGTCCGGCCGCGCCAGCGCGATGCGGCGCACGACTTCGGCGCAGTGGCCGTATTCGGTTTGTTCCGATTTTAAAAATTTGCGCCGCGCAGGGGTGTTGAAGTACAGGTCCTGCACATCGACCGTGGTGCCGTGCGCGCCCGACGAGGGCGAGACACTGCCATTGTGCGAGCCGACGATTTCCCACGCGTGGGCTGCGTCAGCCGTGCGCGAGGTCAGCGTGACGGCGGCCACCGAGGCGATCGAAGCCAGCGCCTCGCCGCGAAAGCCCAGGGTGCCGACGTTTTCCAGGTCGCTGAGCGACGCGATCTTCGATGTGGCATGGCGCGCCAGGGCCAGCGGCAATTGATCTTTATCAATGCCGCGCCCGTTATCGGTGATGGCGATGCGTTTCACGCCCCCTTCTTCCAGGCGCACGGTGATCTGCGTGGCGCCCGAGTCGAGCGCATTTTCCAGCAGTTCCTTGACCACGGCCGATGGCCGCTCGACCACCTCGCCGGCGGCGATTTGTGAAATCAACTGGTCAGGCAGGGCCTGGATCGGGCGGTGGGGCGTGATGGGAGCGTTCATGCGTTGATTATACCCGGGGTCAGTTTCTTCGAAATCGGAATGCATCCCATTGGCATGCATTCTCCTTCAGGGGCTGACCCCTAGCATTTGCCTCGCGGGGCTACTTCGCCACCTCGCGCACCGGGATAGGCGCATTGCACAGGTCGATATGGCCGGCGGCGACCTTGCTCCACGGGCCGCCGCGGTTGCGTTGCGCTTCGAGCACGGCCTGGTAGGCGGCGCTATCGGTGCGCATCACTTCCAGGTTCGTGCGCTGTGCGAAAGGCACGCTGGCGGCCAGGCGGATGGCCTTGATCGGCACGTTTTTCCCGGGACTGTCATAAAACCCCATGGGCGCCGTGCCGCGCGGCAGGGTGGACAGCAGCGCCATGCCGGCGACGACGCGCCCGACGACGGTGATGTCGCGGTCCAGGTGGCGCGGCGACTGGCCGATGACGGCATACAGCTCGGTGCCGCCGCCGCTGTCGCTACCCACGTCGCGTCCTACGCCGACGGTGGCGTAGCAATGCGTGAGCCAGGCCGTGCCGCTTTTCGGGTCGCGCGCCGACGGAAAGCCGTTCGAGTGCCCCACTTGCGGCGCATAGCCGTCGGCATCCGGCAGGCGCGTGAAATTGGTGATCTTTGTCATTGGCACCGTAAATTCGCCGGGCAGGGTGCGCTGGGCATGCAGGATGGGTTTGGGGCTCTTTTCATTCGGATCGCCCCACTGCACCACCCAGTTATCCTGCGCGCGGGTGATGGCCAGGCCGTCGTAATACTGCTCGGCCACCAGGGCCTTGATGTTGGTCACATGTTGCGGCGCGAATTCGGGCGCCAGCTCCAGCACCACCCGGCCGGCCGGAATGTCCAGGTACAAGGTGTTGTCCGGGTCCAGCGGACGCCAGTCGGATGGTGCCGATGCCTTGATCGCGTCGGCGACGCTGGCCTTGGCGGGCAGTTCGGCCGGGGCCTTGATCTGGGCAGGTGCTGCGTGGGCAGGCAACTGGGCAAGGCCCAGCACGGTGGCCATGGTCAGGCCGCTGAGTGGATGCAGACGCATGTTCTTTCCTGTTCTCTCCTGGCCGGCACGGGTTGCGCCGGTCAGAAAGTGTATACCGGAATGGCAATATTTCGCTGAAAAAACATTGCATGTGGCAATTCTGGCGGCCGCGTGCAAACACGGCGTTTCCTTAACCTTTCCTTAAAATGCGACACCGCCACGGGCGCTGCCGAATTAATCACGAAATATCGCGCCGGGGACTGCCGTTGCGCTGGCTGGGTGGTGTATGATTCCGCCGCTACCTTTAGGGAAAAATTTATGGATTTTGTGCAATTCCTCGACATGATCGTCCATGTCGACAAGACGCTGGGCATCTTGATCGAACAGTACGGCACCCTCGTGTATGCGGTGCTGTTTGCCATTATTTTTTGCGAAACAGGCCTCGTGGTTCTGTTTTTCTTCCCTGGAGACACGCTATTGTTTATCGCCGGCGCGTTTTGCGCGACGGGACAAATGCACCTGGGCTTGCTGATCGCCTTGCTGGTGACGGCCGCCATTACAGGCAATACGCTCAATTACTGGATCGGCGAGGCCATCGGGCAAAGGGTGTTTACCCACGATTACCGCTGGATCAACAAGGATGCCATGCGCCGCACGCACGACTTCTTTGAAAAGCATGGCGGCAAGACCATCATCCTGGCCCGTTTCGTGCCGGTGGTGCGTACTTTTGCCCCGTTCGTCGCCGGCATTTCCGACATGACGCATGCACGCTTCCAGATGTACAACGTGACGGGCGCCCTGTTGTGGGTGATTGGCTTGGTGACGGCTGGCTATTTCTTCGGCAATATCCCATGGATCCGCGACCACCTGACTCTGATCGTGCTGATTGGTGTTGGCGCCGCCGTCGTGCCGGTGGTACTGGGCGGCTTGTGGAAACTCTACAAGCGCATGGCCGGCAAGTCGGCTTAAGGCCCTATTGATCCAGGGTAAACACGCTGCGGCACCGCCCGCAGTTGCCCTGGATCAGGTTTTTCTCTTCGGTGTTTCTGTTTTACTCCTGCTTTGATTCAAGTTTTATGGCTTTCCAGCCGTAAACCAGAGGGTATTCTTACTTTCTGGATTTCCATGCGACATTTGAGCGCTCTGTTAGCTTGCAGCCTTGCCGTGTTGACTGCCATGGCAAGCGCCAACGATGCCCCTGCTCCGGCCAGCGCCCCCATGTCGGCCTCGGCGCGCGCGGCCGCCATGAAAACCCTGACCGAATCGGTCAAGGGCAAGGATGGCAAGGAGGGCAAGGTCGCCGTCACGGTAGCGCCCACGGCGCGCGAGAAGGAGGACGCGGCCGAAGTCGACCTGTCCGAACGCATCGCGGCGCGGCTGGCGGAAATGCGCGCCACCCAGGCAGCGCGCGCCGCCGCCCGCGCCAAGCGCGCCGCCGTGGCGAAAGCGGTGCCACCGCCGCCACCACCCGTGCCGCGCGGCACGCACTGGTCGTACGAGGGCGAGAGCGGTCCGGCCAACTGGAGCAAGATCAATGTCGACTGGGCCAAGTGCGGCAATGGCAATCGCCAGTCGCCGATCGACATCCGCGATGGCATGAAGGTGGAACTTGAGCAGATCAGCTTCGACTACCACCCGTCTTCATTCAACGTGGTCGACAACGGCCACACGGTGCAGGTGGGTGTCAGCGGCGGTAATTACATCACGCTGCAGAACCGCATGTTCGAGCTGCAGCAATTCCATTTCCACCGTCCGTCGGAAGAGCGCATCAATGGCAAGGCGTTTGAAATGGTGGTGCACCTGGTGCACCGCGACGCCGAAGGCCGGCTGGCCGTGCTGGCCCTGCTGCTGGAGCGGGGCACGCCGCAAGCGACCATCCAGACCGTCTGGAACAACCTGCCGCTGGAAAAATTCGAGACCATGCAGCCCGCCATCCTGCTTGACCCGGCCGAGCTGCTGCCGGTGCGGCGCGACTACTACACGTATATGGGGTCGATGACGGAGCCGCCCTGCAGCGAGGGCGTGCTGTGGGTGGTGATGAAGCAGCCGGTGCAGGTGTCGGCGGCGCAGATGGCGCTGTTCAGCCGTTTGTATCCATTGAATGCGCGGCCGATACAGCCAGCTAATGGCCGCATCATCAAGGAATCCAATTAAACAAATTCCAAGTGCTGGCGCCCTGTCCACTCGGCGCCCGCCGCCAGCAGATCGGGCTGGATCAGCGCTGGCTCGATGCAAATGAAACGCGGATACTCGTCGTCGGCCAGGTCGGGCAGGTTGGCGGCGTCTTGCGCGCCGGGATTCCACACGACGGCGTCCGTGAAGCCCTGCTGCTCCAGGCGCAGGGTAGATGCCCCTGACTGCAGGGTCAAGGCACCCGGCAGCTGGTAGTAGATGCGGTCGAGCTTGTCGGCAAACTGCAGGAATTCTTCCGCTTGCAGGGCATCCTGCGGCGTCTCGTCCGAATAGCGCACGCGCTGCAAGCCGCCAACGCGCGCCTGGCTCAATTGATCGATCGCAAAGTAGCTATGCAGGGCGGCCGAGAACGGGAAGGCCTGTTCGCCCGTGTTGTGCACGCAAAGGCTCAGGTCCAGCGCTTGCGCCTTGACGGCCACGCGCAGGCGCAGGGTGAAGGCGAACGGCCAGGCGGCGGCAATCGCCTCTGGCAAGTCGGTGTGGTGCAGCACGAATTGCGCAAATACTGCGCCATCGGCATCGCCAGTCGCTTCCAGCTGCCAGGTCGCTACGCGTGCAAAGCCGTGGCGCATGCCCGTGCCGCGCGCGCCAAACTGGGGAAAGATCACCGGCACGCCGCCCCGGATGGCGCGGCTGCCGTCGAGGTTTGACGCGCGGCTGCAAAACAGGCGTTCCTGGCCATCGCTGGTCTGCCACGAGACCAGGTGGCCGCCATACAGGGTGACGGTCGCCTGCGCGCCGTCGGCCGCACGGATGGTCACGGCCGGCAGCTGGCCAAAGGTACTCTTGCTCATGCTTGTTTCCATGTCAGGTCAAACGGCTTTTCGCCAGCGGCGGATTCTTCGCAAAGTAATTCCTGATGCCAGTGACGATGGCGTCCGCCATCTGGTCCTGGTAGCCGTTGTCGGTCAGCTTGGCTTCTTCTTCCGGATTCGAGATGAAGGCTGTCTCGATCAGGATGGAAGGGATATCGGGCGCTTTCAGCACGGCGAAGCCGGCTTGCTCGACGGAACCCTTGTGCAGGCGGTTGATGCCGCCGATTTCGCGCAGCACGGCCTTGCCCAGCTTCATGCTGTCATTGATCTGCGCCGTCGTCGACAAATCGAGCAGCACGCTGGCCAGCTGCTTGTCGTGGTTCTTCACGTTCACGCCGCCGATCAGATCAGCCTGGTTTTCCTTGTTTGCCAGCCAGCGCGCGGCCGTCGAGGTGGCGCCCTTTTCTGACAGCACGAAGACGGACGAGCCGCGCGCCGTCGGCTGGATGAATGCATCGGCGTGGATGGAGACGAACAGGTCGGCCTGCACCTTGCGCGCCTTTTCCACGCGCATACCCAGCGGGACGAAGAAATCGGCGTCGCGCGTGAGCATGGCGCGCATGTTCGGCTGCAGCTCCAGCTTGGTTTTCAGGCGCTTGGCAATGGCCAGCACCACGTCTTTTTCGCGGCTGCCCTTGCTGCCAATGGCGCCAGGATCCTCGCCGCCGTGGCCAGGATCAAGCGCGATGGTAATCATGCGCACCACCTTTTGGCCCGGCAAGGGACGCGCTTCAGGGCGCTGTTCCGGGCGGATGTCGGGCACGGGCGGCACAATGGCCACTATTGGCGGCGCGACGGCCACGGGCGGCTTGCCGCTGTCGGGCAGCGGCAGCGCGGGTGGCGGCGTATGCGTGCCGGCCATCGGTGGCTTGGCCGGGTCGCTCGACCAGTCGCCCTTTTCGATCATTTGCGCGATCAGGTCTGGCTCGTGCACGGGGTACAGGTCGAAGATCAGGCGGTGGTTGTAGGAGCCGGCCGGTGGCAGGGTAAACAGCTGCGGCGTGACTTCTTCCTTCAGGTCGAACACCAGGCGCACCACGTTGGGCCGGTTCTGGCCCACGCGCACTTGCTTGATGTACGGATCGTTCGACTGGATCTTCGCTACCAGGCCTTTCAGCGTGGGATTGAGTTCCAGGCCTTCGATGTCGACTACCAGCCGTTCTGGGTCTTTGACGATGAAGTGGGTCGCCTTGAGGATGCTGTCGTTTTCCAGGGTAACGCGGGTGTAGTCCTCGGCAGGCCAGACGCGCACGGCGAGAATTTGCGCTGCCATCGCCGACATCGGCGCGAACACGGACAACAACAGGGTGCCGCCGGCCTTGAGTACCGTGCGCCGGGTGATCGGTGAGGTTATCAAAGGTTCGGGGCGAATTTGAGACGGTGAAGGCATGACAGACCCAATTCAGAAGACGCTTGCAATTCTACATCACGTCCTGTGCCTGCAACGCTCAAATAAATATTCAGGTCGGCAGGCGGCAGTACCGGCTCGGCTTTCTCCGGCCATTCGACGATGCAGATATTGTGGCCGTTGAAGTCTTCGCGAAAGCCTGCGTCGAGAAATTCCTCAGCGCTGCCCATGCGGTACAGGTCGAAATGGATGACGTTGACGTTCTGGCCATCGAGCTGTACCGTGTACGGTTCGGACAGGGTGTAGGTGGGGCTTTTTACGTGACCCGCATGGCCTGCTGCATGCAGCAGGGCGCGCGTGAGGGCTGTCTTGCCGGCGCCCAGGTCGCCGTGCAGGTAGATTGCCAGGCCGGGCGCCAGAGCGCGCGCCAGCGCACCACCCAGCGCGGCGGTACCGGCTTCGTCATGGAGATGGGCTTTGAAGTGTTCGGTCATTGTCTTCGGTATCGCATAAAATAGAGGCTCATGCCATTGTAACCGCCTAACCGCCCGCGTCACCGCCGCCTCGCCTAAAGTCTCCTATGTCTGCCACCGTCACCGATCTCGCCTCCCTGGCGCGCACCATCAAAGAATGGGGGCGCGAGCTGGGTTTTGCCGAGGTGCGCATCGCCGACGTCGATTTGTCGCACATGGAAGCGGGACTGCAGGCCTGGCTAGCCGCAGGCTATCACGGTGAAATGGACTACATGGCCAGCCATGGCATGAAGCGCGCCCGCCCGGCCGAACTGGTGCCCGGCACAGTGCGCGCCATCAGTGCGCGCATGAATTATCTGCCGCCGGCGCTGGGCCCCGAGTGGCGCGAACACGAGGCTGCGCGCGAGGCCGATCCCACGGCGGCCGTGATCTCCGTATATGCGCGTGGCCGCGATTACCACAAGGTGATGCGCTCGCGCCTGCAGCAGCTGGCCGAGCGCATTAAGGGAGAGATCGGCGACTTCGGCTACCGCGTCTTCAGCGACTCGGCGCCCGTGATGGAAGTCGAACTGGCGCAAAAAGGGGGCTTGGGCTGGCGCGGCAAGCACACCTTGCTGATCAACCGCCAGGGCGGCTCCTTTTTTTTCCTCGGCGAGATTTTGGTTGACGTGCCGCTGCCCGTCGATCCGCCTGAAACGCCGCACTGCGGCCAGTGCTCGGCGTGCATCAGGGTATGTCCCACGCAAGCGATAGTGGGGCCGTACCAGCTCGACGCGCGCCGCTGCATCTCCTACCTGACCATCGAATTGAAGGGCGCCATTCCCGTCGAGATGCGCCCTTTGATCGGCAACAAGGTGTATGGCTGCGATGATTGCCAGACCGTCTGCCCGTGGAACAAGTTCGCCCAGCGCGCCGTGGTACCGGACTTTGACGAGCGACGCAATCTGGGCAGCGCCGGCATGGTGGAGCTGTTCGCCTGGACGGAAGAACAATTCAACCGCGCCATGGAAGGCAGCGCGATTCGCCGCATCGGCCACGAACGCTGGCTGCGCAACCTGGCAGTCGGCATGGGCAACGCGGCCGCCAAGGCGCATGGGCAGCCTGACATCGTCGCGGCCCTGCTGTCGCGCCGCGAGCACCCGTCGGCCATCGTGCGCGAACACGTCGAATGGGCGCTGGCGCTGCACGGCGTCGCCTAGGCACTATTCAGGCTTGTTTCAGGCGCAGGGCCGACCAGTCGGCGTCGATGGCGATCATCGCCACGCTATCGAGTCCCAGTGCCTGCGCGTAGACGCGGATGTCATCGCGGTGGATGTCGCTGCCCGCCTTGCTGCCGCCTTTGCGGTACGCCAGCCACACGGCGCCGCCCGGCGCCAGGCATGTCTGTGCCTGCGGCAGCCAGTGTTCCAGTTCTGCGCGGCTGCGCGCAAACACCAGTATCCAGTCAGCGTCTGCCCCTTCCTTTACCCACAGCTCCGGTGGCAGCTGCGCCAGCAAGGCGGCATGCTCGCCGCCGTCATTGAGCACGGCCAGGGCCTTGGCATTCTTGACATACATCTTTTCCGGGACGTTTTTTTCAGGCATGGCGGTGGCGTATTGGTCGTGGAAAACCGAGCATAGCAAACGCCCGCGCCTGCGCGCCAGAAAATTGTTCCTTGACTTATCGATATATCGTTATAAAATGGCGATACTTACTAACGATATATCTTTAAAGAGAAAACATGAGAAACTCACACCACGCAGAACATGGCCAGAATGGCCATCACCATCATCACGGCCATTGCGGCCAGCAGCACCAGCACCACGGCGAGCAGCGCCACGAACATCATCATGGGCACATGAGCATGCACGGCCGCGGTCCGCGCGGTTTCGACAAGCGCGGCGACGGCATGGGCCACGGCGGCCCCGGCGGACGCGGCGGCGGTCGCGGCGAACGGGCGGAACGCGTCTTTGGCCGCGGCGACTTGCCCCTGATCGTGCTGGCGCTGATCGAAATCAGCCCCCGTCACGGCTATGAAATCATCAAGGCCATCGAAGAGCGTTGCGGCGGCGCCTACGCCCCCAGCCCCGGCGCCATCTATCCGACCTTGACCTTGCTCGAAGAGCAAGACCACGTGACATCGAGCGAAAGCGCCAGCGGCAAGAAGCTCTACACCATCACGGACCTGGGCCGTACGTATATCGAGGAAAACCGCGCGCAGGTGGACGGCATCCTGGCCCGCCTCGACATGTTTGCCCGCGTTGCGGCGAGAAGCGCCTTGCCCGAGCGCGTGCACCAGGGCATGCATACCTTGAAACACGCGCTACTGCTCAACAAGAGCAACTGGAGCGAGGCGGAAGCCGAACGCGTGGCGGCCGTGCTGGAGCAAGCGGCAAATGCCATCATCGATGGCCAATGAACCCACTTTGACAAGGAACCAGAACATGATTACCGCACCCCAATCGACCCCACGCGCGCACGCCATCGAGCGCGTGCGCCATGACTTGAAACTGCGCGTGCTCACCGTCGTGCGCACCGAGCAGCTGACGGCGCACATGCGCCGCGTCACCCTGGCGGGCGGCGACCTGGAAGGCTTTGTCTCGCCCGCGCATGACGATCACGTCAAGCTGTTCTTTCCCGCACCCGGCGAGCAAGCGCCCATGTTGCCCGTGCTGGGCAATGGCCCGAATGCCATCGAGTATGCCGAAGGCGCGCGCCCCATCGCCCGCAACTACACGCCACGCCGCTACGACGCCGAGCGGCGCGAGTTGGAAATTGACTTCGTGCTGCACGGCGACGGTCCCGCGGCGACCTGGGCGGCGCAAGCCAAACCTGGGCATACCCTGGGCGTGGGCGGCCCGCGCGGCTCGATGCTGGTGCCGCTCGATTTCGACTGGTATGTATTGGTGGGCGACCAGACGGCCTTGCCGGCCATCGCCCGCCGCCTGGAGCAGTTGCCGGCCACGGCGCGCGCCATCGCCGTGATCGAGATCGTTGAAGATGGCGAACAGATCGCACCCGAGTGCACCGCGCAGCTGGAACTGCACTGGGTGGCGCGCAATGGCAGTAAAGGAGCGTTGCTATTGGATGCGCTGCGCAAGATTACACTGCCGTCAGACGGCGACGGCTACGTCTGGGTGGCCACGGAGCACGCCCAGGTGCTGGACTTGCGCCGCCATTTTCTTGCGGCGGGGCTGCCGAAGCAGCATCTGCATGTGGCCAGTTATTGGAAGCATGGTGTGGAAGAACACCACGAGCGCCACGACGATTGAGAAAACGCCCATGGCGGCGTGGCGCGTCCTTGCCGTACTAGCGTACTGTCTGCGGACGCGCGCCTTGCCCTGGGCGTTTTCTCGGCGCCGCCAATCCAACATCACTGGATTTACTTCAACAATCCCGCCAGCTCCACCGCCGTCTTGACCTGCATCTTGTCGAAGATATGCGCGCGGTGGACTTCCACGGTGCGCATGCTGATGCCCAGCTTGTCGGCCACTACCTTGTTCATCTTGCCCGCCAAAATCAGGTCCAGCACTTCGCGTTCGCGCGTCGACAGGGTGGCCAGGCGCGCGTGCACGGCGGCCAGTTCGCCCGCCTGGCGCGAATTGGCCAGGCCTAGCTGCACGCGGTCCATCAGGTCGTTGTCGTTGAACGGTTTTTCAAAGAAATCGAAGGCGCCCCGCTTCAGGCTGTCGACGGCCATCGGCACATCGCCGTGGCCGGTGAGGAAAATTACGGGCAGGCGCGCCGTCAGGTCGCGCTTGACCAGCTGGTCGAACAGGGCGATGCCGTTCATGTCGGGCATGCGCACGTCTAGCAGCACGCAGTCGCCATTCGCGTCGAACGTGCCGTCCAGGCTATCGAGGAAGTGCTGGGCGCTGGCATAACTGCGCGCCTCGATGGCGCGCGAGGCGGCCAGCCAGGACAGGGAGTCGCGTACGACCTCTTCGTCGTCAATGATGTGTAGCATGGTTTCTCCGGCTTGTCGTCGTTGTCGGTTAGTGCGGCGCGCGCGGCACGGCCGGCACGCTGAAGGTAAAGATGGTGCCGCCAGTGGGGTTGGCGCTGAAGGTCAGCGCGCCGCCGTGAAATTCGATGGCGGTACGGCAGATGTTCAGTCCCATGCCCATGCCTTCGGACTTGGTCGAGAAAAACGGCGAAAACAGCCGTTCGGCCACGTCTTGCGCGATGCCGTGCCCGTGGTCGATCACGTCCACCGTCACCATGTCCTGCTGCGCGTCGTGGCTGGCCCGCAGGCGCATGATACGCCGTCCCGGCGCCGCATCCTGCATTGCCTCGATGGCATTGCGCGTCAGGTTCAGCAGCACTTGCTCGATCATCACGGGGTCGGCGCGCAGCAGCGGCAGATCCAGGGGTATCTCTTCCTGGATGGTGACATAGTATTTGCGCGCCTGCAGGTCGATCAGCGCGCGGATGCCGTCGAGCAGGGTGCGGATGGCCACGTCCTGGCGCTGCGGTTCGCTCTTGCGCACGAAATCATGCACGCTGCGGATGATCTGGCCGGCCCGCTGCGCCTGTGCGCCAGCGTGTTCCAGCGCCGGTTTCAGGGTGGCCGGATCGAGGGGCGCACCGCTGTCGATGGCGCGCCGGATCAGGTTCAGCGCGCCCGTGGTGTAGCTGGAAATGGCCGCCAGCGGCTGGTTCAGCTCATGCGCCAGCATCGATGCCAGTTCGCCCATGGTGGCCAGACGCGAGCTCGTTTGCAGTTTTTCCTGCTGCTGGCGATTCAGTTCCTCGACGCGCTTGCGGTCCGAGATATCGAGCACGGAACCCATCCAGCCCGTTTGCTTGCCGTTCTTGTCCACCAGCGGCGCTTCGAAGATCAGCACCGGCACATGGGTGCCGTCGGGGCGCTGGAAATAGGTTTCGAATTGCGGCGTGACGTTGCCGGCCAGCGCCTTGACGAAGCGCTGCTGGTATTCCTCCATCGCTTCAGGCACCCAGTAGGGCATGGGCGGCAATCGGCCGAGAATTTCCTCGGGCGGATAGCCGACCATCTGGCAAAACGCGGGATTCACATACGTGACGCGTCCTTCCAGGTCGCGCGCGCGCATGCCCGTTACCAGCGAGTTTTCCATCGCCGTGCGAAACAGCATTTGCTGGCGCAGCGCGCCTTCGGCCGTCAGGCGGCGCGCAATATGGCGCCACAGGGCCAGCAAGCTCCACAGCAAGCCCAGCGAGAGGGCGATGACGGAGCCGACCAGCAAATTTGGCAGCAGCTTGGGCTGGCTTTTCACGCTGTCGGTAAACAAGGTGATGTTGGCGCCGGGGACGTCGAGCGCGCGCTTGTGCGTATACACGCCGTGGCCGGGACCGGCGGCGGCGCGCCGCGCCAGCACCTTGTCGTCGGGACCGATCAGCGAAATCTGGTTATCCTGCGCAAACCACCACGGCACCATTTCATCGAGCAGGCTGCTGATCTGGTAAGTGGCCACCAGGCTGCCCGCATAGCGCTGGCCGTCGAACAGGGGCTGGTGATAGTCCATCAGCATGGCCCTGGGCGGCGCGTCGGGAAAGCCGCTGTGCTGCGCTGGCTGGGCATACTGGCCCCGGTGCAGCCGGCGCGCGTTGTCGCCTGTCGTTAGCGATGCAGGCGAGAGTATCGCGCGGGCCTCCTGCGGCAGCGTGCTGTCGCTCGACGCCAGCACCTTGCCGCCGGCATCAAGCCAGACCACGCGCTGCAGCTCGCGTCCGTTGCGCAGCATCTGTTGCAGCCGTTCGCGCACCCGCGCTTGCGGCACGACGCCACTGGCAATGTCGGTGCCCAGGTTGTACAGGCTTTCCTCGTTGCGCGCCAGCTGGAAGCGTATTGTCTGCTCCACCCACAGCGTGTCGGCGATCAGCTGCTCCTGGCGTTCATTGCTTTCCATCTGGCGTGCCTGCCATGGCAGCCAGAACAGGATGGACAGGAACAGCAGCAGCAGCATGACCGGCAGCAGCCAACGCAACGGACTGGTAAACTGCAGGCGGCGCGCGAAGGTGAGTGGTATTTTCATGGCTCGCAGGGTAGCGCGTTCTTAGGTCGAAACTATTGTGGTTAACCACAATGGCTTCGTTGATTTCTTTCGCACATTATCGGCGCAGATCAATCATAAGGCATCTGATATCGCCACGGAGACTGCAATGCAAATGAAATCCATGCTGGCCATGCTCTGCGTGGCGATCGGTGCTGGCTTTGGCGCTCCCGCCCGGGCACAGGCGCCCATCGTCATCAAATTCAGCCACGTGGTGGCGCCTGATACGCCGAAAGGCCAGGCCGCAGAGCGCTTCAAGATGCTGGCCGAAAAGGCCACCCGCGGCAAGGTCAGGGTGGAACTGTATCCTAATAGCCAGCTGTACAAGGATAAGGAAGAACTCGAAGCGCTGCAGCTGGGCGCCGTGCAGATGCTGGCGCCTTCGCTGGCCAAGTTCGGCCCGCTGGGCGTGAAGGAATTCGAAGTCTTCGACCTGCCCTATATTTTCCCTACCAAGACGGCGCTGTACAACGTCACCGAAGGCGACATCGGCAAGGGCTTGCTGAAAAAGCTGGAACCGAAGGGCATCACGGGCCTGGCCTACTGGGATAATGGCTTCAAGGTGATGTCGGCTAACAGGCCGCTGCACCATCCGGCCGATTTCAAGGGCTTGAAGATGCGCATCCAGTCGTCGAACGTGCTCGATGCGCAGATGCGCGCGCTGGGTGCCAATCCGCAGGCGCTGGCATTTTCGGAGGCTTACCGTGCACTGCAGACGGGCGTGGTCGACGGCACGGAAAATCCGCCATCGAATATGTACACGCAAAAGATGCATGAAGTACAAAAACACCTGACCGTCTCCAATCACGGCTACCTGGGCTACGCCGTCATCGTCAACAAGAAGTTCTGGGATGGCTTGCCATCCGATATCCGCGGCCAGCTGGAAAAAGCCATGAAGGAAGCGACCACGTTTGAAAAGGCCATTGCCCAGACCGACAACGACAAGGCGCTCGAAGCGATACGCAAGAGCGGCAAGACGCAGATCTACACCTTGACGTTGCAGGAGCAGGCTGAATGGCGGCGCGCCCTGGCGCCCGTGCAGAAAACCATGGAAAACCGCATCGGCAAGGAATGGATTTCCGCGATCAACAAGGAAAGCGCGAAGTAGGCGCCGGCCGTGCCATGGCCTGATGGCTTACCACAAATGCCAGCGTAGCTGGAAATTTAATTTAAGGCTAAAGCATCGGTCCCCATGCTGGTGCAAAAAAAGTCGATTCGCCCGATTAAATACGTTATGATGGGCGGCCTTACGGGGAAACACGTATAAGCATATACGCTCCGGTAGCAAGGTGAGAGTACAGAATTAGTGGCACGGTTGGTGGGGGAGTGGTCTATAAAAACGGTATTGATACCGGGGATATATTGAGGAGACACACGTTTCACAGAAGTTGTTGAGTCATAGCTGTCTGCGGCCACAAGCCGGCACCGGCGGACCCAAACGACCGGGAACGTGAAGCAATATTTGAAGCGCACCGATTGGTGCGCTTTTTTTTCGTGCTGCGGAAACCTCCGCCGGCGTGCCAGAAGACGGTGCATAATCGTCCGGAAGGGCCTTTTTGGTGCATCTGGTTGCATATTTGCCACACTTGAATAATGAGCAGTAGATGAAAAAACAACAGGGCAGTGAGCTGTTCAGTGCCATCCTTGCCGCACCGTTCGGCGCCATGGGCGTGCGTGCGGACGGTGGGCAGCTGCGCGAACTGGTCTACCTGCCGCCGCACTTTGCCGAGAAAGAGGCGCAAGATGCCGTCTCGGAACAGGCTTGTTTGCAACTGGCACGTTATTTCCTTGAACCCGATGCACCGTTCGACCTGCCGCTGGCAGCGCTGGGCAGCGTTTTCCAGCGCAAGGTATGGACGGCCATCGGGCAGATCCCGCGCGGCCAGGTGCGCACCTATGGCGACGTGGCGCGCCTGATCGGCTCGGCGCCGCGTGCCGTAGGCCAGGCCTGCGGCGCCAACTGGTTTCCCGTGCTGATCCCCTGCCACCGCGTCACGGCCGCCAGCGGCTTGGGCGGCTTTGCCCATCACGACGACGCCATGGGCTTTCACCTAGGCGTCAAGCGCTGGCTGCTGGCGCACGAAGGCGTGGCGGCTTATTCATGATGAACAGCTTGCTGGCACCCGACAACGCCACCCTGATCGATGAATTTTGCGACAGCCTGTGGCTGGAAGATGGCCTGTCGAAAAATTCGCTCGATGCCTACCGGCGCGACATGCGATTGTTCGCGCGCTGGCTGGAAGTGGCGCATCCCGGGCGCGACAGCCTGTACGATGTGTCCACCGCCGACATCGAAGCGTATTTCGCCGCCCGCCACGACGAGAGCAAGGCGACATCGTCGAACCGGCGATTGTCCGTGCTGAAGCGCTTTTACCAGCTGGCCTTGCGGCACAAGCGTATCGCCGTCGACCCGTGCCTGAAAATGGTCTCGGCCAAGCAGCCGGCGCGCTTCGTGCATACCTTGAGCGAAGCGCAGGTGGAAGCCTTGCTGGCGGCGCCCGACGTGAGCACGCCGCTGGGCCTGCGCGAACGCACCATGCTGGAGCTGATGTATGCGAGCGGCTTGCGCGTGTCGGAACTGGTGGACTTGAAATCGGTGGAACTGAGCTTGAACGATGGCGTGCTGCGCATCACGGGCAAGGGCAGCAAGACGCGCCTGGTGCCGTTCGGCGAGCAGGCCCGGCTGTGGATAGAGCGCTACCTGAAAGAGGCGCGCGGCGTGATACTCGACGGCCAGATGGATGACGCGCTGTTCGTCACGCGGCGCGGCGGCGCCATGACGCGGCAAATGTTCTGGGTCATCATCAAAAAACATGCGCTGCATGCCGGCATCACGGCGCCGCTGTCGCCGCACACCCTGCGCCATGCGTTTGCCACGCACTTGCTGAACCATGGCGCGGACTTGCGCGTCGTGCAATTGTTGCTGGGTCACTCCGATATTTCCACCACGCAGATCTATACGCATGTGGCCCGCGAGCGCCTGAAACTGCTGCATGCACAGCATCATCCCCGTGGCTAAACATTTGGTGTTTGGCCCAACTGCGTCATAATGTGTGTTATGCGGTTATCTGTAACAACAAAAAACTAAAGAGGTAGTAAATGGCCAAGACAAATTTCCAATACGAAAAACGGCAAAAAGAGCTGGAAAAGAAGAAAAAAGCCGAAGAAAAAGCCAGGCGCAAGCTGGAAGCGAAAAACAATCCGAAGTCGGCCGATGGCACTGAAGGCGAAGAATCGGACGCGGATGCGGATGCGGATGCGGACGATGCCGATGACGCCGCCGAAAGCGACGCTCCTGCCCAGCCTCAGTAACTCCCTGCTGTTGATTGCCGGTGCGGCATCGCCGCGCCGGTTCCCTCCGGCGTGCATCGCAGGCCTTGCTGGCGAGCACCTGCCGCCAGCCGTTCTTCCCAGCTCCCTGCCGTAACGACCGATATTTCCTGGGGAAACCGCCGCGTCGTCCCCGCCAATGCGGGGACGGTGAAGGCGACTGGTGGATCAGTGGGCGGCGCCGGGAGATGGCGCCTTACCGTCTTCGGCAGCATGCGCGTGGTCATCGCTGCCACGCAAGAAGCGTGCGGCGCGCTTGCCCAGACTATCGAGGTAGGTGTAGGCGACGGGTACCACCACCAGGGTCAGGATGGTCGAGGTGATGACGCCGCCGATGACGGCGCGGCCCATCGGCGCCTGCGATTCGCCGCCATCGCCCATGCCGATGGCCATCGGCAGCATGCCGAAGATCATCGCCAGGGTGGTCATCAGGATGGGGCGCAGGCGCACCTGGCCCGCTTCCATCAGCGCCTCGAACTGCCCCAGCCCTTCGCGCTGGCGCTGGTTGGTAAAGTCCACCAGCAAGATGGCGTTCTTGGTCACGAGGCCCATCAGCATGATGAAGCCGATCACCGAGAAGATGTTCAGCGTGCTGCCCGTCACCAGAAGGGCCAGCAGCACGCCGATCAGTGACAGCGGCAAGGACACCATGATGGCGATCGGCTGCAAGAAGCTGCCAAACTGCGACGCCAGCACCAGGTAGATGAAAAGCACGGCGATGCCCAGCGCCATCATGGCGCCGCCCATGGTTTCGGCCATCTGCTGCGCATTGCCGGCCACGTCGAAGCGCACGCCGGGCGGCAGGTCGATGGACTTGATCGCCTTTTGCACATCGGCGTCGACGTCGCCGGCAGGACGGTCCTGCACGCCCGCATAGATGGCCACGCGGCGCTGCAAGGCCTGGCGTTTCAGCACTTGCGGGCTGGACGATGGCACGAAGTCGACCACCTGGCGCAGCGGGATCATGATCGGCTTGCCGTTTGCATCAAGCTTGCTCGACGCCAGCGACAGGTCGGCCAGGTCGGCCACCTTTTGCCGGCCTGATTTGGGCAGTTGCACGTTGACGTCGTAGTTTTGCCCGTCGCCAGCTAACCAGTGGCTGACCGTGTCGCCCGCCACGAAGGGGCGCAGCGCATTGCCGATCTGCTGCACCGACAGTCCCAAATCGCTGGCCAGCTCATTATTGATCTTCACCGTGGTCGATGGATTGGCGCCTTCCTGGCTGTATTCCATGTCGGCCAGGCCCTTGATTGAGCGCATCTTGTCCATCAAACGGTGCGCCACTTCATCGAGCTTGCCTTCGTCCGTGCCCAGGATGGCGATGAAGATGGGACGGTTGCCCACCGACAGGGTGATGCCGGCAATCGGCGCCAGGCGTTCGCGGATCAGCTTTTCCAGTTCCTGCTGCGAGCGGCGCTTGTGCGTCTTGATATCCGTCAGCTTCAGGTTCACGTCGGCCGCATTGCGGCCATCCTGGGTGCCCACGTTGGCCACCAGGCTGTCGATCTCGGGGAATTCCTTCAAGGCCGCTTCCACCTGGCGCACTTTGGAATCCGTGTATTCGAGGCTGGAACCGACGGGCGTCTTGAAGCGCAGGTTGACCCAGCCCTGGTCCGTTTCCGGGAACATCTCGCCACCGATCATGGGCACGAGCATCAGGCTGCCCGCGAACAGCGCCACGGCGGTCGCCAGGGTGGTCTTGCGCCAGCGCAAAGCCACAGCCAGCACCTTGCCATAGCCTATGTGCAGGCGGTCGATGCCGGTCTCGATCCAGGCCATGAAGCGGCCCAGCCACGGCGCGTACTTGAAGCGGTCCTTGACGGGATCGCGCCAGACGGACGACAGCATCGGGTCGAGCGTGAAACTGACGAACAGCGACACCAGTACGGCCACCGCCACGGTAATGCCGAACTGCAGGAAGAAGCGGCCGATGATGCCGTCCATGAAGGCCACTGGCACGAACACGGCGACGATGGCAAACGTGGTGGCCATCACGGCCAGGCCGATTTCATTGGTGCCGTCGTTGGCTGCCTTGTAGTGGCTCTTGCCCATGCCCAGGTGGCGCACGATGTTTTCGCGCACCACGATGGCGTCATCGATCAACAGGCCGATGCACAAGGAGAGCGCCATCAGGGTCAGGAAGTTCAGCGTGAAGCCAAACGCCTTCATGGCGATGAAGCTGGCCAGCACGGAGATCGGCAAGGTCAATCCCGTGATGATGGTGGAGCGCCACGAGTGCAGGAACAGGAAGACGATCACCATGGTCAGCACGGCGCCTTCGATGATGGTGCGCTTGACGTTATCGAGCTGGCTTTGCACGCGTGCCGATTCGTCGTCCAGCACGCGCAGGGTAATATCGGGCGGCAGGGTTTTTTGCAGGTCGGCCGCCACTTTCAGGATGCCGGTGCCCACTTCGACCACGTTGGCATCCTGCACCTTGGTAATTTCCATGGTCACGGCTTGCTGGCCGTTCATGCGCGAGATCGACAGTTCTTCCTGCTCGCCATCGACGACAGTGGCCACCTGGTCCAGATAAACGGGGCCGATGGCGCGGCGCGCCACGATGATCTTGCCAAATTCGCGTGCATCCTTGATCTTGCCTTCCACGCGCACCAGTTGCTCGGCCGCGCCATGGCTGATGGAGCCGGCTGGCAGGTTGGTGTTGGTGGCCTGGATGGCGCGGATGACTTCGTCGACGCCGATGCCTTGGGCATTGAGTTCGATCGGTTTCATGCTGATGAGGATCTGGCGCGCACGCAGGCCGCGCAGCTTGACTTGCCCCACGCCGGCGACGCCCTGGAAGCGCTTGCTGATGATCTGTTCCGTCATGGTCGACAGTGCGCGCAGGTCATGCCCGGTGGAGGTCAGCACGATGGTGGCGATGGGGCGCTCGTTATCGCCTTCGGCACGGGCGATGAACGGGTCCTTGGCCTCTTTCGGGAAGCGCGGGCGCACCAGGGCCACCTTGTCGCGCAAGTCCTGCATGGCCTTGTCCATATTCGTCGACAGCTCGAATTCCAGGTAGACGCCGGCGCGTCCTTCCCACGAATTGGCGCGGATGGTCTTGATGCCGCTGACGGTGTTGACGGCGTCCTCGATGGGGCGCGTGATGTCGTTTTCCACCGCCTCGGGCGACGCGCCCGGGTAACTTACTTCGATGGCGGCGAACGGGAGCTGCACGCTGGGCATGCTTTCCACGCCCAGGCCGCGGTAGGAGAACACGCCCAGCACCACCAGCGCCACCATGACCATGGTGGCGAAGACGGGGTTCTGTATGCTGATTTTGGTCATCCACATGGCTTAATCCTTGCGTGCCAGTACGGCCGCCTGCGCGGCAGGGGCGGCGGCTGGCGCGGCGAAGGTCACGCCGTGGCCCGGCTTCACGCCATCGAGCCTGGCGACGATGACTCTGGCGCCTGGCACCAGGCCTGAGGTGACCTCGGCGTAGCCTTCATCCTCGTTGCGCAGGCCCAGGGTGACAGGCTGTTCGACCACCTTGCCTTTCACCAGCGCATACACCACCGTGCCCTGTTTTTCATTGCGCACGGCCGTCAACGGCACCAGCGGCGCCACGGCCGAGCGCTCGGTGACGATGCTGCCCTTGGCGAACATGCCGCCGCGCAGCGCGCCATCGGCATTGTCGACGGCGATATACACCAGCATGGCCCGCGAGCCGCTCTCGGTGGTGGGGTTGATGCGCGTGACCTTGCCGGCAAAGTCGCGTGCACCGAAGCCATCGACCTTGAAATGCACGTCCTGGCCCAGCTTGATGCGGGGGATGTCTGCGCTGGGCACGGGCGCTTCCAGGGTCAGCTGCGCCAGGTTGACGATGGTGTAGACGGGCATGTCGGGCGCGACTTTTTCGCCGGCCTGCACATGGCGCTTGCTGACGATGCCGGCCAGCGGCGCGCGAATGACCGTGTCGGCCAGCGCGATGCGCGCCAGATCGAGCATGGCGGCGTTCGATTTGACGCCGGCGCGCGCCAGGTCGACCGAGTTTTGCGTGGTGTCATACGCCGTCTGCGAAATGTACTTTTGCTTGAGCAGCGCCTGGCTGTTCGCTTCATTCTTGGCCGCCATCGACAATCGCGCCTGCGCTTCGTCGAGCATGGCTTGCTGCTGCGTCAGGCGGGCGCGCTGGTCGGCCGCATCGAGGCGCACGAGGATTTGTCCGGCGGACACGCTCTGGCCTTCTTGCAAGGTCGTTTCGTGGATGACGCCCGAGACCTTGGCCTTGATGGTCGCCTGCGTCAGCGGCGCCAGCGAACCGGACAGGGGCAGGCTGATGGCCAGCGCGCGCGCATCGATGGCGGCCACGTCGCCCTGCGCCAGTTCATGCACGGGCGTCTTGTCTTGTTCCTTTTTCTTGCTGGCCTGCTGTTCGGCCGCCTTGGCAGCTTGCTGCCTGGCTTGCATCACCGTCCAGCCGCCGCCAGCCAGGCCCAGCGCGACAACGACGAGAAGGGGCGCGCGCCAGCGACGGCGGCGCTTGGCTGCAAGGGGGGATGCCGGTGGCAATGTCTCGTTTTTCATAGGTCTTTTAGTCTGGAGGGGCGGCGCGGGGAATTCGGGTAGCGTATCGCCGTGGCGGCCGCAGGCAGCACGCCTGCCGCTGCGGTCGTTCACGGCGATACGCATGTTGCCACTTTAGGAAGATTCAAGCGTGGCCGCCATCGCCATGCGACAGATTGCACAAAAACGGGGATGGAATGCAAAAAACGCCGACCAGGGACCAATGCCGGCATGCCACCAGGCTTGGGCAGCGTCATAAGCCGCGCGGGCGCCGGGCCAGCCGTGGGCCAGGGAGGCCGCCTCGCTGCGCGTCATATCAGGGGCGCTATGCCCTATGCCAGGGCGCTGGCGAAGTTGTTACATTAGTCAATGTTTCCCAGGAGTTTGATGCGCGTCACTACCTGGCCATGGTCGGACGCTTGCGGCAGGCCCAGCAGTAAATGGTCGTTCAGATAGTGCACGTCCTGCACCACGCCGATGGCGCGCGGCGAGGCGGGGTGGAAGTGTTCGGACACCAGGATGTGGTCGATCGTCATGTAGGCGCTGTCGTGGATATTCGTGTAGCCCACGTGGCGCAAGGCATCCTGGCGCAGCTGGATGGCGTTGCAGTCATACAGGCGCTCGCGCATTTCTGCGCCCGCTTCGCATGGCGCGCCGGCGCCCATGACGATGGACGTGGTGACGGCATTGGCGATGTCGTTAAAGTCGCCCAGCACGATGCGCGGCCGGCCGCTGCGGCCCAGTTCGCTTACCAGCACGCGCAGGGCCACCGCTTCCGCGCCGCGCCGCTGCAGCGAACGCAGGTTGGCCAGGGCGTAGGACAGCGCATCGCTGCCGTCGCCATGGCGGTAGTCGGGCCGGCGCGACTTCAAATGCAGCACCACCACGTCCGTCAGTTGTCCGCCGGGCAAGAGTACCTGTACATGCAGGGGCGCGCGGGCGAAGCGGCACGCACTCTCGGCGGCGGCGTGGCTGTCGGCGGGTAGCGCCACGCCAGCAGGAAAATTCACACAGGCAATACCGGGGCCGGCCAGCGGCAAACGCGACACCAGCGCCACCGTGGGCAGCATGCGCCCGGCAGCGTCCGCCGCATCGTAGCCGGCCTGCACGGCTTCGCGGTAGTGGCGCGTACGCGACAGCACGTCGCGCAGGGCCGCTTGCGAGAAAATTTCCTGGAAACCGATCACGTCGGCGTCGAGCAGGTCGATCTGCCGCGCCGTCCACTCCGCCTTGGCCACGTATTGTGCCGGGCTCAAAGGTTCCAGGTTGTCATACAATTTTGCCCCGGCGGGGGCCAGGTTGCAGACATTGAATGTGGCAAAGCGGATTTCTTGCTGCATAATTAGCGCTCCTCACTGAACGATCAGCGTATCACGCATGGCTAAAAAAGAGCATATTTCCGAAACCCAGGCGACGCAGATGCTGCGCAAGCATCAAGTTTCCTTCGAAGAACACCCCTATCCGTATGAAGAGCACGGCGGCACCAGCGTCTCGGCGCGCGAGCTGAACGTGCCTGAGCATGCCGTGATCAAGACCCTGGTGATGCAGGACGAGGCGGCGCGGCCGATGATCGTGCTCATGCATGGCGATTGCAAGGTCTCGACCAAGAACCTGGCGCGCGCCATCGGCTGCAAGGGCGTCGAGCCATGCAAGCCCGAGGTGGCGCAGCGCCATTCCGGCTACATGATCGGCGGCACGTCGCCATTCGGCACCAAAAAGGCCATGCCCGTGTATGTGGAGCAATCCATCCTGGAGCTCGAACGTATCTATATTAATGGCGGGCGGCGCGGTTTCCTCGTCTCGCTGGCGCCGCAAGTGCTGCTCGATTTGCTCCATGCCAAGCCGGTGCAGTGCGCCTTGTCCGATTAAGAAAACCGGGCGCCGCCCTGTCCTTGGGCTGGGCGCTGGTGTATATTCTGCTGCCCCAGCCTCGATGCTGGTGCAATAAACATAATAAAGGGAAGAAATGAATCCAGTAATCACAACCGTGGCAATGACAGTGGCAGCTTACTTGCTCGGCTCGATTTCGTTTGCCGTGGTGATGAGCAAGGTCTTCGGCATTGCCGATCCGCGCACCTATGGCTCGAAAAATCCGGGCGCCACCAATGTGCTGCGCAGCGGCAACAAGGCTGCCGCCATCATGACCCTGCTAGGCGACGGCGCCAAGGGCTGGCTGGCCGTGTTCCTGGCCGACCGTTTTGCCAGCGCGTTGGGCGTGGGCGACACGGCCGTGGCCCTGGTGGCCATCGCCGTCTTCCTCGGCCATCTGTGGCCCGTGTTTTTCCGTTTCGTCGGCGGCAAGGGCGTGGCCACGGCGCTGGGCGTGTTGCTGGGCATCAATACATGGCTGGGCCTGGCTACCCTGGCCACCTGGCTGATCATCGCCTACGCTTTCCGCTATTCCTCGCTGGCGGCGCTGGTGGCGGCCCTGTTCGCGCCGTTTTACTACGGTTTGCTGTTCGGCGTCGATCCCATCTTGCTCGCTGTCATCGTCATGAGCGTGCTGCTGGCCTACCGCCACAGCCAGAATATCGCCAACTTGCTCGCTGGTAAGGAAAGCCGGATCGGCGGCAAGAAGGACGCGGCCAAGGCGGCTGGCAAGAAGAAGTAAGCGCTTGATTTCCGGCGGCCCGCACGCATATGCTGTGCTTGCGGCGCCGCGCGGTGCGGCCGCCACCGACTCGCGCAAAGGTTGCCCACCATGTCTTCCAGCAACAATCCCACCCCCATCCCCATCCGTATTGATTTCGTCTCCGACGTCTCCTGCCCCTGGTGCGTGATTGGCCTCAAGTCGCTGGAGCAAGCACTGGGCAATTTGCACGATAGCGTCCAGGCCGAGATCCATTTCCAGCCCTTCGAGCTGAACGCCAACATGCCGGCCGAAGGCCAGGACATCGGCGAACATATCGCCGAGAAATATGGCTCTACCCCTGAACAGATGGCGCAATCGCGCGAAGCGATCCGCGCGCGCGGCGAGCAACTGGGCTTTACTTTTGCCATGGACAAGCGCGGGCGCATCTACAACACCTTTGACGCGCACCGCTTGCTGCACTGGGCCGCTCTGGAAGGGCGCCAGAAAGCACTGAAAATGGCCCTGTTCGACGCCTACTTCACGCAAGGGCAGGATCCATCCTCGCACGCGGTGCTGCTGAAAGTGGCGGGCGACGTGGGGCTCGATACGGCCAGGGCGGCCGAGGTGCTGGCGTCCGACGCCTACGCGGACGAAGTGCGGGCGCAGGAAAAGTTCTATCAGCAAAACGGCATCAACTCGGTGCCGGCCGTCATCATCAACGAGCGCCACCTGATTTCCGGCGGCCAGCCACCCGAGGTGTTTGAACAAGCCTTGCGCCAGATCATCAGCGGCGCCTGAAGCGGGCGCCAACGGCGCGCGCCATGGCGGCTAATTCGGCTACACTCCGCACAGGAGGATAGTCAAATGCCAACAGCGACCTGGAATGGCGCCGTCATCGCGCAAGCCACCGACGCGCAGGTAGAGCTCGTCGAAGACAATGTGTACTTTCCTTTGTCTGCGGTGAAGCAGGAATACTTGCGTCCCAGCAGCCACACGACGCTCTGTCCATGGAAGGGCACGGCCAGCTATTACGACCTCGTCGTCGATGGCCAGGCCAATGCCAACGCGGCCTGGTACTACCCCCAGCCCAAGGATGGCGTCAAGCAAATTGCCGGCCATGTCGCCTTCTGGCGCGGCGTCAGCGTTTCGGGCTGACGTTTCTCCACTTAAAATGACAAGAAAGCAGACGATGGATCTACGCCTCGCCGTGTACCAACTCGCCTTGGACTATGCGCTCGATGCCCGGCAAACCCGGCAATTGCAGGACGTGGCCGGCTTCCAGCGCGAACCTGCGCGCCTGGCTTACTGGCTGCCGCGCGGCGTGGCTGTGCTGGGCGCCGCGCTGCTGGGCATGGGGCTGATTTTCTGGGTCGCTGCCAACTGGGAGGAACTGGGCCGCATGGGCCGCTTTGCCTTGCTGCAAGGCGTGTTTGCCGCCGCCTGCGTGGGCGCGTTTGCCGTGCCGAAGGCGCGCACACCGCTGCTGCTGGTGGCGCTGCTGGCCATCGGCGGCCTGTTCGCGTATTTCGGCCAGACCTACCAGACGGGCGCCGATCCATGGCAATTGTTTGCCGTCTGGGCCGGGCTGGCGCTGCCGCTGTGCCTGGTGGCGCGCAGCGACGTGCTGTGGACACCGTGGATGCTGATACTCTCGACGGCCGCCACTTTGTGGATACAGGCGCATACGCATCACAGCTGGCACGTTGAATCGGCCGACCTGGGTATTTTCGTCACTGGCTGGCTGGCCGTGCTGCTGGCTTGCGCCTTTGTCTCGCCGTTGCTGGCGCGCTGGACGGGCGCCGGCACCTGGGCCTTGCGCCTGGGACTGGTGCTGGCCACCATCCTCATTACGGGCTCGGCGGTCAGCGCCCTGTTTGGCAGCGAGATCGAATCGCCGTACTGGGCCGGGCTGGGCTTGCTGGCCGTGGCCGCAGCACTCCTGGCGACCGGCAAGTTTTTTGATGTGTTTGGCTTGAGCGCCGTCGCGCTGGGCGTCAATACCCTGCTGGTGGGCGGCCTGGCGCGCAAGCTGCTCGATGGCGGTGGCAACGAAATAGGTAAGCTTGTCATGTTGGGCTTGATCGCCGCCGTCTTGCTGGCGCTGACCGTGCAAGGCATTTTGTGGCGCGCGCGCAAGGAGGCGCCATGAGCAGCACGAATAATCAGCGCGCCGACGCGCTCGATACCCTGATCGCCGACGCCACGCGTGCCGGCCTGTTGCCGTCCGGCGCCGCGCGGCCCGTGCAGGATGTACGGCCGTGGCCGCTGGTGCTGATGACGGCGTTCGGCGCCTGGCTGGCCGCCATTCCCCTGATCGCGGCGCTGGGCGTGGGCCTGGAAAGCGTGCTGCGCCATGGGCCAGGTGCGTATGTCGTGGCCGTCATCGTGCTGGTGGCTGCCGTGCTGCTAATACGCGCGCGTGGCGTGTCGCTGTTCATCGAGCAGCTGGCCGTGCCGTGCCTGCTGGTGGGCGGCGGCTTGCTGGGCTACGCCTTGTTCCGCGATTGCTCGACGCACAATGCCTCGCTTCTGCTGAGCCTGGCGTGCCTGCTGGTGGCGGCCGCCTTGCCGCGCGACTGGCTGCGCGTGCTGCTGGGGCTGCTTGCTTGTAGCTTGTTGGCCGTGGGCATGAACGGCTGGCTTTTTCATAATGATCCCACGGAGCTGTATATCGCCTGGATGCTGGCCCTGGCCATCTGGCTGGGCGTGCATTGGCTGCAAAAACAGGCTTTCAACGATGGCCGTGGCGCGCTCGTCGCCACGTTCCTGGAATCGGTGTCGACCGGCTGGGTGCTGGCGATCTTGCTGGGCCTGGTAGCGTGGTCGGGCATGACTTTCATGCTGGGCGCCAGCGTGGGCAGTGGTTTTACGGGTGAAGTGGCGCGTGAATTGACCCTGCGCCCTGAGGGCGGCTGGTACGCCGTGGTGCTCAATGGCGTCTCGGTGCTGCTGGCCGTGGCCGCTGCCGCGTGGCTGTTGACGCACTGGCCGTCGCTGCGCCAGTTGCCCGCCATCGGCGTGGCGCTGGTGCTGATCGTGCTGGCGTGGTGCATGCCTGCGCTGGGCCCCGTTCTGCTAATCCTTGCATATTGCCTGGCCAGCGGACGCAAGCGCGTGGCCGTGGCGGCAGCGCTGGCGCTCGCCTGGATCATCGGCAGCTTTTATTACCAGCTGGCCTGGCCGCTGGCCAGCAAGGCGGCGCTGCTGGCCGTGGCCGGCGCCGTGCTGTGCGCGATGGCGTGGCTGGCCACGCGCGGCAAGGTGCTGCACCTGGTCGATAGCAAATCTGCGGCCGTGGCCGGCAAGCCCGCCCCCGTGCGCCTGGGCTTGCTGGTGGGGCTGCCGGGGTTGGTGCTGGTGCTGGCGGTGGCGAATATTGGCATCTGGCAAAAAGAGCAACTGATTGCCAAGGGCCAAGCTGTCTTCGTGGAACTGGCGCCCGTCGATCCCCGCTCGCTGATGCAGGGCGACTTCATGCGTCTCAATTTCCTCAGCCTGGGGATGCTGGGCGCCGAAGTCTTCGCCGACAAGGGCGCCGGCCGGCCGCACGTGGTGGCCACGCGCGATGCGCGGGGCGTGGCCAATATTGTGCGCTTGCACGACGGCAAGCCGCTGGCGCAAGGCGAATTGCTGATCGAGCTGACGCCGAAGGACGGGCGCTGGGTGCTGGTCAGTGATGCCTGGTTCTTCAAGGAAGGCGAGGCAGCGCGCTGGGAAAAGGCCCGTTATGGCGAGTTTCGCGTCATGCCGGACGGGCGCGCCCTGCTGGTGGGCATGCGCGGGCCTGAGCTGGAAGCACTGTAGCGGCCACGTGCAGGGCGGCGTCCTGTAAAATTGCCCGATGGATAATATTACGCATTCGGTGATCGGCCTCGGGGTCGGCGAACTGGTACACCGTAGCTTGCCGCCCGAGCCGCAGGCCGCCGCACAGCGCACCCGGCGCGCGCTGTTCTTGTTTGCGGCCTGGTTTGCCAGCAACGCGCCCGACCTGGATCTGGTCCTGACCAGATTGTTGCCGCGCCCGTTCGGCTACATGCTGCATCACCGTGGCCACACGCACACCTTGCTGCTGGCGCTGCCGCAGGCACTGTTGCTGCTGGCCATGCTGTGGCTGCTGTGGCCCGGTGCAAGGCGTTTGCTCAGGGATAGCGTGCCCGCCCGCGTGGGCCTGGCGGCGTGTTTGCTGCTGGGCTTTTGTTTGCACATGGGCATGGATTTCCTCAATTCCTATGGCTTGCACCCGTTTTATCCGTTTAGCAGCCGCTGGCTGTATGGCGACATGATCTTCATTGTCGAGCCCATGTTCTGGGTCTTGCTGGGCGTGCCCGTCATCATGTCTTTGCGCTACAGCATTGTCAAAAGCGTGCTGCTGGCCGCGTTGGCGGCAGCCCTGTGCTTCTTTACCTATAAAACCTATCTGGCGCCTGCCGCCTTGCTCGTCTTGCTGGCGCTGGGCGTCGTCCTTGCCGTATTCCAAGGACGCGCCGGTGAGCGGGCGCGCGGGGCGCTGCTGCTGGCGTTCGCGCTGGCGGCCACCTTCATCGGCACGCAGGGCGTGGCCTCGGCCATCGGCCGCGCCCGCATCGAAGCGGCCGTGCAGCGGCTGGACCCGGGCACGCGCGTGTGGGATGTGGCGATGACGGCGTTTCCCAGCCATCCCTTGTGCTGGATCTATGTCACGCTCGACAGCAAGACAGATGTGTACACCCTGCGCCGCGGCACCCTGAGCCTGCTGCCCGCATCGCTGGCACCTGCCGCCTGCCCGGCTGGTCTGGCCGAGACGGGCCAGCCAGGACAGTCAGGCCAGCAGCTGGCTCCCGGCATCGCCATAGCCGCCCAGGCGACGGGCAGCCTGGCCACCCTGCGCGCCTTACAGGCAGATAATTGCTATGTTGACGCCTGGTTGCGCTTTGCCCGCATGCCCCGCCTTAATGCGGACAAGCTGACGGACGTGCGTTTCAACCCGGATATGTTGCCCAATTTCACGACCGTCGAGCTGGAGAAATTCCGCGCGCGACCGTGTCCGGCGTATGTGCCGGGCTGGGAGCGTCCCCGTGCCGACATGCTGGCCTTGTCCGAATAGGGGCGAGCAGCGAATGCAACACTGCCAATTTGGCAGGAGTACCACCACTGACATGGATGTGACATTATTTTGGAAGAGCAGCACGCCTTACCTTACTTAAGAGAAACCCTGCTGTTTCTCGCCCTGGCCGGGATATTTATTCCCTTATTGCAACGCCTGAAAGTTAACCAGGTGCTGGGTTTCCTGGCTGTCGGCGCCCTGTTCGGCCCGTTTGGCTTCGGCCTGTGGGCTGGCGACTTCACCTGGCTGACGTATTTCTCGTTTGTCCGTGCCGAGCAGGTCAGCGGCCTGGCCGAGCTGGGCGTGATGTTTTTGATGTTCATGATCGGCCTGGAACTGTCGACGGAGCGGCTGTGGGCGCTGCGGCGCTGGGTGTTTGGCGCGGGCGTGGGGCAGGTGGCCGTCAGCGCCTGCCTGATCGGTGGCGTGGCGTATTATTTTGGCCTGTCGCTCGAAGCGTCCATCGTGCTGGGGCTGGTGCTGTCGCTGTCGTCCACGGCCGTGGTGATGCAGTTGCTCACCGATCAACGCTCCCTGCAGACACCAAACGGCCAGGCAGGCTTTTCCATCCTGATGTTCCAGGATTTGATGGTGGTGCCGTTGTTCATCCTGATCGACGTTTTCGCTAGCGGGCGCAGCGACGACCTGGCGTACCTGCTCAGCTTTGCAGCCGTCAAGTCGGCCGGCGCCATCCTGCTGATCTATCTGCTGGGGCGCAGGGTCATCCGCCCCTTGTTCCAGTTTTTCGTCAAGAAGCATCAGCCGGACGTCTTCATGGCCTTGACCTTGCTCAGTACGCTGGGCATCGCGGGCCTGACCTACCTGGCGGGCCTGTCGATGGCGCTGGGCGCCTTGCTTGCCGGGCTGCTGCTGGCCGAGACGGAGTTTCGCCATGAAGTGGAAGTGACGATCGAGCCGTTCAAGGGCTTGCTGATGGGCCTGTTCTTCATGTCGGTGGGCATGCAGATCGACGTGCGCGAAATCCTCAAGTCGCCGATCCTCATCCCGCTGGCCGTGCTGAGCCTGTTTGCCCTGAAAACCCTGGTCATCAGCGTGATTTTTCGCCTTGGCGGCTTTCACTGGGGGCGCGCCGTGGAAACGGGCGTGCTGCTGGGGCAGGGCGGTGAATTCGCGTTCATCGTTGTCGCGTATGCGCTGGGCACGAAATTGATCGGCCCGCAGGTGGCGCAATTTGTCATGCTGGTGGTGGGCCTGAGCCTGTTTGCCACGCCGGCGCTGGCGAAAGCGGCGCGCGGTTTTGGCAACTGGTGGGAAAAGCGCCACCACCATCAGCTGGCCGACCTGGCCGAAGGCGCCCGTCCGCCGCAGGGCAGCACCGTCATCATCGCCGGCTTCGGTCGCGTGGGGCAGTTGCTAGCCAAGGTGCTGACGGAACAGGATATCGCTTATGTTGCCATCGAGAATGATGCGCGCCTGGTGACGACCCTGCATCCGCGCGGTTTCCCCGTGTATTTCGGCGATGCGTCGCGCGCGGAATTGTTGCAAAAGGTCAATGCGGACCGGGCCGCTGCCGTGGTGCTGACCATGGACCATGCGGCGTCCGTGCTGCACGCCGTGAAATCGATACGCCGCGAATATCCGCTACTGCCCGTGTATGCGCGCGCCCGCGACGAGGCGCATGCGGTGGCGTTGATACAGGCCGGCGCCACCCTGGTCGTGCCCGAAGCATTGGAAGCGGGGCTGCAACTGACGGCCACCGTGCTGCAGACGGCGGGCTTCTCGGAGGCGCGCGCGGCGGACATCGTGCAAGCCGAGCGCGACAGGCGCAATGCGGTGCTGCTGGCCAAAAAGTCCCAATAGCCTGCGCGCCGCCATGCGCGGTGAATTATCTATACAATAATAGTATATGAGCAGACTATCCACATGAAAGCCGCGACAAAGAGCGGGGCAGCCCCCTTGACGCCGCAGCAAGTTGCCGCGCAGGAAACGCAACAGAAATATGGCAAGCCCGAACGGGGCTGGCGCGAAAAGGTGTACACCGTCATCTTCGAGGCGGAAACGCGCACGGGCCGCGCCTTCGACCTGGTGCTGATCGGCGCCATCCTGATCAGCGTGACGGTGGTCGTGCTCAGCAGTGTCGCCTCGGTGGCCGAGCGCTATGGCACCTGGCTGACAGCACTGGAATGGTTTTTCACCATCCTGTTCAGCATCGAGTACCTGGCCCGCCTGTCGTGCCTGCGGCACCCCGTGCGCTATGCCAAGAGTTTCTTCGGCGTGATCGACTTGCTGGCCATCGTGCCGACCTACATCGGCTTGCTGCTGCCGGGCGCGCATGTGCTGATCGATGTGCGCATCCTGCGCCTGCTGCGCATGTTCCGTATTCTCAAGCTGACCTCGTATGTGCATGAATACACGGTGCTGGGACGGGCCTTGCTGGCCAGCCGGCGCAAGATCCTCATCTTCCTGTCGTTCGTGATGATGGTGGTCTTTCTGCTCGGCACCGTGATGTATGTCGTGGAAGGGCCAGATAATGGTTTTAGCAGCATCCCGACGTCGATATACTGGGCCATCAGTACCATGACCACGGTGGGTTTCGGCGATATCACGCCGAAGACCGATATCGGGCGCACCATCGCATCTTTGATGATGCTGCTCGGCTGGGGCATCCTGGCAGTGCCTACCGGCATTATCAGCGCCGAAATGACGGTACAGCGCAGTTCCAAGCTGGTCACTACGCGTACCTGCCCCACTTGCCTGAAAGAAGGGCTCGATGACGATGCCCGTTTTTGCAAGAGCTGCGGTGTTACTTTGCCGCCGCTGGCATTTGATTAAACTTAAATAAAGGCCGACATGATTCCAGTTCGCCTGATCGCAACGGGCAAAGCCGTGCCCTCGCACAGTGTCACTTCCGAGAGCCTGGACCGTAAACTCGGCCACCCGCCCGGCTATATCCTGCGCAAGAGCGGCGTGCTGTCGCGCTTTGTCGCCGCGCCCGGCGAATCGCAAAGCCAGCTGGGCGCCGCCGCCCTGCGCGATGCGCTGAAGAATGCCAGCCTGCACCCGTTTGATATCGACTTGCTGATCTGCGCCTGCGGCGTGCCAGAGCAGGCGCTGCCGAACACGGCGTGCTTCATCGCCGAACACGCCGGCTTGCCGCCAGGCACGCAAAGCTTCGACGTCAACGCCAGCTGCCTCAGTTTCATGGCCGCCTTTCGCGTGGCCGCCTCCATGCTGGCCGGTGGCGCCTACCGGCGCATCGCCATCGTTTCGTCGGACCTGGCCTCGCGCGGGGTCGACTGGCGCGAGCCGGAAGCATCGATGATCTTTGGCGATGGCGCCGCCGCCGCCATCGTCGAGCGGGGCGACGGCAGCGCCGGCATCCGCGCCTACAAGATGGGCACGTACCCGGAAGGGCGGCGCTACTGTGAAATCCGTGGCGGCGGCACCGAGCGCAATCCCCGCAACGGCTGCGAGCCGGGCGACTACCTGTTCCGCATGGATGGCAAGGCTGTGTTCCGCCTGGCAGTGAAAGTCATGCCAGATTTCCTGGCGCAATAAATACAGGAGTCGGGTGCGGGCCTGGAGCGGGTGGACGTGGTCGTGCCGCACCAGGCCAGCCCGCTGGGACTGGCGCATGCGGCGCGCATACTCGACGTTCCCGATGCTAAAATCATCAAGATCTTTGAAACGCATGGCAACCAGGTGGCCGCGTCCTTGCCCACTGCCCTGCACGAAGCGGTGATGACGGGGCGGGCCGTGGCGGGCCAGCGTCTGCTGATGATGGGCACGGCAGCCGGCCTGACCATCGGCGGCATGGTCGTCGATTTATGAAGGTGGTGTGATGAGACGGATTCTGGTCACGGGCGCGACGGGTGGGCTGGGGCGCAATGCCGTGCGCACCTTGCTGGCGCAGGGCGTGGAAGTGCGCGCCACGGGCCGCAACCTGGCCGTGGGCCGCGAACTGGAACGCATGGGCGCGCAATTCGTGGCGCTTGACCTGGCGCAAGCCTCGCCGCGCCAGGTCGATGAGCTGGTGCGTGGCATGGACGCCGTCTGGCACTGCGCCGCGCTGTCTTCGCCGTGGGGGCCGGAGCGCGATTTCATCGCCGCCAATGTCACGGCCACGGGCCAGCTGCTGCGCGCAGCTTGCAGCCTGCACGTGGCGCGCTTCGTGCACATCTCCACGCCGGCCATCTATTTCGATTACCGCAACCGCTACGAAGTGCCGGAAACCTTCCGTCCCGATTCGTTTGTCAACGCGTATGCGCGCAGCAAGGCGATGGCGGAAAAGCTGGTGCAAGATTGCGTCGACCGCCAGCGCGCCATGACGTGCGTGATCCTGCGCCCGCGCGCCATCTTCGGCCCCTACGACCAGGTCCTGATTCCGCGCCTGGCGCGCGTGCTGCAGCAGCGCGGCGGCAAGCTGCCGCTGCCCAATGGCGGCGCGGCCACCATCGACGTCACCTATGTCGGCAATGTCGTGCATGCGATGTGGCTGGCCACCGTGCACAAGAGCATCGCTTCTGGCGCCGCCTTCAATATCACCAATGGCGAGCCGGCGCGCCTGTGCGACATCCTGCGCACGCTGTTCTGCGAGCATCTGCAGCAGCCGTTCCAGATCGTCAGCATGCCCTACCGCCTGCTGGCGCTGGCCGCGCGCGCGATGCAATTTGCTTCGCGCTTTACGCGGCGCGAACCGTCCCTCACGCCCTACAGCCTGGGCGCGCTCAGTTTCGACATGACGCTCGATAACGCCAAGGCGCGCAAGGTGCTCGGCTACCGCCCCATCGTCAGCCTGCAGGAAGGCATCGCCCTGACGGCGCAGTGGATGCGCCAGGAAGCGGCGGCGCACAAGGTGGGCAAGGAGCGTAATGGCTAGCATCACCGCGTTTCGCGTCGGCCACTGCACTCATCCATCGTGCATGGTCTTGAAAGGCAGCGGGCTGGCCAGCCGCTGCTTTCCCTCGCGCGCTTATTTGATCGAAACCCGCGCTGGCCTTTACCTGTGGGATACCGGCTACGCCGAACACTTCCGCACCGCCACCTCCAGGGGCGTGTACCGCATGTACGCGTGGGTGACGCCGATTTCCTTCGACGCCCACGAATCGCTGCAGGGCCAGTTGCGCGCGCATGGCGTGGCGCCCGGCGACATCTACACCTTGCTGCTGTCGCACTTCCACGCTGACCACATTGCCGGCATGCGCGACTTTCCCGGCGCGCGGCTGATGTGCTCCAAGCCGGGCTGGGACGCCGTGCGCGGCTTGTCTGGCGTGGCCGCCGTGCGCCAGGCCTTCGTGCCCGAGCTGCTGCCGCCCGACATTGCCGCGCGCCTGAGTTTTGTGGAAAGCGTACCCGAGACGGCCTTGCCTACCGCCCTGCAGCCATTCACCATGGGGCGCGACGTCAGCGGTACGGGCGAAATCTACATCGTCGACTTGCCCGGCCATGCTGTCGGGCATATCGGCGCCTTCGTGCTGCAGGACGGTGGCTGGACCTTGCTGGCATCGGACGCCGCCTGGGTGCCGGAAAGCTTCCAGCAGTTGCGCGGACCGTCGGAACTGTCCTTCCTCATCCAGCATCGGCGCGCGCCGTATTACGCCACCTTGAATCGTTTGCACCAGTTGCATCGCTCCGGAAATGCGCAGATCCGCATCACGCATGAAGACACGCTCGGCTATATTCCTGCATCGATCACTGTGGCGGGCCGCCCGTGAAGCGCATCGTCTGGCTATTGCTGGCGTACTGGCGCACGCGCCGCCTGCGCTTTGCCGGCCGCGCGCAGCTGGAACGCTACCAGCAGAAGCAGCTGGCGTCCTTCATCGCCACCCTGTGTGCGCGCAGCAGCTACTTTGCGCCATACCGCAGCCTGCCTTTGGCGCAGTGGCCCACAATGAACAAGGCGCTGATGCTCGAACATTTTGATGCCATGAACACGGCAGGCATCACGCTGGCGCAGGCGATGGATGCCGCCATGGCGGCCGAACATAGCCGCGACTTCACGCCCGCCGTGGGCGACGTCACGGTGGGCCTGTCCTCTGGCACCTCGTCGCGGCGCGCCGTGTTTACCGTCAGCCCCCGCGAAAAGGCACAGTGGGCGGGCGTGATGCTGGCCAAGGCGCTGCCCGACGGCCTGTTTTCCGGCGAAAGGGTGGCGCTGTTCCTGCGCGCGAACAGCAATCTGTACACGGCCGTGCGCTCGCCGTGGCTCACATTCGCCTTCTACGATTTGTTCCAGCCGTTTGACGCCCTGTGCGCGCAGCTTGTGCAATATCAACCTTCCGTGATCGTCGCGCCGGCCCAGGTGCTACGCCAGCTGGCCTTGGGCGTGATCGAAGGCAAGCTGGCGCTGGCGCCGAAAAAAGTCATCTCGGTGGCCGAAGTGCTCGAAGCGCAAGACCGCGCGCTGATCGTGCAGGCGTTCGGCGCCGTGCATGAAATCTACCAGGCGACGGAAGGCTTTTTGGCCAGCTCCTGCGAACATGGCGTGCTGCACCTGAACGAGGAATACGTGCACGTCGAGCCGCAGTGGCTTGATGTGGAACAGGGTGAGCAGCGGCGCTTCGTGCCCGTGATTACCGACTTTACGCGCATCACGCAGCCCATCGTGCGCTACCGGCTCGACGACATCCTGATCGCACGCGCCACGCCATGCCCGTGCGGCCGCGCCACGCGCGCCATCGCCGGCATCGAAGGGCGCTGCGACGACATGCTGGTGCTGGCGTCCATGCGTGCTGGCGAGACCATTTCTGTCTTTGCCGACGTGCTGACGCGGGCCTTCGCGCAAGCCTTGCCGCCAGACGCAGACTACCGCCTGCTGCAATCGGGCGTCGCGGCCTTGCAGCTGCATGCGGCGCTCGATGTTGCTGGCCTTGCGGCCTTGCGCGACCGCCTTGAAGGCGTACTGCGCGCCCTGGGCGTGGCCGTCGAGCGCCTGGCCTGGACGGTCAGCGACACGCTGCCGCCCTTTGATCCCACCATGAAACGGCGCCGTATTCAACGCCTTGTGAGCGCATGCATCCCTCTTCCATGACTTTACGCTGCCGTTTGCTGCACCTGCTGGCCGGCTGGGGCAGCGTCGGCCTCGTGTATTTTTCCAGCGTTTTTCTGCAAGGGCAGGGCGTGCTGCTGCCCGAAACAGCCATCGACCGCGCCATCGCCTACAGCGACACGGCCATCTGGCTGTATCTGTCCTTTTTCATCCTGATTCCGTACGCCTACCTGGCGGCCGATGCGGCGCGCGTGCGCTGGCTGGCGCGCGCCATGGCCATTTCCGCGCTCGCTTGCGGCGTGATTTTCCTGCTGTATCCGACCACCCTGGCGTATCCGCCCGTGGGCGAGGGCAGCGCCTGGAGTACGCAGGCGCTGCGCCAGTTGCAGGCGGCCGACTCCACGCAAAACTGCCTGCCGTCCTTGCACGGCGCCTTGACCCTGCTATGCGTATGGGCATTATGCGACAAGCGCCATCTTGTGCGCTCCGCGCTGGCCATGGTGCTGGGCGTGGCCATCTGCTACGCCATCATCGCGCTGCGCCGGCATGTGAGCATCGACCTGGCCGCCGGCCTGGCCGTGGGCATCGCTGGCGGCATGTTGGCGAAAATGCAGGTATTCTGGGCTGCCCGCCGCACCATTGCTACATAAACCGCATCATGATGAATCCCTTTGCCCTGTCGTTTTTGATCATGCTGGCCTTCGTGCTGGCCGAATTGCTGATCCTGAAATGGATGCGCCAGACGCCTGTGCCGTGGATTGACGTCATCTTCAACCTCAATTCCGGGCATATCCTGATGTGGGTCTTCCGGGGCGTGGAAGTGGCGGCCTTTGCCCTGCTGCTGCGCCACGTGAACCTGCATATCGTCGACCAGTGGCGCGTGGCCGCGCAATGGGCGTTCGCCTTTGTCGCCTGGGATTTATGCTTTTACTGGATGCACCGGCTGCACCACAAGATTCCCCTGCTGTGGGCCATGCACGTGGTGCACCACCAGGGCGAACATTTCAATCTGTCGCTGGGCGTGCGCAATTCCTGGTACTCGTCGCTGACGAATTTCCCCTTCATCGCCATCCTGGCCGTGCTGGCCGTGCTGGGCGTGCCGCTGGAAATCTTCCTTGTCGTCTCGTCGCTGCATTACACGGTGCAGTTCTACAACCACAATGCGCTGGTGAATAAATCCGGCATCCTGGACAGATGCATGGTCACGCCCTCGCACCACCGCGTGCACCATGGCACGGACAAGCGCTATATCAACCGCAATTTCGGCGTCACCTTGTTGATCTGGGATAAACTCTTTGGCAGCTTCCAGAGCGAACTCGATGGCGTGGAAATGCGCTATGGCATGAAGGGCATGACGCCCACGCACAACCCGCTGCTGGCCAGCAACGGCAAACTATTTACATGGCTGCGCGCGCGCTTTCCCCGCTGGCAGTCGCGCGGCACCTTCCACGTGCCCGAGCTGTTCATCGGCATCGGCGGCGTGATCCTGTTTGGCCTGGTGATCTATTACGTCAACCACGAGGCGGCGCTGGCCGGCGCGCAGCAGGTGATCCTGTTCGCGCTGATCTTCGCTGGCACCCTGGCGCTGGGTGGCCTGTCGGATGCGCGCCGCTGGGGTGCCATCGCCTGGGTGGCCATCGCCCTGGCCATGCCGCTGCTCTTCCTGCTCTGGTATGGCGCGCGCGATGCCTGGGGCATGGTGTTTCTCGGCTTGCTGCTGGCGCATGGCCTCGACGGCGCGCGCCGCTTGTGGTGGCCGGTAGCAGCAGGGACGCGCGCGTGACGCCCTTGCCTTCCTTGCCGCCGCTGCGCTTCCAGCCAGCGCGCGACTCCGCCTTTCGCCGTGCCTTGCGCGAGCGGACCGACGCCTACCTGGCGGGCGCCGGCAAGCACCGCTTTGGCGACGTGCGCATGCATGCGAAAGCCCTCTTCCTGGCCGTGCTGACGCTGCTGCTATATGCGCTGGCGCTCAATTCTGGAAGTACCCTGGGCTTTGTCGCCAGCTATGTCGCCTGCCTGGTGGTGGCCATGGCGCTGGCCATGAATACCCTGCATGACGCGGCCCACAGCGCTGTCTTTCGCCAGGGGCTCTGGAACCGCGTGCTGATCCGCCTCGTGAGCTTGCCCGTGGGCGTGGATACGGATTTCTGGACACTCCGCCACGTGCATTTCCACCACACGTACGCCAACGTGGAAGGCTATGACCTCGACACGCAGCCGAATCCGTTCCTGCGCCAGACGCCGTACCAAAGCTGGGCGCCGCACTACCGCTATCAATACCTGTACTGGCCCGTGGTCGCTGCCCTGTCGCTGCCCTATCTGAACTGGTATGGCGACTGGCTCGACCGCTTCGGCAAGACGCCGGTGGCCGCGCACAGCCGCTTGCAGGGCTGGCGCGGCTGGCTGTCTTTTCTGGGCTGGAAGCTGGGCCACGTGGTGCTGGTGCTGGCGCTGCCCATGTGGGTGTTGCAGCAGCACGGCATAGGCTGGGGCGTGGTGCTGGGCGCGTATTTGCTGGGGCAGATGCTGGCGTCGTGCGCACTGGTGGCGTTGATCCTGGGCACGCACTGGGCCGAAGTGGTGTTTTTCCAGCCTGGCGCAGATGGCACCCTGCCGCACGACTGGTACCAGCACACCTTTTATACGGCCTGCGACTGGACGCCCAAGCCGCGCGCCTTGCGCTGGCTCGGCTATTGGCTGGGCGGCTTGAACCTGCACCTGACGCATCATTTGTTTCCTACCTGGAACCATCGCCACTACCCGGCGCTGGCGCGCATCATCGCCGAACTGGCGCCCCAGCATGGCCTGGCGTACCGCGAACTGGGCTACGGCCAGCTGCACGCTTCGCAGCAGAAGTTTTTGCGCGCCATGGGCCAGCCGCCCGCACACTCCTGACGAATCGTGCTTGACCCGATTTTCGTTTCGTCTTACATTTCTGTAACGACAGAAATAAGAGAAAATCATGGAACTGAGTCCGACCACGCAGAAATATATTTTACATTGGGGCGAAATGGGTACCCGCTGGGGCGTCAACCGCACGGTGGCGCAGATCCACGCGCTGCTGTTTTTGGCCAATGAGCCGCTGACGGCCGAAGACATTGCGGCCAGCCTGAACGTGGCCCGTTCGAACGTCAGCAACAGCTTGAAGGAGCTGCAAAGCTGGGGCCTGGCGCGCATCACGCACGTGATGGGGGACCGGCGCGACCACTTCGTCGCGCTGCAGGATGTGTGGGAAATCTTCCGCGTCATCATGGAAGAGCGCAAGCGACGCGAGATCGATCCCACCCTGACGGTGCTGCGCGAGTGCGCCATCGAGGGCGAACACGATGCGGCCATCGATCCGGCCACCCTGGCGCGCATGGGCGAAGTGCTGGCCTTTTTGGAAATGCTGAGCAGCACCTACAGCGACTACAAAAACCTGCCACCGGCCACGCTGCAGCGCATGCTTTCCATGGGGGGCAAGGTGGCCAAGTTCCTCAGCCCGGAAGACAAGCCTGCCAAGCCAAAAAAGCCGGGAAAATCAGGTCAGCAACAATGAGCGGCCCCTCGGAAGGAGAGCTGTTCAGGAAGGTCATGGGCGCTGACTGGCAAACCCTGCACCCGGACATTCGCCGCCGCTTCGAGAAAAATCCTGCGCCGGGCCAGCCTTTGTACTACCGGGGCGAGCTCAGTGAGCTGAGCAGTTCTCGCCTGGGCAAGCTCTTGGGCTGGCTGACGCGTCCCTTCATCGGCGGCGCCCTGATTCCCTACGACGACACGGATTTCCCCGTCGATATCGAAGTCTATTCGCGCCCCGGCTGCCCGTTTATCTTCAAGCAGCGCACCTACCGCCTGCACCGGCGCGCGCCCATCCGCTTCACCTCCTACATGGCCGAAAGCGCACGCGGCGAAGTGCTCGAATACGTGGGCATGGGCCTGGGCATGAAGCTGCTGCTCCACGTCGAGGATGGCAACCTGCACTTCACCAGCGATGGCTATTTCTGGGATATTTTTGGCTGGCGCCTGCCGCTGCCCGGCGTGCTTACCCCCGGGAAAACCTATTTGTGCCACTGCAACGAGACGGCGCAGCAGTTCAATATCCGCATCGAGATCCGCCACGCGCTGTTCGGCACCACGTTTGTCCAGGCGGGGGTGTTCCGCGAAGCTGTCGCGACACAAGCAAAGGAGACACCATGAATACGCATCTGCTGGCCCTGCAACTGATGGCGGCGCAAGGCTGCCTGGGCGCCTTCGACACCATCTACCACCATGAAATCACCGAGGCGCTGCCGCAGAAGGCCTCGGCACGCCTGGAGCTCAGCATCCACGCCACCCGCGCGTTGATCTACAGCCTGCTGTTTGTGGGACTGGCGGCCTGGGAGTGGCATGGCGCCTGGGCCTGGGTGCTGGCAATCGTCTTTGGCGTGGAAATCGTGCTCACTTTATGGGATTTTGTTGTGGAAGATCAAACCCGCCTCTTGCCCGCCACGGAGCGGGTCACACACACGGTGCTGGCGATCAATGCGGGCGCCTTCATTGCGCTGCTGGCCTTGAACAGCAGCCACTGGGCCGGTTTGCCCACGGCTCTCGTGTGGCAGCCGTATGGCTGGCTCAGCGTCTTTCTGGTCCTGTGCGGCGTCGGCGTGGGCCTGTCCGGCCTACGCGACGCGTATGCGGTGTGGCACCTTGGGCAGCTGGGGCGGCGCAAGGTGCAGGAGAAAGCACAGCAAGCGGAACACCTGGCGTTTGCTGCCACGCCGCAAGCCGTGCTGGTGACGGGGGCCACGGGTTTCATCGGCCAGCAATTGGTCAGCGCCTTGCTGGCCGACGGCCATGCGGTGACGGTGCTGACGCGCCAGCCGAAACAGGCGGCGTGGACGTTTGACGGCCAGGTACGCTGCATCAAGACGCTCGGTGAGCTGCCGGACGCGCAGCGCATCGACATGGTGGTCAACCTGGCCGGCGCGCGCATCGTCGGGCGGCGCTGGACGCAGGCGCGCAAGGCCGCCTTGCGCCGCAGCCGCGTGGCGCTGACGCAGGAGCTGGTGGCGTGGATCGCCCGCGCTGCGCACAAGCCGCGCGTGCTGTTGTCGGCGTCGGCCATCGGCTACTACGGCGTGCAGGCGCAGGGCGACGCCACGGAACTGGATGAAGACAGCGCGCCGCAGCCGATTTTCATGTCGCAGCTGTGCAGCGAATGGGAAGCGGCCGCGCGCCAGGCCGAGAAATATGGTGTGCAGGTGGCTTGCATGCGTTTTGGCCTCGTGTTCGGCCACCAGGGTTCGCTGCCGCAGATGCTGCTGCCGATACGCTTCGGCCTGGGTGGCCCGCTGGGCAGCGGCCGCCAGTGGATGTCGTGGGTACACGTGCACGATGTGATCGGCGCCATCGCCCACCTGGCGCGCCGCAGCGAAGAACAGCTAGTGAGCGGTGCGTACAATTTCTGCGCGCCGCAAGCCATCGAGCAGCGCCGCTTCGCGCAAGTGGCGGGCGCGGTGCTGCACCGGCCTGCCTTCATGCCGACGCCAGCGTGGGGGATGCGCACCTTGCTGGGCGAGCAGGCCGACTTGCTGGTGGAAGGCCAGCGGGTCGCGCCGCGCCGCCTGCTGGACGATGGATTTGTCTTCCGCTATCCACAGCTGGAAGGGGCGCTGCGCAGCCTGTAGCCTGGCGTAGAATGGGGACATTGGAGATGCATTGGAGCACAATCTATGCCTCGCTTCAGCCATACCATTGCCAGCCATACCTATGCCTTTGCCAGCCTGAAGGACTTGCTGGCAAAGGCTACGCCGCTGCGTTCGGGCGACGTGCTGGCCGGCGTGGCGGCCGCCAGCGCGCAAGAGCGGGTAGCGGCGCAACTGGCGCTGGCCGAGGTGCCGTTGTTGACATTTCTCAATGAGGCGCTGGTGCCATATGAAGATGACGAAGTCACGCGCCTGATCATCGACACCCACGAGCGCGCCGCGTTTGCGCCAATTGCCCATTTGTGCGTGGGCGAGCTGCGCGACTGGTTGCTGAGTGACACCACGGATACGCCAGCGCTGTCGCGCGTCGCCGCCGGCATCACGCCGGAAATGGCGGCGGCCGTGTCCAAACTGATGCGCCTGCAAGACCTGGTGCTGGTGGCGAGAAAATGTCAGGCCGTCACGGCCTTTCGCAATACCCTGGGGCTGCAAGGCCGCCTGTCCACGCGGCTGCAGCCGAATCATCCGACCGACGACGCCACCGGCATCGCCGCCTCGATCCTCGATGGCTTGATGCATGGCAGTGGCGACGCCGTGATCGGCATCAATCCCGCCACCGACAATGTGGCGCAGGTGGTCTCGCTGCTGCACTTGCTCGATGCCGTCATAGCGCAATATCAAATTCCTGCCCAGTCGTGCGTGCTGACGCACGTCACCAACACCATCGAGGCGATACGCCGCGGCGCGCCCGTCGACCTGGTATTCCAGTCGGTGGCCGGCACCGAGGCGGCCAACCGCGCATTTGGCATCGACCTGGCGCTGCTGGCCGAAGGCCAGGCGGCGGCCCTGTCGCTGGGGCGCGGCACAGTCGGGCGCAACGTCATGTATTTCGAGACGGGGCAGGGCAGCGCGCTGTCGGCGGGCGCGCACCATGGCATGGACCAGCAAACCTGCGAGGCGCGCGCGTATGCGGTGGCGCGTGCCTATCAGCCGCTGCTGGTCAATTCCGTGGTGGGTTTCATCGGTCCCGAATACCTGTATGACGGCAAGCAGATCATGCGCGCGGGGCTGGAAGACCATTTCTGCGCCAAGCTGCTGGGGCTGCCCATGGGCTGCGACGTGTGCTACACCAACCATGCGGAGGCGGACCAGGATGACATGGATGCCTTGCTGACCATGCTGGGCGTGGCCGGCTGCAATTTCATCATGGGCGTGCCGGGCGCCGACGACATCATGCTCGGCTACCAGAGCACCTCGTTCCACGACGCCCTGTATGCGCGCCGCGTGCTGGGCTTGCGTGCGGCGCCCGAATTCGAGGCCTGGCTGGCGCGCATGCAGATCACCGATGCGCAGGGCCGCCTGAATACGGCGCTGGCGCCTGCCTTCCAGGCGGCGCTGGGGCGCCTGGGGGCGTAAAACGGCGCAAATTGACGCCCCGTGCGGGTGCGCCGGTGCGATAATCGATGATCTTTCCATCCGATGCCATCATGCTGCCACCCGACCCTGACTCCCTCGATCCGCACGACTGGGATGCGTTTCGCGCGCAAAGCCACCAGATGCTCGACGATATGCTCGATTACGCGCAGCAGATCCGCCAGCGGCCTGTGTGGCAGGCGGCGCCGGCCAGCGCGCGCGCGCAATTTGCACAGCCGCTGCCGCGCGCGCCCGGTGATTTGGCCGATGCCCACGCCAGCTTCATGCACGACGTGCTGCCCTACGCGGCTGGCAATGTGCACCCCGGCTTCATGGGCTGGGTGCATGGCGGCGGCACGCCCGTGGGCATGCTGGCCGAGATGCTGGCGGCGGGTCTGAATGCGAATGTGGGTGGACGCAACCAGATGCCGGTGGAAGTGGAGCGCCAGATCGCGCGCTGGATGGCCGAACTGTTCGGCTTTCCCGGGACGGCCAGCGGCGTCTTCGTGACGGGCACCTCGATGGCCAACCTGATGGGCTTGCTGGTGGCGCGCACGCAGGCGCTGGGCGTGGCGGCTCGCCAGGATGGCTTGCAAGGCGCGCCGCTGGTGGCCTATACGTCGGCTGCGGCGCATGGCTGCATCGCGCAGGCGATGGATTTGTCGGGCCTGGGCACGGCTGCCTTGCGCCGCATTGCCGTCAACGCCAGCGGGCAGATCGACGTCGCAGCGCTGGCGCAGGCGATAGCTGCAGACCGCGCGGCGGGCCTGCGCCCCTTCTTCATCGCCGGCACGGCCGGCACCGTGGACACGGGCGCCATCGACGATTTGCCGGCGCTGGCGGCGCTGGCCGCGCGCGAGCAGCTGTGGTTCCATGTCGATGGCGCGTATGGTGCGCTGGGCATGCTGTCGCCCGAGGTGGCACCGCTGCTGGCCGGCATCGAGCTGGCCGACTCGCTGGCGTTTGATTTTCACAAATGGGGGCAAGTGCCGTACGACGCGGGCTTTTTGCTGGTGCGCGACGGCGCGCGGCACATGGCGGCGTTTGCTGCGCCGGCCGCCTATCTGCGGCGCGAAGCGCGGGGCCTGGCGGGCGGCTCGCCATGGCCCTGCGATTTCGGCCCCGACCTGTCGCGCGGCTTTCGCGCCCTGAAAACCTGGTTCACCTTCAAGGTGCACGGCGCCGAGCGCATGGGAGCGGCCATTGCGCACACCTGCGCACTGGCGCGCTACCTCGCCGAGCGGGTGCAGGCAACGCCGCAACTGGAATTGCTGGCGCCCGTCACCCTGAACATCGTCTGCTTCCGCCACCGGGGCGCGGCCAATGGCGACAGCGACGCCTTCAATGGCGAGATCGTCGCCGACCTGCACGAGTCGGGCATCGCCGCGCCATCGACCACCACCATCGCGGGCCAGCTGGCCATCCGCGCCGCCATCGTCAATCACCGCACGCGTGCCGAAGATGTCGACGCGCTGCTGGCGGGCGTGCTGCGCTTCGGCGCCGCGCGCCTGTCTTGAAGGGGAAGTCCATGAACGATTTGCTGCAGCACGCCGCCACGCCGTATGCGCCGCTGATCGGCCTGGCGCCATTGATGCGCCGCGCCTTCTTGCAGGAAGACCTGGCGCCGCTGGGCGAAGCGCTGCTGGCCCGTGCGCAAACCTATCCTGACGACGCGCATGCCTGCCTGGATTTTTCCACCGTGCTGCAATTGAAGGGTCAGCGCGAGCTGGCGCTGGCCGTGCAGGCGCAGGCGATCGCGCTGCAGCAGCTGTACGCGCTGCCCGCGCAGGCGCCGCAGTCGGGCCCGGGCATCCGGGTGCTGGTGCTGATGGGGCCAGGCGATTTGATGTCGAACACGCCAATCGAGTTTCTCGTCGAGCACTCCGACGTGGCGCTCGACCTGCTGTATGTCACGCTGGACGGCGCCTTGCCGGAAGAAGTGCCAGACCACGACGTGCTGCTGGTGGGCGTGGCCGAATCGGAGGCGAACCAGCCCTTGCTGGCCCTGCTGGCGCAATTCTTGGCGGACTGGCCCCGCCCCGTCGTCAATCTGCCCCGGCATATCGCGCACACCTCGCGCGATGGCCTGTGCGAGGCATTGCGCGGCTTGGCCGGCGTGGCCATGCCGCGCACGGCGCGCCTCAGCCGCGCGCAACTGATGGCGCTGGCATCGGGTGACTTGCCGCTCGATGCCGTGCTGCCCGGCGACTCTTTTCCCCTGATCGTGCGGCCCCTCGGTTCGCACGCTGGCCACGACCTGGAAAAGATGGAACAGGCCAGCGACTTGCACGCCTATCTGCAGGCCGTCGACGCCGAACGTTTTTATATCGCCCGCTTTGTCGACTACCGCAGCGAAGACGGCCAGTTCCGCAAGTACCGCATCGTGCTGATCGATGGCTTGCCGTACATCTGCCACTTTGCCGTCTCGTCGCACTGGATGATCCATTACCTCAATGCGGGCATGGACGAAAGCGCGGTCAAGCGCGCCGAGGAGGCGCACAGCATGGCGCATTTCGAGCAGGAGTTTGCGCTGCGTCATGCTGCTGCCTTGCGCGCCATCGATACGCGCATGGGCATGCCCTACCTGGGCATCGACTGCGCCGAGACGCAGGGCGGCGAGCTGCTGGTGTTCGAGGCTGACAATGCCATGATCGTGCACGCCATGGATGCCGAAGCGCTGTATCCGTACAAGCAGCCAGCCATGCACAAGGTATTTGCGGCATTTCGCGCCATGCTGGCACGGGCGGCTGGCGGCCGCTGATCACTTGCCCAGCAACTGTTCCAGAAGATAGCGCTTGGCTGCACTGCGCGGCGCATCCCAATAGCCGTCGTATTGCAGCAGCAGGGCGCTGTGGTGGAAGATACGGATGCGCAGGGGCTGGTCCAGCATGACGGCGTGCACATAGCTGGCGAACGATTCGGCAAAGTCTTCATGCATGCTGGTGGCTGCGTACAGGGTGGCGAAGTTCGCGCCCTGCAGCTGCGCATAGGCCGCGTGCATCTGGCTGGCCGCCAGGCGCGGTGCCTGGTAATAGCTGATGTCGGCGCGCAGGGCAAAGTCGTTCTCTGGCAGGGGTACGACTTGCAGCGCGGGCGTGATGCTCCAGGCCAGGGGCAGGTAATGGTAATCGTTGGCCTCGCGCATGGCCTGCGCGGCGTTCCACCATTCGGGCAGCAAGCCCCTGCCAGCTGCCAGCACATGACCGAATTCATGCAGCAGCAGGTATTGCAGCGCGCCCTGGCGGTTGTCGGCCTCGGGCACCGCGATCTGCGCTTCCAGGCGATAGCCGTCCTGCGCCGCGAATGGCGTGTTTTCCTTCCACGTGGCCCAGGCGTTGGCCGTGCGCTGCTCGAACGCATCCACGTCGAGGGCCACCACCACGCCGAGTATCACGCCCTCGGCGCTGACGACGATATCGCTGATGGCTGAAGAACCCAGCTGCCGCGCATAGCGCACGCCCAGCAGCACGCCATCAAGCAGCGCCTGCACGGACGCCGGCATGCCAGCCATCGCCGCACGCACGTCGGCATGAAAGTCGGCACTGACCTGCGTGGAAACCGGCTGTGCGGCCACGCCGCTGGCCGCATTGACCTGCGCCACATGGGCGATGACTTCATCCTGGGCGGGACCGAGGCGTTCAAGCAGGGGCGCGTCGTACAACTGGTCCCACTGCACGGCATCGGCGGCAACAATCATGGTATTCCTGGAGTGGATGGAGTCGGTGCTACACTTGAAATCGGCGCAGTGTAGCAAGGATACACGTGTGCGGGGAGGATGACATGCCTGAAAAAGACAGCGGCAGCCCCTGGCAAGCCTTGCGCAAGCACACGGCTGCGCGCATCGCGCTGGGACGCAGCGGCGTCAGCCTGCCTACCCATGCGCAGCTGGCTTTCCAGCTGGCCCACGCCCAGGCGCGCGATGCCGTGCACCTGGCGTTTGACGTGGCCGCGTTGGCGCAGGCGCTGGCGCAACAGGGCATGGCCAGTGTGCCGCTGCACAGCGCCGCCACCTCGCGTGCCGTCTACCTGCAGCGCCCCGACCTGGGACGCCGCCTGGACGACGCCTCGCGCGCACTGCTGGCCAGTGAAGTGACGGGCGTCGCGGGCGTTGCAGGTGTTGATATAGCGCTGGTGGTGGCCGATGGCCTGTCGGCGCTGGCCGTGCAGCGCCATGCTGCACCGTTCCTGGCCGCCCTGCGGGAACGGCTGGCGCGCGAAGCGTGGACGGTGTCGCCGGTAATGCTCGTGGCACAGGGACGGGTCGCTGTCGGCGACGAGGTGGGGCAACTGCTGCAGGCGCGTGCCGTGCTGGTGCTGATTGGCGAGCGGCCAGGCCTCAGTTCCCCGGACAGCCTGGGCCTGTACCTGACGTGGGCGCCGAAAGTGGGCTTGCTGGACGACAGCCGCAACTGCATTTCGAACGTGCGCCTTGAGGGATTGGCGTATGCGCAGGCGGCTTACCGGCTGCATTATCTGCTGTCGCAGGCGTTCCGGCGGCAGCTCTCGGGCGTGGCCCTGAAGGATGAAACGGTAGAGGAAGGCGCGGCCCTGGCGGGCGCGCGCAACTTCCTGCTGGCGTGATCAGCGGTAATCAGCGGTGATCGAAGGTGATCAGCGGTAATCAGATCTCGCGGATTTCGTCGAGCGGCCAGCGCGGGCGCACATTGAATGAATAATCGTACTTGGCGGCCTGCGGGTTGATCTGCAGGCGCATGGCGCCGGCAAAGGCGATCATGGCGCCGTTATCGGTACAGAATTCCAGTTCCGGGTAATACACCTTGAAACGCTTCTGGGCGGCGGCCGCATTGAGCGAGGCGCGCAGCTGCGCGTTGGCGCCCACGCCGCCGGCGATCACCAGGCGTTTCAAGCCCGTGTGCTTGAGGGCCGACACGCATTTGGCCGTCAGCACGTCGACGATGGCGTCGACGAAGCCGCGCGCGATGTTCGCCTTGTCCTGTTCGCAGATATTCGCGATGACTTTTTCTTCATGGTTCTTGACCACCGTCAGTACGGCCGTCTTCAGGCCGGAGAAACTGAAATTGAAATCTTTCGAGTGCAGCATGGGGCGTGGCAGCTTGTAGGCCAGCGGGTCGCCGAACTCGGCCAGGCGCGAAATGGCGGGCCCGCCCGGATAACCGAGTCCCAGCAGCTTGGCCGACTTGTCGAACGCTTCGCCGGCCGCATCGTCCAGCGTTTCGCCCATCATCGTGTACTGGCCCACGCCATCGACGCGCATCAGCTGCGTGTGTCCACCCGAGACCAGCAGCGCGATGAAGGGAAATTCCGGCGGCTCCGACGCCAGCAGCGGCGACAGCAGATGCCCTTCCAGGTGGTGGATGCCCAGCACGGGCTTGTTGATGGCCAGGCCCAGGCTGCAGGCCACCGACGAGCCGACCAGCAGCGCGCCGGCCAGTCCGGGGCCTTGCGTGTAGGCGATGGCGTCGATCTCGGGCAGGGTGATGCCGGCCTTGGCCAGGGTTTCTTCCAGCAGCGGGATGGCGCGGCGGATATGGTCGCGCGACGCCAGTTCCGGCACCACGCCGCCATATTGCTCGTGCATGGCTACTTGCGAGTAGAGGGCGTGCGACAGCAGGCCGCGTTGCGTGTCGTACAAGGCCAGGCCGGTTTCGTCACAGGAGGATTCGACGCCAAGAACAATCATGAAGGTGCTAAATAGGGAGGAGTAATCCGTCATTGTAAAGGAAAGCCGCGCATGCCGCCGTGCGGCCGGCGCACCATTTCGGCGGCAGTGTGCACTTGCGCAGTGCGGCAGCGTGCTGTTTTGCCGCGTATTTTGCTCTTCTTCCGCCTGGGCTGGCACTGGCACCGCTCTTGCTTATGCAAGCTTGTACATTTTTCAAGGGAGCCAGTGATGCCAGAACAATGGAAAATGATTTGCCGCCTGAAGGACATGCCGCCGACGGGCGCGCGCATGGTGCAGCGGGGCCTGGCGTGGCAGGACTTGCCCGGCGTGGCGCTGTTTCGCGCGTTCGATGACACGGTGTACGCCTTGCTCGACACGGTGCCCTGCCTGGGCGGGCCGCTGGCGCACGGGGTGCTGATGCAGAAAAACCTGATGGGGCCGAAGCACAGCTGGATCATCGCGCTCGATTCGGGCCGCCTGGTCGCGCCCGTGCAGGGCATGGCGCGCCTGTACGCGGTGCGCATCATGGATGGGCGCATCTACCTGGACCTGAATGAGCTCAATATCCCGGCCAGCAAGGCCGAACAGGCGCTGGCGGGATCGTTCGCGTTGCTGCCGCATGTGCAGATGGCATGATCAAGGAACAGGCGTAAAAAAAACGGCGCACAGGGCGCCGTTCAGCATATCCGCGACAGGCTTACGCTGGGCGGCTTAGCAAATGCGCATGCGCGTCGCGCAGCATCGTGGCCGTCGTGTCCCAGTCGATGCAGCCGTCCGTGACGGAGCAGCCATAGGTCAGTTGCGACAGGTCTTGCGGGATCTTCTGGTTGCCTTTGACGATGTTCGATTCGATCATCACGCCCACCAGCGAACGGTTGCCCTGGCGGATCTGGTTGATCACGTCGCCCATCACCAGCGGTTGCAGTTCCGGCTTCTTGTAGCTGTTCGCGTGCGAGCAGTCGACCACCAGGTTCGCTGGCAGCTTGGCCTTGGCCAGCGCCTGCTCGGCGATGGCGATCGAGACCGAATCGTAGTTCGGACGGCCATCGCCGCCGCGCAGCACCACGTGGCCATACGCGTTGCCACGCGTGCGCACGATGGACACATTGCCTTCGCCGTTAATGCCCAGGAAGGAGTGCGGGTGCGCCGACGACAAAATCGCGTTGACGGCGATGCTGATGTCGCCATCGGTGCCGTTCTTGAAGCCGACCGGCGTCGACAGGCCCGACGACATTTCGCGGTGCGTCTGCGATTCGGTGGTGCGCGCGCCGATGGCGGTCCAGGCGATCAGGTCGCCCAGGTATTGCGGCGAGATCGGGTCCAGCGCCTCGGTGGCGGTGGGCAGGCCCAGTTCGCACACGTCGAGCAGGAACTGGCGCGCCTTTTCCATGCCTTCGTTGACCTTGAACGTATCGTCCATGTACGGGTCGTTGATATAGCCCTTCCAGCCCGTGGTGGTACGCGGTTTTTCGAAATACACGCGCATCACCAGCAGCATCGTGTCCTTGACTTCCTCTTGCAGCGCTTTCAGGCGGCGCGCGTAATCGAGGCCGGCGACGGGATCGTGGATGGAGCAGGGGCCGACGACGACGAACAGGCGCGGGTCTTTGCGGTCGATGATGTTGCACAGCGCTTCGCGGCCGCGGCTGACGGTGTCGAAGGCGCTGGCAGACAGCGGCAGTTTGGCGTGCAGTTCGGCCGGCGTCGGCATGGGGGCGAAGGAGGTGACGTTGATATTTTCGATGTCTGGCGTATTCATGATTCAGAGCTAGGCTTTCGCTATTGCGTTCTTTAAGAGGCAATAGTGTAGCGGAAATGCGGGCTGGCGGCGGAGTGTTGGTAAAACGCTGAGCTAATAGTTGTTTTTATGGTATTGCCGGCATGCCGCCGGCCCCCGTTGCCGCTAGCTCAGTGGCCGCCGGCCTGGCTGGCGCCAAAGCTGTCGCGGGCGATGCGCCGGTAGTTGCCGGCCAGCTCAGGCGGCCTGGGCAGGCCGGGATGGCGCCGCACGTGCTCGAGGATGGCCGTTTCGTGCTGGCGTATCTGCGCGTCCAGGCAGGCGATCTGCTGGCGCAGCAATTGATGCAGCGCAATCTGGCCGGCGTGGAAATGCCTCTCCAAGCGCGCCATTTCCTGTTTGCGCAACTGTTGCACGGCGTACAGGCGGCGCAGCCACAGCCGCAGTTCCAGGTAGGCGGGAGAGGGGGGCATCCAGTGCGTAGGTCGTGCCGCCGCGCAATAATGGGCCAGTACCACGGCGCCGCGCGCCATGCTGCTGGGCAAACCGCAGTCGCGCGCATACGCTTCCAGCGGGCCCGGCTGGGCGTCGCAGACCAGCATGCCCATACCTGCCAGCTCGCGGGCGGCAACGTTGCTGTGCGGATCGTCCAGGCGCATGCATACGCGCAAGCCCATGACGGGCACATCGTTCTTTTGCAGCCAGCTGCGCAGCCAGCGGTAGCCGGCCAGGTCATTTTCCAGAACCTTGCACAGCACCTCGTCGCCAGAGAGCAGCACGGCTTTCAGCAGCAGCTTGCTCGTGTCGATGCCGACGAAGGCCGTTTCCCGTTTGATTGCATGTTCCATGATGATTCCTCCCGTGCAGTGATATACGCAGGGGCGCTGCGGCTGGATTCAGCGCGCATGCCTATTTTGCAAAGAAATATTTTTAGCGCGGACTGTTGCATCTGCGCATTGTTGAAGGCCGGCGCCCGTCTGCACGGGGAAAAATCCGTGTAAGCTGGCGCCATGACTACTGTTTCCATACCCCATACCGACCTGGCTGGCGAGCCATTTCCCGCCGCACGTTTCATCAAGGAAATAGGGCGCGGCAAGAACGGCGCGCGCAGCATGACGCGCGACGACGCCTGCGCCCTGTACCGCGCCATGCTCGATGGCCGCGTTTCAGACCTGGAACTGGGCGGCATTTTGCTGTCGATGCGCATCAAGGGCGAGTCGGTGGACGAGATCGCCGGTTTCCTCGACGCGGCCGAGGCAGCGTTTGCGCCCCTGGCCGCGCCTGCGGGCGAGTTCGCTCCCATCATCATTCCCAGCTACAACGGCGCGCGCAAGATGGCCAACCTGACGGCCTTGCTGGCCCTGCTGCTGGCGCGCACGGGCGCACCCGTGCTGGTGCATGGCGTCACCAGCGACCCGGGCCGCATCACCACGGCCGAGGTACTGGCCGCGCTGGGCGTGCCGGCCTGCATGGGCCACGCGCAAGCCGAGGCTGCCATGGCGCGCGGCGACGTGGCCTTCATGCCCATCGAGGCCCTGGCGCCGCGCCTGGCGTACATGCTGTCCTTGCGGCGCGTGCTGGGCGTGCGCAACTCCACGCATACACTGGTGAAAATCATGCAGCCGTTTGCCGGGCCGGCCCTGCGCCTGGTGTCGTACACGCATCCGGAATACCTGGAAATGCTCGGTGAATATTTCCTGATGGCATCTTCGCCAGCGCGCGGCGACGCTTTCCTGATGCGCGGCACGGAAGGCGAAACGGTAGCCAACGCCAACAAGGCGCAGCAGATCGACTGGTTCCATGGTGCCGAACGTACTGTGCTGGTGGAAAAACAGTTACTGGTGGAGCAATTGCCGCACCTGCCCGCCGAGCGCGATGCGGCCACCACGGCCGACTGGATCGCCAGGGTGCTGCGCGGCGACGTGCCCGTGCCGCCGTCGATTGCGCAGCAAGTCGAGCAATGCTTGATGGCATCGCGGCAGATTGCATCACGGCCGAGCTAGCCGCGTCGCCGCAGTTTACAATGGCGCCTTTGTAATCAGCGGTGGGCGCAATTCTTATGGCAAAACAATTTGATGTGGCAGTGATCGGCGCGGGCGCGGCCGGCATGATGTGTGCGGCCGTGGCCGCCCAGCAGGGCAAGCGCGTGGTATTGATCGATCACGCGGTCAAACTGGCCGAAAAAATCCGCATCTCGGGCGGTGGTCGTAGCAATTTTACCAATATCAATGCAGCTCCGCAGAATTTCCTCTCGGAAAACCCGCATTTCTGCAAGAGCGCGCTGTCGCGCTACACGCCGCAGGATTTCCTGGCGCTGGTGAAAAAATACCGCATCGGCTACCACGAGAAGCACAAGGGCCAATTGTTTTGCAATGAATCGGCCGAGCAGATTATCGACATGCTCAAGGACGAGTGCGCCGCTGGCGGCGTGCACTGGCACATGCCATGTAAAGTTGAAAATGTTGCTCGGCAGGATGATGGAGGCTTTCTGTTGCAGACGGACAGCGGCGCGATCGAAGCAGCCAATATCGTCATCGCCACGGGCGGCCTGTCGATCCCGAAGATCGGCGCCACGGACTTTGCCTACCGCATCGCCAGCCAGTTCGGCCTGGACATGGTCGAGCCCCGGCCGGCCCTGGTGCCGCTGACGTTCGACCCGGACAGCTGGGCGCCGTTTGCGCAATTGTCCGGCATTGCCCTGGAAGTGGACGTGGAGACGGGCAGCTTGAAGGGCCGCAAGGCGACGGGCGCGCGTTTCCGCGAAGACTTGTTATTTACCCATCGGGGCCTGTCCGGTCCGGCGATTCTGCAAATTTCCAGCTACTGGCTGCCCGGTACGCCCATCGTCCTCAATCTGTTGCCGGAAGTGGACGTGGCGCAGACCTTGATCGAAGGCAAGGGTGCCTTGAAGAAGCAACTGGGCAATATCGTGGCGCAATGGCTGCCGCAGCGTCTGGCCGACTGCCTGCTGGCCGTCAACGGCCTGGCGCCGGACGCGCGTATCGCCGACATGCCTGACGCGCAGCTGCGCAAGCTGGGCCAGGCCATCAACGCATGGTCCATCGTGCCCAACGGTTCCGAAGGCTACCGCAAGGCCGAGGTGACGCGTGGCGGCATCGACACGCGCGAACTGTCGCAGCAGACCATGATGGCCAATAAAGTGCCGGGCCTGTACTTCATCGGCGAATCGGTCGATGTGACGGGCTGGCTGGGCGGCTACAACTTCCAGTGGGCCTGGGCTTCGGGTGTGGCGGCAGGAATTGCCTTGCAGTAACACTTAGTTGTTAAGCGGCCTCGGTTTGTGACCGATGGTGATAATTTTCTTGACTTCAATGAAACTATATTGAATACTTGGCATGTAAATTGACTTGTAGATATTTTCGATATCTGATGGCAATTAAATAATATCACCTTGGAGTCATTATGAAACGCCTGATCGTCGCCGCAGCGGTTGCCTTGCTCAGCACCAGCGTCTTTGCCAGCACGCCCGTGCTGAGCAATGGCGGTTTTGAAAACAATACCGTCGGTGGCGGCTACGTCTATGGCGACGTGGCTCCGGGCTGGAGTTTCACGGGCGGCGCCGGCGTGTCGGCCAGCTACACGGCCTGGAATGGCGTGGCGCAGGAAGGCAACGCCTTTGCGTTCCTGCAAAACACTGCATCGATCTCGCAAAGCTTCGTCAGCTCGGGCGCCGCCAATTACGCGTTCGCCTTCAACCTGGCGCTGCGTCCTGGCTACGACCAGGGCCAAGCCGTGACTGTCAGCCTGGACGGCACGCAGCTGGGCCAGTATGGCGTGACCAGCACGGGCTGGACCAGCTTCAATCTGAGTGCGCTCAACATCGGTGCGGGCAGTCATACCTTGAGCTTTGCCGGCACCAATCCGAACAATGCCCACGATACCTCGGCCTTTCTCGATGGCATCAGCATGAACGTCAGCGCCGTGCCGGAACCGGGCACCTATGCCATGCTGCTGGTGGGCCTGGGTTTGCTGGGCTTCATGGTGCGCCGCCGCAAGGCCGCCGTTTAAGCAATGCTGGCTGCCCGATGCGTGGTTTACGCCACATCCGGGCAGCAATCGCAGGCTGCATGCCGCACGCAAGTGGGGAACGCACTTCCCTTTTCGAATAAAAGCTGCTACTATCTATCTCTTCCTATACACCACCTCAACGGTTTGAATTTTACATGACCACTATTCGCCTTAAAGAAAACGAGCCGTTCGAAGTCGCAATGCGTCGCTTCAAACGCACCATCGAAAAAACTGGTCTGCTGACCGAATTGCGTGCTCGCGAATTCTATGAAAAGCCAACAGCTGAGCGCAAGCGCAAGCTGGCAGCTGCTGTCAAGCGTCATTACAAACGCATCCGCAGCCAACAACTGCCGAAAAAATTATTCTAAGACTGTCCAGTCAGAACCAACCCGGGTAGTACGGCGCATTGTTCGCCACGGGTTTTGTTTTGATTCGCCTGAGGCTTGGCTTCAGATGAGTCGCATGCCCGCTCCGGTTCGCCGCAGCGGGTTTTCGTTTTTGTGGCCGCGCGCTTGCGTCTCCACCCCACTCACCAACGAGGATTGCCATGAGCTTGAAAGAACAAATTACCGAAGACATGAAAAACGCCATGCGCGCCAAGGAAGCGGGCAAGCTGGGCACGATTCGCCTGTTGCTGGCTGAAATCAAGCGCAAGGAAGTCGACGAGCGCATCGACGTCACGGATGTGCAGGTCCTGGCCATCGTCGAAAAGATGATCAAGCAGCGCAAGGATTCGATCACCCAGTTCGAAGCCGGTGGCCGTGCCGACCTGGCCGACATCGAGAAAGCCGAGCTGGTGCACCTGGCGCTCTACATGCCTGCCGGCCTGTCGGATGAAGAAGTGGCTGCCGAAGTGGCTGCCGCCGTGGCCGCCTCGGGTGCCGCCGGTCCGCAGGACATGGGCAAGGTCATGGCCATCGTCAAGCCGAAGCTGGCTGGCCGCGCCGACATGACGGTTGTGTCGGCCCTGGTCAAGAAAGCTTTGACGCCGGCTGCCTAAGCCTCATCGTCGTATCTCGGCTGCCGGCCACGCTGGCAGCCGCTCAATCGCCCACACGTTGACTTGGCTCAACATCAGGCCACGTGCGGTAGTATAGTCTGACCTATAACAAGACCCGCCCTCGCCAGTGATACCTCAATCCTTCATTTCCGATTTGCTCAACCGTGTCGATATCGTCGATGTCGTGGGGCGCTATGTGCAGCTGAAAAAAGGTGGCGCCAATTTCATGGGCCTGTGCCCGTTCCACAGTGAAAAGTCGCCCAGCTTTACCGTCAGCCCAACCAAGCAGTTCTATCACTGCTTCGGCTGTGGCGCGCATGGTACGTCGATCGGCTTCCTGATCGAGTACTCGGGCATGGGCTTCGTCGATGCCGTCAAGGACCTGGCGCAGAACGTCGGCATGGTGGTGCCGGAAGCGGACGACAAGATCCCGCCGGCCCAGCGCGCGCAGATCCAGGCGCAGAGCATGGCACTGTCCGACGCCATGACGCAGGCCTGCGATTACTACCGGGGCCAGCTGCGCCACGCGCCCGAAGCCATCGCCTACCTGAAAAACCGCGGCTTGACGGGCGAAGTGGCGGCCCGCTTCGGCATGGGTTTTGCGCCCGGTGGCTGGGACAACCTGCGCTCTGTCTTTCCCGACTACGACGTGGTGGCCCTGGCCGAGGCCGGCTTGGTGATCGACAAGGTCGATGAAGAGGGCAATAACCGCAAGCGCTACGACCGTTTCCGCGAACGCATCATGTTCCCGATCCGCAATACCAAGGGGCAAGTCATTGCCTTTGGCGGCCGCGTGCTCGACCATGGAGAGCCGAAATACCTGAATTCGCCGGAAACCCCCTTGTTTTCCAAGGGCTTCGAACTATATGGCCTGTTCGAGGCGCGCCAGGCCATCCGCGACGCCGGCTATGTGCTGGTGACGGAAGGCTATATGGACGTCGTTGCGCTGGCGCAAATGGGTTTCCCGCAAGCGGTGGCCACCCTGGGCACGGCGTGCACGCCCACCCACGTGCAAAAACTGCTGCGCCAGACCGATAACGTGATTTTCAGCTTCGATGGCGACAAGGCCGGCCGCCGTGCCGCGCGCCGCGCGCTCGAAGCGAGCCTGGCGCACGTGTCGGACAATAAAACCATCAAGTTCCTGTTCCTGCCTTCCGAGCACGATCCGGATAGTTATATCCGTGAATTTGGCACCGAAGGCTTCGAGCAGCAAGTGCATGAAGCCATGCCGCTGTCGCAATTTCTGTTGAAAGAAGTGTCGGGCGAGCATGATCTGTCGGAGCCGGAAGGGCGCGCCCGCGTGCAATTCGACGCCAAGCCACTGCTGCAGCTGATGGCGCCATCGTCCCTGCGCCTGCAGATTGTGCGCGGCCTGGCGCAGCTGACGCAATCGACGCCGGCCGAGATCGAAGCCCTGTTCGAGCTGGCCAAGCCCGTTGCCGTGGCGCGCCGCGCGCCGCCGAAGTCGGGCCGTCCCGTGCCGGTGGGCCTGGAATTGAAGATCATGCGCATGCTGGTAGCCCATCCGCCTTTGAGCTTGCAGATCGATGAAGCGGCCCTGGCCGCCTTCCAGCACCTGGGGCCGGATGCGGCGCACAGCCTGGGGCAGCTGGTGGGCGTGGGCCAGGCGCTGGGCGAACATGGCAGCTTTGCCGCGCTGGCGCAGCAGCTGAAGGAGCTGGGCAGCGAATACGACGAGATCATCGGCGAGATTGCGGCCGGCACGGAGTCCGATTACGACAGCGAACTATCGTGGCTGGTGAGCACCATTCGCGAGATCAAGTTGAACGCCTTGAAGGCGGAATTGCAGCAATTGTTTGCGTCGGGTTTGCCGTCCGAGAAAATTGGTGTACGCTACCGCGAAATCATGCAGGAGCAAGGGGTGCTGGAACGCCAGCGCGATGTCGAGTTGGCGAATCGATAATCTTGCTATGAGGGTATGGTGGGTACTGGAAAAACATTTTCCGCGTGCTATAATTAAATGCTAAGTATTGTGTGCTTTGGCAAGCTAGTTCTATTTCGTAAATAGTGTTTGTTTTCAGTAAGTTAGGCTCTTGATCGGCGCGGAGGATCGTGTCGGCAGCCAGGGCCAAAGGCGCCTTTCAGCGTTGCAAGCAGGACTTGCAGACGCTGGCAAGCCGCGCCAGGCTCTCGCTCCCAACGCGGTTGGATGCAGAATTTTCTGCCGACACGGCTGGCGACAGTCGGTGGACAGGAAGTGCTGCGGTTTCCGCGGGTCGTGGCCGATGAGGTGTAAGTAACGTAACAGTGTCGAACTTGTGTTGTCGGCAGGTTCGAAGATGGTGGTTCCCGCAGGTAGACAGGGAACTGGCAGCAAACTTTATCCTAATCCACCGTAAAGCAAGTCGTTGTGTAATCGAAAGCGCCTGTGCCAATCAAGAAACCCGAATCCAAAGCGGCTGCAAAGCCCACTAAAGTTACCACGAAAGCCGAAAAGGCGCTCGACCGGCCCGAAGCGCGCGTCACCAGCGCGCCCGTGGTCAGCCAGACCACCGACGCCGCCACCCTGGCCGCGATCGATACGTCCGGATATGTCTTGCCGTCGGTAAAAGTGCCGGGCCGCCGCGGCCGCAAGCCCAAAGAATTCCAGCCAGAAAATGATGAAGTCGCCGCGCTGAACGCCGTCGAGCGGGCCGAACTGAAGGCCGTCGACAAGGCCAAGGCCAAGGACCGCAAAGCGAAAGAGCGCGCACTGCTGAAAGACGCGTTTTCGTCCGATACGGAAGCGAGCGAGGAAGAACTCGAGCGCCGGCGCCAGAAACTCAAGACACTGATCAAGTTCGGCAAGGAGCGCGGTTTCCTCACTTACGCGGAAATCAACGATCACTTGCCCGAAAACATCGTCGATCCGGAAGCCATCGAAGGCATCATCGGTACCTTCAATGACATGGGCATCGCCGTCTACGAGCATGCGCCGGACGCGGAAACGTTGTTGTTGTCCGATAACGTTGCCGTCGTCACCAGCGATGACGAGGCGGAAGCGGCGGCCGAGGCTGCGCTATCGACCGTCGACTCCGATTTCGGCCGCACCACCGACCCCGTGCGCATGTACATGCGCGAAATGGGCTCGGTCGAGTTGCTCACGCGCGAAGGCGAGATCGAGATTGCCAAGCGCATCGAAGATGGCTTGAAAGACATGATACAGGCCATTTCCGCCTGTCCCGTGACGATCGCCGAGATTATCGCCGCCGCCGACCGCATCGCCAACGAAGAGATCAAGATCGACGAAATCGTCGACGGTCTCGTCGATGAAAGCGAACCGGTCGCCGCCGCCCCGGTTGTCGCCGGCCCTGTCGAAGAAGACGAGGAAGAAGGCGAAGCGGAGGAAGAGCAAGAGGAAGAAGAAGAGGAAGCCAACGCTTCGGGCGCTGCCGGCTTCTCCGCCGAGCAGCTGGAAACGCTGAAACGCACGGCGCTGGAAAAATTTGCCGTCATTTCGCAGCAATTCGACAAGATGCGCCGTGCTTTTGAGAAAGAAGGCTACAACTCCAAGCCCTATGCCAAGGCGCAGGAATCCATCTCGCAAGAGTTGCTGGGCATCCGCTTTACGGCCAAGGTGGTGGAAAAGCTGTGTGATACCCTGCGTGGCCAAGTCGACGAAGTGCGCCATATCGAGAAGCAGATCCTCGACGTGGCCGTGAACCGCTGCGGCATGCCGCGCGCCCACTTCATCAAGGTCTTCCCCGGCAATGAAACCAACCTCGACTGGGTCGATGGCGAAGTCAGCGCAGGACACGCCTACAGCGCCATCCTGGGTCGTAACATTCCGACCGTCAAGGAACTGCAGCAGCGCCTGATCGACTTGCAGGCGAGAGTCGTGTTGCCGCTGCCGGACTTGCGCAATATCAATCGCCAGATGGCGGCCGGTGAAATGAAGGCGCGCAAGGCCAAGCGCGAAATGACGGAGGCCAACTTGCGTCTGGTTATTTCGATCGCCAAGAAATACACGAACCGCGGCCTGCAATTCCTCGACTTGATCCAGGAAGGCAATATCGGCCTGATGAAGGCCGTCGACAAGTTTGAGTACCGCCGCGGCTATAAGTTCTCCACGTATGCCACTTGGTGGATTCGCCAGGCCATCACGCGTTCGATCGCCGACCAGGCGCGCACGATCCGCATTCCCGTGCACATGATCGAGACGATCAACAAGATGAACCGCATTTCGCGCCAGATCCTGCAGGAAACGGGAGCCGAGCCCGATCCGGCCACCCTGGCGATCAAGATGGAAATGCCCGAGGACAAGATCCGCAAGATCATGAAAATCGCCAAGGAGCCGATCTCGATGGAAACGCCGATCGGCGACGACGACGATTCCCACCTGGGCGACTTCATCGAAGACAACAACACCCTGGCGCCCGCTGACGCCGCCCTGCACGCGTCCATGCGCGGCGTGGTCAAGGACGTGCTCGACTCCCTGACGCCACGCGAAGCGAAAGTGCTGCGCATGCGTTTCGGCATCGAAATGTCCACCGACCATACGCTGGAAGAAGTGGGCAAGCAATTTGACGTGACGCGCGAGCGCATCCGCCAGATTGAAGCCAAGGCGCTGCGCAAGCTGCGCCACCCATCGCGTTCCGACAAGCTGAAAAGCTTCTTGGAAGGCAACTAGAAGCCAATAGGGCTTGACGTGCGCCCTTGATACCCCTATCCTCGCGTGTCCGTTTCCAAAACGGCCGCGCGAGGCGGGTATCAACAGCGCCGCCACGCCGCAGTCCCCCGGGCCTCTAGCTCATGCTTGGTTAGAGCAGCGGACTCATAATCCGTTGGTGCCGTGTTCGACTCACGGGAGGCCCACCAGAATTTAGCTGCAAATAGAATGAGCCCCGGCGGGTGACTGCCGGGGCTTTTTTCATGCTGTCGTACAATCGCGGCATTGCGATGTGATGAGGGATGATGCGAGATGATGGCTGAAGTGAAAATTGAAGATATTCTTGTGGGCGACGGCAAAGCGGCGGCGCGGGGTGCGTTGGTTACGGCCCATTACCGGGGCTGGCTGGAAGATGGTACGGAGTTTGACTCGTCGCATCAGCGCGGCGAGCCTTTTCGTTGTGTTTTGAGCAATAATAAGGTCATCCAGGGCTGGATATTTGGCTTGCAAGGCATGCAAGCCGGTGGCAAGCGCAAGCTGTGGGTGCCGGCGCAGCTGGCGTACGGCGAGCGTCAGGTGGGTTTGATCCCGCCGAACTCCAATCTGCTGTTCGAAATTGAATTGCTGGAAGTGCTGACGCGCGATTAAAACGCCGCCCCGCAATTATGCTGGCAGGGCGCCGGCTTTTTGCATTAACAGTTTTTCGATATCGGCGCGCAGCGTTTGCTGCGTGGGGAAGTTTTCGTAGCGCAAGGTGACATAGCCGGCCAGCTTGAGCATGGCGTCGCGCTCCTGATCCTTGCGTTCGCGGCCAGCGTGGCTGCGGTCGTCGAGTTCGATCACGGCAATGACGTTCAGTTGCTGGCTGCACAGGACAAAATCGGCCACCTTGCGGTCGAAGCGGTTCCGCGTCGCCCGCCCTTGCGCTGTCACCAGTGCGGAAAATGCCACTTGCGCCAGTACCGTGCACTCCGGCAATGCTGTTTGCAGCAGGCTGTACATCTGCTGCTCGCGCGCTGTCATGACTTGTTTTCTTTGCAGGCGCAGCGGAGCACGGGACCTGGCAGTCTGACGCACGGCCAGCATAAAGAACAGGAGCAGCGCTGCGATGGTGATCAGAATAGTGTAGGACGGCATGGCTCGCATCGGAGTGCAGGAGTCCTGATGGTACGCGAGAAGTTGGCTGTTTCCACGCTACTTCCGCGCATTTCAGATGGCGCGGTTGTTTAAGATCAAGCCTGTTTCATGTTGGCCTGCGTCGCGCTTAGCGCTGGCACGATGTCATGCAGGCTGGCCACTTCATAGGTGGGCATGGCTGCCGATGCGTTCGCCAAGCGGTCCGGATTGAACCAGCAACTGTCGATGCCGTAGCGGTTGGCGCCGAGAATGTCGGCATCGAGCCTGTCGCCGATGATGACGGAGGTGTCCTTGCTGAACGAGCGGGCCATCCTGGCGGCATACTCGAAGAAGCGCACGTCCGGCTTGGCATGGCCGCACGCCTCGGAGGTGGCGATGAAGGAAATGTAGTCGCCCAGGCCGGAGCTGGCGATGCGGCGGTTCTGGATGGACTCGACGCCGTTGGTGATGATGCCTACTTCGCCGATGGCCGACAGAGTTTCGCAGACTTGCCTGGCGCCATCGATGAGCACGACCGTATCGGGCAAGGATTCCAAATACAGACGGCTTGCCAGCTCAGGGTCGAGGTCGATTGCGTTTTCCTGGAAGGATTTGCGGAAGCGTTCCACTTTCAGGAAATCCTTGGTCACGGCGCCTGTTTCGAAACGTTTCCACAGGTCGACGTTGATGGCCTGGTACTGGGCGAACAGCCCCTCGGTGCCGTCGCGCAGGCCCAGTTCGTGCATGGTGTGCATGAATGAGCGTTTTTCGGACGCCCTGAAATCGAGCAGGGTATCGTCCAGGTCAAACAGGAATAGCTTGTACTTCATGGCATGTCTTGAAAGCGGTAAATTCATCTTGCATGGTAGCACGTACTGATGAGTCTGGATGGCGACTCATGCACGGGGCTCTTGTTTGCAGGGCCATGCAATCAGCTAATGCGCGCTACGACCTCGATTTGTACAACTTGGCGTGCTTTTTGGATTTTCCCGGTGTCCTGGAAGTGTCCATCGCTCACGCGCTGGGCATGGATAGGGTGCCTGGCCTCCACCTTGAGAGATGTCAGCCGTAGTAAATATAGTTGATTCAGTGATTGTCGAGGGGCGTTGAGCGCCGCTTACATCCCCGCCCACCAGTTGAGCAAGGTCTCGTCATCGTCATCGTCGAGGTTGACGTAGATGTTGGCGAAATACCATTCCACGCCGGTCGCTTCGCGGAAAGCATCGAAGGGACCATTGACACTGTAAATGCCGTGGTGTCCCGGTACGCTGAAGGCCAGGTTACCCTTGTACTGGCCATCGAGCGTGCCGCCCAGCTGCCCTTGCACCTCGCGTTCGAGCTGGTCCACTGCAGATTGCTCCAGGGCATCGGCGTAGATCTGGATGCAGAAGTTGCCGCCGCGCTTCAAGACTTCCGCGGGGGCCAACGGGTCGGCGATATTGACGATGTCGCCGCGCGCCAGGTTCAAGGTCAGTCCCGGCGAGGCCAGCAGTTCGTAGACGTGCGCGTCGATCTGGCGCGCGGGCAGGGTTTCGTACACGGGGCCGTCTTTATTTTCGCCTGCCAGTACGCGGATGTGCGGCAGGCCTTCGCAATTGATGTCTTTCATCGAATCTTTCAGTCAGAAACATGTTGATGGCAAGATTGTACCGGGTGCTGGCCGACGAGCCAGGCGCAAAAGAGAGGCAATGGAAAAGGTAGTGCAGGCAGGCGGCTGTTTATGCGGCGCCGTGTGCTTCGAGGTGACGCGGTGACGGGCGAAGGCGTTAATGCGCATGGCTGCGCGTGCCGTTATTGCCAGCGGCATACGGGCGCGCCCGTGGCCGCACGGGTGGAGTTTGCGCGCGATCAAATCCGCTGGGCGGGCCCGGTCGGACTGCCGGCCACTTGCCACTCGTCCGATTTCTCGTGGAAGAGCATCGTGCCAGCTGCGCACTAAACGCGCCCAGGGCGCTCGCTCGGGGCACATGGAAAAGCACGCCGCAGCGTGCTTTTAAGGGGACATACTCTGGCGTGGTTGGGTTTCTTAATTGTGGGCGCTGATGCCGCTGCGCAATTGTTCGAAGCCGGCTCGCGCTGCTTTGTAGCAATTGCCGGCCGCCACTTCCAGGCCTTCGCGGTCCAGCACTTCGACGGTACCGCGGCGGTACTGGATCAGGCCTTCGTCCTGCAGCTTGCGCGCCGTGACGGTGACGCTTTCGCGGCGTACGCCCAGCATGTTAGCCATAGTGTCCTGCGTGACCTTCAATTCGTTCGACTGCGAACGGTCGAGGCGGTCGAGCAGCCAGCGGCACAGTTTTTGCTCGATGCTGCAATGGCGGCCACCCACTACGTTCTGCGCCATTTGCGCAAACATGGCGCTGGTGTAGCGCATCAGCAATTGTGCCAGTGCGCCGCCTTCCTGGAACACTTCGCGCAGGAAGGCCGTTTTCAGGCGGTAGCCGTAGCCGGCGCTTTGCACGATAGCCGTGCAGGTGGCGCGCTCGGCTTCGTACAGCACCACGCCAGTGACGCCTTCGCGGCCGACGACGGCGATTTCCGTGGTGGCGCCGTCTTCCATCACATACAGCAGGGAAACGATGGCATTGGTGGGAAAGTACGTGAATTCAATCTTGCCGCCGCAGTCGAACAGATGCTTGCCGGCGGGCAGGGCGACCAGTTCCAACTGGCAAAACAGGCGTTCCAGGTCGGTGCGCGACAGGGCGCGCAGCAATTCGTTCTGTTGCGCACCCGTGATGCTGATCATGGGCGTGGCCGGCGTTGTTACCGGGGCTGCCTGCCAATCATGCAGGGCGGAGGTGTTCGTTGCTGGGGTCAGATTGCTATAAGCTTTGTACATGATATGGCCTCTTCTTCTGATTTTGTTGGATGGCGCTGCGCTTCTGGCTTGCTAGCGTTGTGCTGAGTGTTGTATCCACTATAAGACGATGCTGCGTTCGCCGACATCAGATGAGCCGACGCGCTTATGTAGGCTAGGAACATTGCCTCGTGTCATCCGACTCCTACGCCAGGTCTTTCTTTTTCCCTTGGAGAAAATAACAGTGGTTTGGCCAAAATGCGACACGATGCCCGCATCAAGCGAACTTTAGCCGCATGAGGCGATCAAACCATTCTATGTCCGGGACCTGCGGTGATAGTATGTTGCATTGCGGAAATTTGACTTGCGTTTCAGAATGCAGTGCCATCACGGACGGCTTCTCCATTCGGGTTTTCTGTCCTCACCGCCTGTCAACTTGCGCCCATGGCCGTGCCGCCCTTGCCGGTGTCTGCGCCTGTCCTACCCCGTTTGATTAATGAAGGAAGCACCGCATGAAATGGTTTTTTGATCTGAAAATTGCCACCAAGCTGATTTTGACGTTTGGCGCCGTGCTGTTGTTGACCGTGGCACTCGGTGTGTCGGCAATTTTTTCCATGGCACGCCTTAATGATGCATCGACCAAGTTGTCGGATAATTGGTTGCCCAGCGTACAAGCGGCCATGTCTATTCGTAATGATGTAGGGGATTTTCGCCGCTGGGAGCTGGCCCATATATTAGGCGAGCAGGATGCCGACATGGCGCTCAATGAGCAGCGCATGGTGGCCACCCTGGCCAAGTTGAAGGCGGATGGCGACAAGTACCGTTCGCTCATCTCCGAGCCGTCCGAGACGCAGGCTTTCGATCATTTCTTGTTGCTGAACCAGGAATTCATGCGTTTGCACGTGACCATGGTGAGCCTGTCGCGCGAAATGAAAAAGGAAGAGGCGCGCGCGCTGGCCGTGGGTCAATCGGCCAAGGCCATGACGGAGATGATGGAGGTGCTGGACAAGTTGGTAAAGATCAACGCAGACGGTGGCGCGCTGTCTAGCGCCAGCGCCGATGCCACCTATGCGGCATCGCGCGCCAGCCTGATCGGTTTGCTGGTGGGCATCGTGGTGGTTGGCATGCTGCTGGCCCTGTGGGTGGCGCGCAGCGTCTCGCGTCCGCTGATCGAAGCAGTCGGCGTGGCGCGCCGTGTGGCAGCGGGTGACTTGACGGCGCACATTGTTGTCCATTCGCAAGATGAAACGGGCCAATTGATGCTAGCCCTTAAAGACATGAACGCCAGCCTGCAGAGTCTGGTGGGCCAGGTGCGCAGCGGCACCGATACCATCGCGACGGCATCGAGCCAGATCGCCGCCGGCAATCAGGACCTGTCGTCGCGTACGGAACAGCAGGCCAGTTCGCTGGAAGAAACGGCCTCGTCGATGGAAGAGCTGACCTCGACCGTGAAGCAGAATGCGGACAATGCGCGCCAGGCCAACACCATGGCGCTGACCTCGTCGAGCATCGCCGTCGAGGGCGGCAAGGTCGTCAGCGAAGTGGTGGACACGATGGCATCGATCAATGCCTCGTCGCGCAAGATCGTCGACATCATCGCCGTCATCGACGGTATTGCTTTCCAGACCAATATCCTGGCACTGAATGCTGCCGTCGAAGCGGCCCGCGCCGGAGAGCAGGGCCGCGGCTTTGCCGTGGTGGCCACCGAAGTGCGCAACCTGGCGCAACGCTCTGCCGCAGCGGCCAAGGATATCAAGGTGTTGATCGGTGATTCGGTCGAGAAGGTCGAGGCAGGCTCAAAACTGGTGGGTCAGGCGGGCCGCACGATGGATGACATCGTTGCCAGCATTACGCGCGTGACGGACATCATGAGCGAAATCACGGCCGCCAGCAACGAGCAGAGCGCCGGCATCGAGCAGGTTAACCAGGCGATTGCCCAGATGGACCAGGTGACGCAGCAAAATGCGGCCCTGGTGGAAGAGGCGGCTGCGGCGGCAGAATCGATGCAGGAGCAGGCGGCCAGCCTGAGCGAAGTGGTCAGCATCTTCAAGCTCGATGCCGCTAGCGCTGGCGTGCGCGCACCGCGGCCAGCCGTGAAGCTGGCGCCCGTGGCAGCGCCCGCGATGGCGCCGCGTAAACTGGCCAGCGCCACGCGCTCTGCCGCGCCAGCCGATGAGTGGGAAAGCTTTTAAGCGCTCTTGCGGGGCTTTTTGATGCGTTTGGCGGCAGGCGTGGCCGCCGCGTCCTGGCGCTGCTGCCACGCCCGCAGGGCGTCTTCATAGGCGGCCAGGTCTTCCTGGTACATTTCCAGCACGCAAAAGGTGCAGCCGCTGTGGCAGCATTCGTCATTGCCTGGCCTGGCGGGTGCCTGCGGCTGTGGATCGAGGGAAAAGGGCTGGCTGGGCATGGTGGCGGGGAAGGGCGGCGGAACCAAGCATCATACGGTATTGCTGCCGATGCTTGCTGGAACGGTTTTTGCTCAAAAAACACGGTTTCCGTGTACAGTTGCGGTGAATTAGGGTATCGTTTACAGCACTGATATTGTATCTTCTGCGCGCGATGTTCCGCCGGCGCGATCTCCGCCGCCATCGTAGCACACCTCCTCAACGCTCCCGCACTCGCCGTACAGCATGTCCCGGAGCACAGAGGTGCCGCAAGAGCAATGATCTATGGCTTGCAAAACGAAGCTGTCTGCGCCCCGAAATGTTGTTTATTGAGAAAGCTGGCTTCCGCAGTGCGGAGGCACACCAGAAAATTTATGTCTGAAACTGAAACGACTCCTACGCCTAGTCCGGCGATCGCCACTGACGCGGTGATTGCCATCGCAGCGGCACCCGTTGCACCTCCTGCCTCTATTGCTGCCCCCACCGTGAGTTTTGCCGATTTTGGCCTGGCCCCGGAGATCCTGCGTGCCTTGACCGAGCAGGGCTATACTCACCCGACGCCGATCCAGGAGCAGGCCATTCCGGTGGTGCTGCAAGGCCGCGACGTGATGGGTGCCGCGCAGACGGGGACCGGCAAGACAGCCGGGTTCTCGCTGCCGATCATCCAGTTGCTGCTGGCGCATGCCAGCAGCAGCATGTCGCCTGCCCGCCATCCGGTGCGTGCACTGATCCTCACGCCGACGCGCGAACTGGCCGTGCAGGTGGCCGAAAACGTCAAAGCCTACGCCAAGCACACGCCGCTGCGCTCGACGGTCGTCTTCGGCGGCATGGACATGAAGCCGCAAACCGTCACCCTGCGTGGCGGAGTGGAAATCGTCATTGCCACGCCAGGCCGTTTGCTCGACCATATCGAGCAAAAGAACATCAGCCTGGGGCAAGTGCAGATGCTGGTCATGGATGAAGCGGACCGCATGCTGGACATGGGCTTCTTGCCAGACTTGCAGCGCATCATCAATTTGCTGCCGAAACAACGCCAGAACCTGATGTTCTCGGCCACGTTCTCGTCAGAAATCAAGAAGCTGGCTGGCACTTTCCTCAACGATCCGCTGATGATCGAAGTGGCGCGCAGCAACCAGACGGCCGACAAGGTCACGCAAGTGGTCTACAAGGTGCCGGAAGACCAGAAGCATGCCCTGGTGGCCCATCTGTTGCGCCAGCGCGACCTGAAGCAAGTTATTGTTTTCTCGAATACCAAGATCGGCGCGTCGCGGCTGGCCCGCGTGCTGGAACAGGAAGGCATGAGCGCTACCGCCATTCATGGAGACAAGAGCCAGCAGGAGCGCATGGCGGCGCTGGAAGCGTTCAAGAAGGGCGAGATCGATGTGCTGGTCGCCACTGACGTGGCCGCGCGCGGCCTGGATATTTCCGACTTGCCTTGCGTCATCAATTTCGACCTGCCGTACAACGCGGAAGATTATGTGCACCGTATCGGCCGCACGGGCCGTGCGGGTGCCTCGGGCGACGCCATCTCGATCTATTCGGACAAGGACGAGCGCTTGCTGACCGATATCGAAAAGCTCATCAAGCAAAGCATCAGGCGTGGTGAGCTGGCTGGCTTTTCGCCTGCGCCTGCCCGTAGCGGCGACAGCGAACGCCGTCCGCCACGCCGTACCGAAGGCGGCGAGGCGCGTCCGGCGCGACACACGCCGGATGCCGATGTGCGTTCCTCAAGCCGTCCGCCAGAGCGCAGCAGTCGTCCTGCATTCGCTGCAGGCCCGCGCCGCGACAAGGTTGACCCGTGGTTCCTGAAGCCGTATGAGCCAGCCAAAGTGGCGGCCCCGGCCGCCAGCAGCATGGCACCCGTGGTGCCCAAGCCGAAGCAGAAGGTAGCGGCATTGCTGGGTGGCTTGCTGAAGTCCTGATGGTACGTCCCGGTAATGCCGGGGTGAAAAAAATGCCTGAGTAATAATTACTCAGGCATTTTTTATTGTGCAAAACTGTTCTCTTGCGGTGGTCAGCCTTGCAGTTTCAGGCTGTTATCGCGCCACCACTTGCGGCCAAGAGCCAGTCCGATTGAGAAGAACAGGCCTGCCAGCAAACTCACTCCCAAGGCAATCGACAGGCGCGTCGAGCGGTGTTCCGGGTAGCTTGGGCCGGCGATAAAGCGTGTCTTGTTCAAATACAAGTTGATTGCCTTCTCGTTTTCGATGGTGATCAGGTTATAGACTTGCTTGATTGTTTCATCTTTCAGATCCTTGTCTTTAAAGATGCTTTGCTTGATGGGTTCCAGGCCCTGCAATATCATCTCGCCCGACTTGTTACTGTCGACCAGCATTTTGGCATGATCATAATATTCGCTAAGAATGCCATATTGAATCTGTTCGCGCTTGGCCTTGTAGATTGCCTCATTCGCCTCGTCGCTTTCCACTTCGCTGGTCATCAATTGTGTAGCGGGGGAAAGGTAGCGCGCGGTTTCTTCCGTCACCGAGACAAGTTGGCGCGATGCCTGGCTGGACGAGTCTGGATAGCGCGCGACGATTTTCTTCAGGTTGACTCCCTTACGACGGAATAGCGCCAGTTTCTCTTTGTTCTCGATGATCGTATTGTCGAGTTTGGTGATTTTTGTGGCAAGTTCGGCGCTTTTAAAGCGCAGCATGTCGGAATAAATCATGTAAATTATGGTATCGACCGCATATTTTCCCAATAGTGCCACGGTATGTTGCGCACCATCGGCGTTGTCCGCAGTGTAACTGATCTGCAGGGCAATTACATTGTTATCACCTTCCTTTGCATTATTTAACAGTTCTTTGGCATCAAGTTTGGTGAATGGATAGACCGGCTCTATTATTTTTCCGATGCCATTGCGTGAAGCAAAAACTTTGCGTAGCGCGATTACATCAGGTTCAGCTTCCAGTTTTTTTTGTTTGATGTATTCGCTAAAGCGTTCACTCGTACTGAATGCCGCCGAATAACGCTTGTAGTCAGAAAGCATGATTCCGGGCGCTGGGTCCGGTTCCGGATCCTTGGTTTTGAGGGGAACTCGCTCGGGAATGGCGCCGCCGAATTGCAGAAAGCCGTCACTTTTGTATTTGTCAAAGAAAATAGCGCCAGACATGCACAGCGCCGTAATGATGACAGTGCTACCCACAATCAAGGCGCGTGAACGCCACAGAACACCGATGAATTCAGTTACATCAAATTCATTTTCGTCGTGAACGCTTGCTTCCTCTTCCGTGACGCTATATTTTTCCATAAATTCTCTAAGTAAAATCAGGTCTATTTTGTTTTTTCATCTGCTACCCAGAAATTCTTCAGAAATCAGGAATGAAAGATCAGTAAATTGAATTGATGACTTCGGCAGTCAAATTTCTTAGGTTGCAAACGCAGTGCATACTAGTCTTACTGGCGCTGGCGCTCAATTTCATATCCCGTCTTAAGCCTGGATATTAGCTGATTAATAGTGCGATCCAAAACGTATACTATGGGCAGTTTTGATCACATCGACAGACGCCATGCGATAAAAATATATAATGAAAACTATGTTTTAATTATGGTAACAGTATATCATTTACATGAAGATATTTTATTGGCATGCGCCATTAATTATAATCTTAACTGGATGCTCAAGATCTGTACGTCATTCTTCAAGGCGAAAACGGGCCGCAAATTCTATCTATGTACTAATTATATGCTGCTGGACAATCCAAGTGTTACCGAATTGTGACAGATTGTGATATGTCTTGCATGTGCGACAAAACGCGGCGGCACTTTTGTCAAAGTGCTCATTTTTCTGTCGAAATTTTTTTGGCAATGTTCTTGTCTGAGCCTCTTTGAACCGGCCGTCATTTTGTCAGATGATGCCATCCCGCTGGAGAGCCCCGTGTTTTGAAGCATATGTGATCTGCTTTGCATAATTTCAGGGCAAGAAGCCGTCCTCCAGGTTGATTTTGTCCAACATGTGGCGCAGTCCTCGGGCGAGGGGACGACATTGCTTGTTCCGGGCACCCTGGGCCCTTGGCGGCCGCTCGCGTTCGGCCTCATGGTGAGCGACAATTATCTTGGCCGGTAGACGACAACTATCTTGGCCGGTTTATCACCTGAAACCGGTCCGGTGCGGAAGCGAGGTTTACAGTTGTTTCATTCAGCATGGAGCTGGG